>NZ_JAGGPO010000021.1:0-214467 GCF_018613775.1 Arthrobacter sp. ISL-69
AACCACCCCCACACCGGCCCACCCCCACACCGGCCCACCACCAAAAACCCGAACAGCCAGGACCCCCTCCCACATCCTGCACCCTATCGGGCAACCCTCTCCCACATCCTGCACCGAAAACCCCAACCCTCTCCCACATCCTGCACCGAAAACCCCAACCCGCTCTCACTCCCTGCACAGGCCGGCCGGGCAGCCAAGCCCCACACCGCCGTCGTCATTCAACGGAAACCGAGAGAGCGTCCGCGATTCTCCCGCGAAAAGTGAGCGGGCATCCGGGATTTTCCCGTGAAAAGTGAGAGAGCGTCGCCCTGAGATTTAGCTGGGATCCGGGAACCCGTTCCTCCATTGCACTGGCGCGCGCCTCGGTCCAGTGTCCCCAGGTTTCGTGCACCAGACCGAAGGAAGAACCGGCTCGCTACTGAGCTGGATTCGTTGGCCTTGTGAGGCTTGACACGAGAGTGCCTTGCGGGGCCGGGACGGTTAGTTCGTGAGCGGCGACTCGCCTAGAATTGCATGAGATGTACGGACTTGGAAGCGCTTTATTTCGGGTTGCGTAGGAAAACGAAACACGGATAAGAGCGGCTGCGATTGCGCCAGTGGTCGGCTCACAACAGGAGGAATCCAACATGGCTGAGCACAACGGCGGAAATCGAAGCGGCAAAGATCGCGGCAGTTACGGAGGCGGGCGGCCTTCAGGTGGCGGCCCGTTCCGGGCATCAAATAATTCAGGTGGCGATCCCCGCGGATTCCGCGCCAAGGATGACCGTGGCGAGCGTCCGTCGCGCGAGGGGACAGGGGATCGTAAGCCGTTTGGTGAGCGTCCGTCCCGTGAGGGTGGCGGCGATCGTGACCGTAAGCCGTTTGGTGCGGGGGATCGGGATCGTAAGCCGTTTGGTGCCGGTGACCGGGATCGTAAGCCGTTTGGTGCCGGTGACCGGGATCGTAAGCCGTTTGGTGCGGGCGACCGTGACCGTAAGCCGTTTGGTGCGGGGGATCGGGATCGTAAGCCGTTTGGTGAGCGTCCGTCCCGTGAGGGTGGCGGCGACCGTGACCGTAAACCGTTTGGTGCGGGAGACCGGGATCGTAAGCCGTTCGGTGACCGCCCGTCCCGTGAGGGCGGAGCAGAGCGTCGCAGCTTTGGTGCGGGGGACCGCGACCGCAAGCCGTACGGTGACCGTCCGCGCCGTGAAGGCGACGGCGAACGGCGCACCTTTGGCGGCGGTGACAACCGCAAGCCTTTCGGTGACCGCCGGGAACGCGCCCCCCGGAGCTTTGACCGTGGCGAATCAGGTCCCCGCGAGTTCGGCCGCGACCGTCCCGAGGACCGTCCCACCCGTGTCCCGAACGCGCGCGACCTGCGCAGCGCCAATCGTCCTGACCGTGAGCGTTCTCCCGAGATCGACGATGACGTCACGGGCCAGGAGCTGGACCGCGCTACCAAACACGAGATCAAGACCCTCGAAGCCAAGAGCGCGGAGTGGGTTGCGCGCCACCTGGTAATGGCCGGACGCCTCATCGACGAAGAACCGGAACTCGCGTTCCAGCACGCCCTTGCTGCCAGCCGCCGTGGCGGACGACTGTCTGCAGTCCGCGAAGCCGTAGGCCTGACCGCCTACGCCGCGGGCCACTACGGCGAAGCCCTGCGGGAATTCCGCACGTACCGCCGGATCAGCGGCTCCAACGTGCACCTGCCTGTCATGGCCGACTGCGAGCGGGGCCTGGGCCGTCCCGACCGCGCCCTCGACGTCGCACGCTCCGAGGAAGCCAACGACCTCGACGCACCCGGCAAGGTTGAGTTAGCCATCGTGGCCGCCGGTGCCCGCACGGACCTTGGCCAGCTGGATGCTGCCGTGGCCGAACTGGAAATCGCCCAGCTGGACATCAACCGCGCCTTCTCCTACAGCCCGCGTCTCTTCCGCGCCTACGCGGATGCCCTTACAGCTGCAGGCCGCGAACAGGAAGCCGGGAAGTGGCAGCGCCAGGCCGTTGTTGCGGAGAATGCGCTCGGTCTCGGAGGCGACGAGGAACCCGACATCATCGACCTTGGCTGGGACGAGGAAGAGGAAGCCCGCGAGGAGGAAGCACGGCGCCGCCTGCTCGCCGAGCAGAAGGCTGACAGCGCTCCCGCCCCCTCCGCGGCCGTTCAGGACGCAACTCAGGCAGCCGTTGTCGAGGCCGCCGCGTCCGACGCCGCCGCTCTCGATGAAGGTTCCGACGATGCCGAGTCCGATTACTTTGAGTCCGACGACGCTGAATCGGACGAGGACTCCGTGGAGGAAGACGAGTTCGAGGCCCGCAGCACCGATGAAGCCAGCACCGATGAAGCCGGCACCGACGAAGCAGGTACCGACGAAGGCGCCCCCGGTGCCGGCGATACGGATTCCGCACAGTCGGACAGCCAGAAGGAATAGCCGCGCATGAGCGCTGATTCATTGATCTCAAGGTTCGATGCCCTGCTGTCGGACCTCGACGGTGTTGTCTATGCCGGCCCCCACGCGATTCCGGGTGCCGTGGAGGCACTCCGCCACCTGGCCGGAATCGACGTAGGGCTTGGCTACGTGACCAACAACGCCTCCCGGACACCCGCGCAAGTGGCGGCGCACCTGCGAGATCTTGGCGCTCCCGCTGAAGACGAACAGGTTGTCAGTTCGTCGCAGGCCGCCGGCGAGCTGCTGGCCGGGCTCCTCCCTGCAGGGGCCCGGGTGCTGGTAACAGGCAGCCCGGCGTTGGCGCACGAGGTGGAGCTGGTGGGGCTGACCCCGGTTCACAGCGCAAAGGAAAATCCGGTGGCCGTGGTCCAGGGTTTCAATCCTGAGATCGGCTGGAAAGACCTCGCCGAAGCCTCGTACGTCATTGCCGGCGGCGCCCTCTGGGTGGCCACCAACACGGACATGTCCATCCCGCAGGCCCGCGGCATCGCTCCGGGCAACGGAACGCTGGTGGCTGCCGTGGCGGCGGCCACCGGGCAGCGGCCGCTGGTTGCCGGAAAACCCGAGGCCCCGCTGTTCCGCACCGCCGCCAAGAGGCTCAATTCCGAGCGGCCGCTCGTTGTCGGCGACAGGCTGGACACCGACATCCTCGGCGGGAACAACGCCGGGTTCGCCACCGTGGCGGTGCTCACCGGCGTCGACACCCGAGAGTCGATTCTCGCCGCCCGCACGGCCGAGCGGCCTGACTACCTCATCAATGACCTCAGCGATCTGTACCGCCCGTACCCCGTTGTAGAGGAGCACGACGGCGGCACGTTCCGTTGCGGTGCGGCCTCCGCCGTCGTACGGGGGGAAGCAGTCCACATCAGCGGAGTTCCGGGGGACCTGGACTCGTGGCGTGCGGCCTGCTCGGCGTGGTGGACAGCCAATCCGCAGGCAGCCGCTCCTCTGGCGCCGGCCGTCGACTGGCTGACGCACTAAGCCGACTCACTAGACTGGGAATATGACCGAGCCGAACAATTTTCCGGAAACGGACTCAGATCGGGCTGGGGTCAGCTGGCCTGCAGCTCCGACTGGCAACGGCGAGCCGGCCGGCCACAACACGGGCGCACTCCAGGACGCCACAGTTGCCGCTGTGCTGGGCCGCCTGGCCGACATTCCGGAGCTGCCCGTTGGCGGGCACGCGGAGGCCTATTCGGCACTACACGATGCACTGCTGGACGCCCTGAACGAAGACGACCCGTCGGCTGCGGGTGACGACTGAGGATGGCCAGGCTGGACCAAATGCTCGTCACCCGGGGACTGGCGAGATCACGCACCCATGCCGCGCGACTGATTGCCGAAGGCAAAGTCAGCTCGGACGGCACCGTTTTCGCAAAAGCCTCCACCCAGGTGGACGACCTCACACCCCTGGACATCGCCGACGACGGTCAGGACACCTACGTCAGCCGGGCCGGCCACAAACTGGCCGGGGCATTGGACGCCTTCCCGGAAATCACCGCGGAAGGAAAACGCTGCCTGGACGCCGGTGCCTCCACCGGCGGCTTCACGGAAGTCCTGCTTAGGCGCGGCGCGGAACACGTGGTCGCTGTCGACGTCGGGCATGGCCAGCTGGTTCCCCAGCTCAGGAACGACGCACGCGTGTCGGTGCACGAAGGCCTCAACGTGCGCTACATGACGCCGGATGAAATCGGCGGCCCGGCCGCGCTGACCGTCGCAGACCTGTCGTTCATCTCGCTGACCCTGGTCCTGGAGCCGCTCGCGGCATGCACGCATCCCGGCGGCGACCTGGTGCTGATGGTGAAGCCGCAGTTTGAGATCGGCAAGGACCGCCTGGGCCGCACCGGCGTGGTGAATTCCGAGCGCGAACGCCGGATGGCGGTGGAGAAAGTCGCCAATGCGGCGCTGGACGCCGGACTCGATCTGCACGGCCTCGCGGCAAGCCCGCTGCCGGGCCAGGACGGAAACGTCGAATACTTCCTGTGGATAAAGCGCAGGATCACCACAGTCTTGCCTAAGATCGAAGAGCGGGACGCAGCCGTTGCTGCGTTGCTCGGAACAATCTGGCCGAACCACTAGAAAGCGGAACCCGATGAGCAGGCGTGTACTGGTCCTTGCCCACACCGGCCGCGAGGAATCATTGAAGGCTGCCTGGGAGGCGTGCATCCAGCTGCATGCCTCAGGCATTGTCCCTGTGATGCAAAAATCCGAGCTCGAGGACATGGAGGCGCTTTTCGGCAGGCTCGAAGACCCCGTGGAGATCCTCCACGACCATATCCAGCTGCCCGACGTCGAACTGGTCATGGTCCTCGGCGGGGACGGCACCATCCTCCGCGCCGCCGAACTCGTCAGGGAAGTGGACGTGCCTCTTCTGGGCGTCAACCTTGGGCATGTGGGTTTCCTCGCTGAAAGCGAACGGGCCGACCTTGCCCAGACCGTCGAATGGATCGCGAGCCGCGACTACACCGTGGAAGAACGGATGACCATCGATGTCCAGGTCTGGGTCAGGGGACAGAAAATCTGGCACACGTGGGCCCTGAACGAGGCCGCCATCGAGAAGGGCAACCGCGAACGGATGCTCGAGGTGGTCACCGAAGTCGATGAGCGCCCGCTTTCGTCATTCGGCTGCGACGGCGTGGTGATGGCAACGCCCACCGGTTCAACCGCCTATGCCTTCTCCGCCGGCGGCCCGGTGGTGTGGCCGGAAGTCGAAGCCCTGGTGATCGTTCCCATCAGCGCCCACGCGCTGTTCGCCAAGCCGCTGGTGGTCTCGCCCCGTTCCCGGCTGGCCGTGGAGGTCCTGAACCGGACCGATGCCCAGGGTGTCCTGTGGTGTGACGGCCGCCGTTCGGTGGACCTCCCGCCGGGCGCCCGCGTCGAAGTGACCCGCTCGGCCACGCCGGTCAGGCTGGCGCGGACGCACCAGACACCGTTTTCGGCGAGGCTGGTCCGTAAATTCCAGCTCCCCATCCACGGCTGGCGCGGGCCCATGCCGCAGGCAGAGTCCGTCCATACCGGGCCCGTACCCATCATCCGTACCCCCAGGCCCATGATGCCGCCTACGGGTCCCCGGCCCGCCGGGACGTCCGAGACTGATCCGACGACTGCGAAGTGAACCATGCTTGAAGAACTGAGAATCCGCGACCTCGGCGTCATCACCGACGCAACCCTCCCGCTCGGCCCGGGCCTCAGCGTGGTGACCGGTGAGACCGGTGCCGGCAAGACCATGGTGGTCACCGCCGTCGGACTCCTTTTGGGTGCCCGGTCGGATGCGGGCGCTGTGCGGAGCGGCGCGAAAAGCGCCTCCGCGGAGGCCGTGCTCAAACTCGACGCCGGACACGTGGCCGTCGTACGCGCGCTGGAAGCGGGTGCGGAGGTGGAGGAGTTCGACGGCGGCGCTGAACTGATCCTTGCCCGCCGCCTAGGTGCGGATGGACGCAGCCGTGCGTACCTTGGCGGCCGCGCCGCCCCCGTGGGGGTCCTTGCTGAGATCGGCGAAAGCCTGGTGGTGGTCCATGGCCAGTCGGACCAGATCAGGCTGAAGGGGGCGCTTGCCCAGCGCGGTGCCCTGGACAAGTTTGCCGGCGACACCCTGGCAGGCCCGCTGGGTACATACCAGGCCCTGTTCAGCCACTGGAAAGCCAGCCAGGCGGAGCTGGACACGCTGCGGGGCGCAGCACGGGACAGGTTGCGGGAAGCAGAGTCGCTGGAGATCGCGCTGGCTGAAATCGATGAGGTGGACCCGCAGCCGGGCGAGGACGAGTCGCTCAAGGCGGAGGCCGTGAAACTGGCCAACGTCGAAGAACTCAGGATTGCGGCAAACACCGCGCACCAGGCGCTCATCGCGGAGGACTACGGTGATGAGGGCGACGCCACCACCTTGGTGGACTCTGCTAAGCGGACCCTGGAACATGTGGCTGAGCACGACGCCGAACTCGGCGCGGCAGCTGCCCGCCTGGCCGAGGTGGGCTTCCTGCTGAACGACATCGCCACGGAACTGGCGAGCTACCAGGCAGGGCTGGACTCAGAGGGTCCGGAGCGGCTGGCGGAAATCGAGGACCGGCGCGCCGCCCTGGCCAAGCTGGTCCGCAAGTATGCCCCAAGCATCGACGAGGTCCTGGTGTGGGCGGAGAACGCTCGCGTCCGGTTCGACGAACTGCAGGACGACTCCACCCGGATCGAGGCGCTGGACGCGGAGGTCGCCCGGACCGAGGCGGAACTGAAGAAGCAGGCCGCCGCCATCAGCAAGGTCCGTGGCAAGGCCGCCAAGGATCTCTCCGCACGGGTCAGCGCCGAACTGAAGGCGCTGGCCATGGCCGACGCGACCCTGGTGATCACCATCGAGCCCGCCGCCCAGCTGATGCCGTACGGCGCGGACGAGATCTCGTTCCTGCTCCAGCCACACTCCGGTGCGCCGGCCCGTCCGCTGGGCAAGGGCGCCTCCGGCGGTGAACTGTCCCGCGTGATGCTGGCCATCGAGGTGGTGCTCGCCGCAGTGGATCCGGTGCCCACCTTCGTGTTCGACGAAGTGGACGCCGGAGTGGGCGGACGGGCCGCCGTCGAGATCGGCCGCCGGCTGGCCATGCTGGCTCAGCATGTGCAGGTCCTGGTGGTCACGCACCTGCCTCAGGTCGCGGCGTTCGCGGACCAGCACATCACCGTCACCAAAACATCGGTCAGGGGGGCCGACGGCGGCACCGCCACCGGGTTCACCTCCAGCGACGTGCGGCTGCTCGATGGCCCCGAAAGGGTCAAGGAGCTCGCCCGGATGCTTGCCGGCCAGGAGGATTCCGAGACAGCCCAGGCGCACGCCCAGGAGCTCCTGGACGACGCCAAGCTGCTGCCCCAGCGGGCCTGAGGGCGGGAAGTGGGAGGCGCGGCCTAGGGATGCTGCAGGCGGCCCGCCGCCCGGACCATCATCGCGTGCACCACCACGGGGTGCAGCACGCGGACCGGCGCGAAGTACAGCCGGCCCCGCCAGCCCTTGAGCCGCACCGTGGTGGTGACCCGAAGGAGCCGGGCTCCGGCGTCGAACGCCACCCCGCAGCGGAAGTCCAGGTGCTTGTCGTCGGCGCTGATGAGCGCCTCCTCGCCGCGGACATCCGAGACGGCGAAGACACCCTGCGGGGTCCTGTTGATTCCGACCAGGCCCACCAAGGCCTGGCGCAGGCCCATCAGGGCCGTCACCCATGCCGGCATTGACGTCGGCGAGAAGAGCGTCTCCGCCCAGACCCGCGGATCGGAAGGGCACCCTGCCGGTACTGGGACAACAATCACATCGGCATAGTCCGGGACCGGGATTGAGTCGAGCGCGAGGGACCTGAAGACGGGGCGGGGGCCCGCCCGGGCCAGGTCCTGCGGGTGTTCCGGGGTTTCGCCGGACAGATCCTCGGTGGTCACCCCTTGATCGTAGGGGGACGGCACGGGAGACTGAAGCATTTGGGGAATCCGATTTTCGACCCGTGGAAGGCTCAATTGATGATAGGCTCGAATTCCGTGGTGCAGCGATCAAATTCCCGTGTAAATTCCCGGTTCCCGGGCTCGTCCAAGACGACCAAACACATCTTCGTCACCGGCGGTGTGGCGTCCTCGCTAGGCAAGGGACTGACGGCTTCGAGCCTCGGACACCTGCTGCGGGCACGCGGTTTGTCTGTAACTATGCAAAAGCTCGATCCTTACCTGAACGTGGATCCGGGCACGATGAACCCCTTCCAGCACGGCGAAGTCTTCGTGACTGACGACGGTGCCGAAACGGACCTCGACGTCGGCCACTACGAGCGCTTCCTCGATGAGAACCTCGAGGGCTCGGCCAATGTGACCACCGGCCAGGTCTACTCCACGGTCATCGCCAAGGAACGCCGCGGTGAGTACCTCGGCGACACCGTCCAGGTCATTCCTCACATCACCGATGAAATCAAGCGCCGCATGCGCCTGCCCGCCGAGGGCAAGAACGCCCCGGACGTCATCATCACCGAGATCGGCGGCACCGTAGGCGACATCGAGTCGCAGCCGTTCCTAGAATCCGCCCGCCAGGTGCGCCAGGACATCGGCCGCGGAAATGTCTTCTTCCTGCACGTCTCCCTCGTGCCGTACATTGGCCCGTCGCAGGAACTGAAGACCAAGCCGACGCAGCACTCCGTTGCCGCCTTGCGCTCCATCGGCATCCAGCCGGAGGCGATCGTGATCCGTTCGGACCGCGAAGTCCCGCAGCCGATGCGCGACAAGATCGGCCGCATGTGCGACGTCGACATCGACGCTGTCATCGGCTGCCCGGATGCCCCGAGCATCTACGACATCCCGAAGACCCTGCACACGCAGGGCCTGGATTCCTACATCGTCCGTGCCCTTGATCTTCCGTTCAAGGATGTTGACTGGACCAGCTGGGACAAGTTGCTCGAAGCGGTCCACAACCCCAAGCACGAGGTTGAAGTCGCCCTGGTCGGCAAGTACATCGACCTGCCGGACGCCTACCTGTCGGTCACTGAGGCCCTGCGTGCCGGCGGGTTCGCCAACGACACCAAGGTCAAGATCCGCTGGGTCCCGTCGGACGAGTGCGAAACCCACGAGGGAGCGGTCAACTCACTCTTCGGCGTTGACGCCATCTGCGTGCCCGGCGGGTTCGGCATCCGCGGCCTCGAAGGCAAACTTGGCGCGCTGAAGTTCGCCCGCGAAACCAAGCTGCCGGTCCTGGGCCTGTGCCTGGGCCTGCAGTGCATGGTCATTGAGTACGCCCGGAACGTGGTGGGACTCGAAGGCGCATCGTCCAGCGAATTCGAACCGGACTCCAAGTACCCGGTTATCGCCACTATGGAAGAGCAGCTGGACATCGTCGACGGCAAGGGCGACCTTGGCGGCACCATGCGCCTTGGCCTCTACGAAGCCAAGCTCGACGAAGGTTCCGTGATCGCCGAGACCTACGGCAAGACCACCGTCAGCGAACGGCACCGTCACCGCTACGAAGTCAACAACAAGTACCGTGACCAGATCGCGTCGAAGGGCCTCGTGTTCTCCGGAACATCCCCGGATGGCAAGCTCGTGGAGTACGTGGAGCTTCCCCGTGAAGTCCACCCGTACTATGTGGCCACCCAGGCGCACCCGGAGCTCAGCTCCCGGCCCACCCGGCCGCACCCGCTGTTCGCGGGCCTGGTCAAGGCCGCCCTGGACCACCAGAAGGGCGGGGACGTCCTTCCCGCCGCCAAGGGTGCGGCAACAACCAGTGCGGAAACACCGGCTGAGACCGGCGGCACTGCCCGCAAGGTCTCGGCCAAGTAAACACCAACTAAATCAAAGGACGGCGCGATGCCCGGTATGCCTGAAACCCCCAATGCTGCACGGCAGGTTTCGGATGCGCCGAGCCCGCGCCGTCTTTTGTCGTCCCGGAAGGTGTACGAAGGACGCATCTGGGACGTTGTCAGCGACAGCTTCCAGCTCAGTGAACACGGCGACGAACTGGTCCGTGACTACATCGACCACCCGGGGGCGGTGGCCGTCCTGCCGATGAATGACGCCGGCGAGGTGCTCCTGATGAAGCAGTACCGGCATCCCGTGGGCATGGACCTGTGGGAGATCCCGGCCGGGCTGCTGGACGTCGAGGGCGAGGACTTCGTAGTGGGCGCCGCTCGCGAGCTTGCTGAGGAAGCGGACCTGGTGGCCGGGACCTGGAACGTGCTGGCGGACTTCTTCAACTCACCGGGATCCTCCAGTGAGGCGATCCGTATTTACCTGGCCCGGGGTCTGAGCGACGTGCCCGGTCACGAACTCCACGTCCGCACGGATGAGGAAGCCGAGATCGAACTGCACTGGACGCCTTTGGACGAAGCGGTGGCGGCCGTCCTGGCGGGCAGGCTGCACAACCCGTCCGCCGTCGTCGGAATTCTTGCCGCGGCGGCTGCCCGTGCCGACGGCTTCGAGCATCTGCGTCCGGCAAACGCCCCCTGGCCCGCCCATCCTAGCCAGCGTTGATGGGCAGCACCGTCACTCCCGCGCCGGAACGTACCGGTGCCGAGAACACACTGGCGGAACGTCCCGTTGCCCCGGCTTCGATAGCCGCACCTGCGCACACCCAGCCTGACCGGCCGCGCAATGCCATTGACCGCGCCGTCAACGACTATCTCCAGCACATGGGCGTGGAGCGCGGGCTCGCAGCGAACACGCTCTCCGCCTACCGCCGGGACCTGGCCCGCTACGCAAACTACCTCGCCGCGTGCGGCCCTGAGCGCCCCGGCGAGGTCACCCGCCGGCACGTCACCGGGTTCGTGCAGGCACTCTCCGACGGCTCCGACGGCGGGACAGCCCTCGGCGTCAGGTCCGCTGCAAGGACCGTGGTGGCGGTCCGCGGCCTGCACAAGTTCTGGGCTCTGGAAGGAATCACGACGGCGGATCCCGCCAGCGATGTCCACCCGCCGATGCCCGGCAAGCGGCTGCCCAGGGCAATCAGCGTCGACGAGGTCACCCGGATCCTCGAAGCGGCCGGCACGGACACGGCAACAGGCCTGAGGGACCGGGCCCTGCTCGAATTCCTCTACTCCACCGGCGCACGCATCAGCGAGGCGGTGGGCCTGGACGTCGACGATATTTCGCTGCAGCCGGACCAGGCCGGCCCGGCGATCGTCAGGCTGTTCGGCAAGGGGTCCAAGGAACGCCTGGTGCCCCTTGGTTCCTACGGCGCACGTGCCCTTGACGCCTACCTGGTGCGCGGACGGCCGCTGCTCGCCGCCAAGGGCAAGGGCACGCCGGCGCTGTTCCTGAACGCCCGCGGCGGGCGCATCAGCAGGCAAAGCGCCTGGACCATCCTCAAAGCCGCGGCGGACAAGGCCAGCATCACCAAGGACGTTTCCCCCCACACCCTCCGCCACTCCTTTGCCACGCACCTGCTGGAAGGCGGGGCGGATGTCCGGGTGGTCCAGGAGCTCCTGGGACACGCCTCGGTCACAACCACGCAGGTCTACACGCTGGTCACGGCCGATACCCTGCGCGAGATTTACGCCGCGGCCCACCCGCGGGCGCTTGGCTGAAATCCCGGGTTAGTCTGGTTGCCATGACCTCGACCCCCGTCACCCTCTGTTTCCTGCTCCGCGATCGTCGAGACGGTGGAACAGAGGTCCTGCTCGGCCTCAAGAAGACCGGATTCGGCCGTGGCAAGATCGTTGGGCTGGGCGGTCATGTGGAGCCGGGGGAGAGCCACGCCGAAGCCGCCTGCCGGGAAGTCCAGGAAGAGGCCGGGGTGACGGTGCTGGAGCGGGACCTGCGCCCTGCCGGCGTCGTGGAATTCGTATTTCCCGCCCGCCCCGAATGGAATATGCATACCACCCTGTTCACAACCCGCCGCTGGCAGGGGGAGCCGTCCGAAAGCCTTGAGATCGCGCCCAAGTGGTTTGATGTGCTCGCTCTGCCGGTGGAGCGCATGTGGCAGGACGCCGACCACTGGCTACCGCCGGTCCTGGAAGGCGGCACAGTGGACATCGTGGTCACACTCAACCCCGACAACGAAACGGTGGCGTCTTCGGTGAGTGTTTTGCGCAATCTCTAACCGGCCGCTGCTCCCGGGGTGAGGTTCCTGGATGTGGTGAACAGCGACGCATTACGACGGCGGGCCGGCCACCTGTGAAGGTGACCGGCCTGCCGTCGAACGTGCTGTGCTTGCCGAAAACAGTTTTACGAAAGGTGCCGTTCGTCCTCGCCGTTGTACTCGCTCAACGGACGGATGAGTGAGTTGGCATCGAGCTGTTCCATGATGTGCGCGGTCCAGCCGGTGATGCGGCTGGCAACGAACAGGGGAGTGAAGGTATCAGTGTCGAAGCCCATGAGGTGGTACGTGGGGCCGGTGGGGTAGTCGAGGTTCGGCTTGATTCCCTTGGCCTCGTCCATGGCGGTCTCCAGCCCGTTGTAGAGGCCCAGGAGTTCCGGACGGCCGTAGTGGGCGATCATCTTGTCCAGCGCGGCTTTCATGGTGGGGACGCGCGAGTCGCCGTGCTTGTAGACACGGTGGCCGAAACCCATGACCTTCTTCTTCTGGGCCAGGGCATCCTCCATCCACGCCTTCGCCCGGGCGGCGGCGTCCTCCAGGGATTCCTCCGGCCGGATGCCGATCTCGTCGAAGGTGTGCATCACGGCTTCGTTGGCGCCGCCGTGGAGCGTTCCCTTAAGAGCGCCAATGGCGCCGGTCACGGCCGAATGCAGGTCCGACAGGGTGGACGTGATCACGCGGGCCGTGAACGTGGAAGCGTTGAAGGAGTGCTCCGCGTACAAAATCATGGAGACATTAAAGGCGTCGACCACTTCGGGGACGGCCTCCTCGCCGAACGTCATCCAGAGGAAATTGGCGTCGTACCCCAGGTCATCGCGGGGCTCAACCAGGTCCTGGCCGTGGCGGCGGCGCTGGTCGTAGGCCACGACGGCGGGCATCGCGGCGAACAGATCCATGGCCTTGGCCAGGTTGGCTTCGCGCGAGGAGTCCTCGGCGAGTGGGTGCCGTGCGCCCATGACCGATGCTGCTGTCCGGCAGACATCCATCGGGTGGGAGGTGGTGGGCAGGGCGTCGATCACCTGTTTGACCACCGGATCCAGGGCGCGTCCGGCGCGTTCCTTTGCCGTGAACTCGGCTAGCTGCTCCGGCGTGGGCAGTTCGCCGTTCCAGAGCAGGTAGGCCACTTCCTCGAAGCTGCACCTGGCGGCCAGTTCCTGGACGGGGTAGCCGCGGTAGAGCAGCGAGTTCGTGTCTGAATTGACCTTGGACACCGCGGTGTAGTCCACCACGACGCCGGCGAGGCCCTTTTTGATCTCATTTTCAGCCATGCTGAAACTCCTTCGTTCCTTGTGCCTGTGGGCCGGCCGAAGCCGGAAGTCCGGGATGGTTGGGGTCAGTGGGTACCTGGAATCTTGAAATTGAAGACTCCAGTGTCAAAGCGGTTGTAGGCTTCGTAATCCACAAGGTCGTACAGCCGCGCACGGGTCAGCATGCTCTCTACCTGTGCCTCCTGGGTGCCGTCGGACCTGATCGATTCCAGAGTACGCTCCGCGGCGCCCATGGCACTACGGAGCAGCGTGACCGGATAGATGACCATGTTGACGCCGACGCCCTGGAGCTGGTCGACCGTGAACAGATCGCTCTTGCCGAACTCGGTCATGTTGGCCAGGATCGGTACATCCACTGCATCACGGATGGCTTGGAATTCGCTGAGATCCTTCATGGCCTCCGGGAAGATGGCGTCCGCCCCGGCCTCGACGAGTGCCTTGGCGCGCTCCTGTGCCGCTTCCAGCCCGTCCGTGGCGCGGATATCCGTCCGGGCCATGATCAGGAAGTTGGGGTCGCGCCGGGCATCCGCCGCGGCGCGGATGCGCTTGGCGGCGGTGTCCAGGTCCACCACGTTCTTGCCGTCGAGGTGGCCGCACCGTTTGGGGTTGAACTGGTCCTCGATGTGGCAGCCGGCCAGGCCGGCGTTTTCGAGTTCCTGGACGCTGCGGGCAACGTTCATGGGCTCGCCGAAGCCGGTGTCGGCGTCCACGATGGAGGGCAGGTCGGTCATCCGGGCGATCTGCCCGGCCCGGGTTGCCACCTCGGTGAGCGTGGTCAGGCCGATGTCCGGCAGGCCGAGGTCGTTGGCCAGGACCGCGCCGGAAATGTAGACACCGGCGAAGCCTTTCTCCTCGATCAGCCGGGCCGAGAGCGGGTTGAACGCGCCGGGGAACTGCTGGATGGTCCCGGACGCCAGGAGCTCGCGGAACCGGATCCGCTTCTGTTCCGGAGTGACCTTCGAGTACAGCATCAGAAGAGTCCCTTCGGTGCTGCTGCGAGGTCGATGACGCCGTCGGCTGCCGTGATGTTGAGCTGGTCCAGCTCGCCGGCGGCCAGTTCCGGGAGCCGGGCTGCGGCGGCGAGGAACCGTTCGATCTCCTCTTCCGCCACCAGCCCCGCGGCAAGTGTCCGGAATTTGTCGACGTACTGTTCCCGGGCGAACGGCCTGGCACCGAGCGGGTGGGCGTCGGCAACGGCGATCTCGTCAGTGATGACCGTGCCGTCGTTGAGCGTGATCTCCACGGAACCGCCGAAGGCCTTTTCTGCGATGTCCAGGGAGTGATAGCGGCGGGTCCATTCCGGGTCCTCGACCGTGGTGACCTTGTGCCACAGCTCAACGGTGTCCGGCCGGGCTGCGCGTTCCGGAGCGTAAGAGTCCACATGGTGCCAGGCGCCGTCCTGCAGTGCGACCGTGAAGATGTACGGGATCGAGTGGTCCAGCGTCTCGCGGCTGGCCGTGGGGCTGTACTTCTGCGGGTCGTTCGCGCCCGAGCCGATCACGTAGTGGGTGTGGTGGCTGGTTTTGATCAGCACCGACTTCACGTTGGCGGGGTCGGTCACCTCGGGGTGTTCGCCGTGGAGCTTCCGCGCCAGGTCGATCCACGCCTGCGCCTGGTACTCGGCGGAGTGTTCCTTCGTGTAGGTGTCCAGGATGGCACGCTTGGCCTCGCCGGGCGTGGGCAGCGGCACCATGTAGGACGCGTCGGGTCCGTCCAGCATCCAGGCGATGACGCCATCTTCACCTTCGTAGATCGGAACAGGGGAGGTCTGGCCGCGCATGGAGCGGTCCACAGCCTCGACGGCCATCTTCCCGGCGAAGGCCGGGGCGTGGGCCTTCCAGGTGGAGATCTCGCCCTTGCGGGACTGGCGGGTTGCGGTGGTGGTGTGCAGCGCCTGGCCTACGGACTGGAAGATGGTCTCCACATCGAGGCCCAGCAGGGTGCCGATGCCGGCGGCGGCGGACGGGCCGAGGTGGGCCACGTGGTCGATCTTGTGCTTGTGCAGGCAGATGGCCTTGACCAGGTTCACCTGGATTTCGTAGCCGGTGGCGATGCCGCGGACCAGGTCCGCTCCGCTGGAGCCGACGTGCTGGGCGACGGCCAGGAGGGGCGGGATGTTGTCGCCCGGGTGGGAGTAGTCCGCTGCCAGGAAGGTGTCGTGGTAGTCGAGCTCGCGGACAGCGACGCCGTTGGCCCAGGCTGCCCACTCAGGGGATACCCGCTCCTCGATGCCGAAGACCTTGGATCCCTGGCCGCCGGTGGTGGGTCCGTGCGTCAGTGCCTGGGCGCGCGCTGCAACGATGGGCGCGCGGTTCAAGGAGGCGATGGCCACCGAGGCGTTGTCGATCACGCGGTTGATCACCATGTCGGTGACCTCGTCGGAAACGGCGACAGGATCGGCCGCGACCTTCGCGATCTTGTAGGCGAGCTGGTCCTCGCGCGGCAGGTTTTCCTCGCTCTTGTAAACGCGGACGTGGTGTTCCTTGACCATGGTGCTCCTTTTAGTGAGGTGTATGCGCAACTTTGACGTGGGAAAGACTTCGGTGCAGGTGAAGAGTGGTGGCAGCCTGGGCCAGGCGTGGATTACGTGCGGCGATCGCTTCTGCAATGGCGGCATGCTCGGCGGCTGCGGCCGTGAGCCGCTGCGCGTCGTCGGCGGCCAGCCTGCGGACACGGACCAGGTGCACCCGCAGGCTGCGCATCGCCTGGGCGAGGTAGGCGTTGGATATTGCCGCATCGATGGCAGCGTCGAGCCGGCCCACGAGCTCGTAGTAGGCGTGGCGGGCGGGGTCGTTGCCGTTGATCAGTGCCGGGGCCTGTAGCAGTTCGAGACGGAGTTGCTCGAAGGTCGCGGCGTCGCCGCGCTCGGCGGCCAGCGCCGCCGCCTTTCCTTCGAGGGTTTCGCGCAGTTCGAACAGTTCGTCGATGTCCTCCAGCGAAATATCGGTGACGACGACGCCGCGGCTTCCCGCCGTCGTTGTCAGGCCTTCTGCGGTAAGCCGGCTCAGGGCCTCCCGAAGGGGAGTGCGCGAGATGCCGAGCCGTGCCGACTGCTCCACTTCCGCGAGCACCGTTCCGGGCAGGAGGCGCCATTCGATGATGTCGTCGCGGAGGGCCGCGTAGGCCTTATCGCTGGCGCGCATCACTGCCTCCTTCATTGGTTGACGATCATCAGTGTATACACAGGAGGCTCATTTGCCCAGCAAAAGCCACACCTCCGCTAATTTCATCCGTCCTGTGTATACAAAGAGTCTTGTGCGTCCCGCAGCGCACGGCTAGCATGGGCGTCATCACAATGTCGTGGACGGGATGCATCTCATGGTTACCAGGAGTTATCAGGACACTTATGCACAGAGCCTGGAGGAGCCGGATGAATTCTGGCTGGATGCGGCCGGAAAGATCTCGTGGGCAAGGCCTCCGCAGCAGGCCCTGGATTCCAGCCGGGCACCGCTTTACAGCTGGTTTCCGGACGGCGTCCTGAACACTTCCTACAACGCCCTCGACCGCCACGTGGCAGCCGGGCGGGGCGAACAGGATGCGCTCATATACGACTCCGCCATGCTCGGGACCCGGCGCCGCTACAGTTATGCGGAGCTCACCGGACTGGTGGCCCGCTTTGCCGGTGTGCTGCGCAGCCAGGGCGTGGGCAAAGGGGACCGGGTGGTCATCTATATGCCAATGATTCCCGAAGCCGCCATCGCCATGCTGGCAACGGCGCGGCTTGGTGCGGTCCATTCTGTGGTCTTCGGCGGTTTCGCGCCCAAGGAGCTCGCTGCCCGTATTCGGGACGCCGCGCCATCCGTGTTGGTCACGGCGGCCGGCGGAATCGAACCTTCGCGACGGATCGAGTACCTGCCCGCAGTGGAGGAAGCCATCCGCCTGGCCGGAGCCCCCGGGCTCCCCGTGATTGTCACGGCGCGGGATGGATTTGCCTCCGCAGCGTCGGACTACGCCGGCTGGCTGGACTGGGAAACGGAGATGGCGGCCGCAGTGCCGGCAGCGCCGGTCGACGTCAAGGCCACAGATCCGCTCTACATCCTCTACACGTCCGGAACCACAGGCACTCCCAAGGGAGTGGTGCGGGACAACGGCGGCCATGCCGTAGCGCTCAGCTGGACCATGGAAAACGTCTACGACATCGGGCCCGGAGACGTTATGTGGACCGCTTCCGACGTCGGCTGGGTGGTGGGGCACTCCTACATCGTCTACGGCCCGCTGCTGGCCGGCGCCACTACTGTCCTCTACGAAGGGAAACCGGTGGGCACGCCTGATGCTGGTTCCTTCTGGCGGGTGATCCAGGATCACAAGGTCAATGTCCTTTTCACCGCGCCTACCGCGCTCCGTGCCATCCGGAAGGCCGACCCTGGCGCGACTCTGTTGGGGGACTATGACATCTCCAGCCTCCGGACACTCTTCGCAGCGGGGGAACGGCTCGACACGGATACCTTCCACTGGGCCTCACAGGCACTGGGCGTCCCCGTGGTGGACCACTGGTGGCAGACCGAGACGGGCTGGGCCATCTGCGCCAACCCACGGGGACTGGAAGAGCTGCCGATCAAGGCAGGATCGCCGAGCGTTCCAATGCCGGGGTTCAAACTCAACATCGTCGACGGACTGGGGGAGGGCGTCGGAGCCGGGACTGAAGGAAACATAGTGCTTGGGCTGCCGCTGCCGCCCGGTACGTTGACCACCCTCTGGGGCAACGACGAACGCTACGTCTCCTCCTACCTGCAGGCGTTCGAGGGGAGCTATGCCACAGGTGACTCCGGTTACCGGGACGAGGACGGCTACGTCTTCGTGATGGGCCGCACTGACGACATCATCAATGTGGCGGGACACCGGTTGTCCACCGGCGCCATGGAGCAGGTCCTCGGCCAGCACCCCGCGGTGGCCGAGTGCGCGGTGATCGGCCTCTCGGATCCGCTGAAGGGCCAGCGGCCCAGCGGATACGTAGTGCTCAAGGCGGGCGTGGACGTGCCCGAGGACATTCTGGTCAAGGACCTGATCGCGCTGGTCCGCCGGGACATCGGGGCGGTTGCGGACTTCAAGCACGTGGCAGTGGTGGAGGCCCTGCCCAAAACCCGTTCGGGCAAGATCCTCCGCAAGACCATGCGGCAGATCGCCGACGGCGAGGAGTACGTGGTGCCGTCCACGATTGAGGACGCCGGGGTCATCGACCAGCTGATCGGGACCCTTCGCCCCGCCGGCCCCCGGAAGTAACAGGCGGGATCAGCCCTGCGCCCGCCGGCAGTGTCCGGACGTCAGCCCCGGTTCCAGCGATACTCGTTCTCCGGCCTGCCCGGCGCGCCGTACCGGGCGGTCCGGGAGACGGTTCCGGCGTCCGCCAGGTATTCGAGGTAGCGCCGGGCGGTCACGCGGGACATCCCCAGGGCGTCCATCACCTCCGTGGCCGAAACTGCGTCCTGCTGCTGCTTCATGAACTCCTTCACGGCGTCGAGGGTCGACGTAGACAGGCCCTTAGGCAGCGGCAGCTCGCTCGGGGCCCGCAGGCTCGCGAAAGCCTGGTCAACGTCGCTCTGTGAGGCCCCGGACCTGGCCCCTCCCGAGCCGGCGCCGAGCTGCTCCCGGAACTGCTGGTAGCTGGCCAGCTTGTCCGCAAACGTGGCGTAGGTGAACGGCTTGATGAGGTACTGGACAACGCCAATCGACACGGCGCTGCGCACGATGTTGAGTTCGCGAACGGCCGTAATGGCAATAATGTCGGCCAGCAGTCCTGAAGCCCGCATCCGCCGGGCAATGTCCAGGCCATGGAGATCGGGAAGGTTCATGTCCAGCAGGACCAGCTCCACCGGGTTGCCGGCGGCCGAGAATTCTGCCAGCAGACGCAGCGCCGATTGACCGTCGGGGGCCGTACCGGCCAGGGAAAAGCCTTTGAGCCTCCCCACGTAGGCGCCGTGCGCCGCCGCTGCCACGGGTTCATCCTCAACGACGAGGACTCTGATATCGCTCATAAAAGCTCCTTGGTGGTCCCGGTTGTTGTGCCGGCCGCTGCGCCTGGTGGGGCGTCGGAGGCGGTGCGTGAACCGGTGGCGGCGGGGAGGTGAATGTGGAAATGCGCCCCGCGGGGATTCGTGATGGTCATGGTGCCGCCGAGCCGGTGGACCGCCTGCCGCACCAGCGCCAGGCCGAGCCCCCGTCCGTACTTGCCGGGCGCCTTTGTGCTGAAACCGTATCGGAACACGTCATCCACCGCATCGGGGTCGATTCCGCGGCCGGAGTCCTCCACGGTGATATCCACGCCCCGGACGCCCGTATCCACCGACAATTCGACCCACTTGGGGGCCGGGGCATCGGCTGCAGCGTCAATGGCGTTGTCCAGCAGGTTGCCGAGGATGGTCACCAGGTCCTGCACGGCCACGCCGGCAGTCCCGGCCGTACTGTTCGCCTGCAGGCCAAGTTCGACGCCGCGCTCGTGCGCTTCTGCCGCCTTGCCCATGACGAGGGCGCTCAGGACCGGTTCCTCCATGGAGCCCACCATCTCGTCGGTGAGCTGCTGGCTGAGCTCCAGGTCCTTGGTGGCAAAATCCAGGGCTTCGTCCGCCCGCCCCAGTTCCATCAGCGAAACGATTGTGTGTAGCCGGTTGGCGTGCTCATGGGTCTGGGCCCGCAGGGCGTCGGAAAGAGTGCGCATGGTTTCCAGTTCGCTGCCCAGGGACTCGATCTCCGTACGGTCGCGGATGGTTGCGACCGTGCCAAACACCGCCGGGCGCTGCCGGCCGGCAGAGGATGCGGGTCCCACCGCGGGCCCCTGGTTGATCACCAGGACCCGGGGTCCGGCCAAATGGATTTCATCCAGCACGGTCCTCCCGGATTCGAACAGGTCCTTCAGGCTGGTTGCCAGTGGGAGGTCACTGATCAGGACGGCGTCGGCAGAGTCGACCCCCGAGGAGCGCGGGGCCAGCCCCAGGAGTTCAGCGGCCTTGTCGTTGTACATCACCACACGGCCCTTGGGATCGATGAGGATGACCCCTTCCCGGACGGAGTGCAGGACAGACTCGTAGTACGCGAACAGCTGGGCGAGCTGTTCGGGCCCCCAGCCCCGGGTGACATTGCGCAGGTAGCGGCCCAGCAGCCAGGACGCCACGGAGCCTCCCACCAGGAGCGCAAACGCAATCGCCAGGATCGCCGGCAGCCGGCCGGCGAGGGCAACATCCACTGTATTTACCGTCACTCCGGCGGCCACCAGGGCCTTCACGTTTCCCGATGCGTCCTTGACGGGTGCGATGGTGCGTACGGACGGCCCCAGCGTGCCGGCCGTGATTTCGGTGAACACCTGGCCGTTCAAGGCGGCATCAATGGAGCCGATATAGGGCTTGCCGATTTCCTCGTCCCGCGGGTGGGTCCACCTGGTCCGGTCGGGAGCCATGATGGTGATGAAATCCGCGTCGGCGTCGCCCATGACTTCCAGCGCGTAAGGCTGAAGCAGAGCGGACGGGTCGGCCGAGCCGGCGGCCTGCAGCACGAGGGGATTGTCGGCAATGGCCGTAGCAATGCCGGACATGCGCCGTCCTGCCTCGTTGTAGGCATGGTCCCGGGCATCAATGAAGGTGGCCGTCCCTACTGTTGCGGTCAGCGCGAGCATGAACAGCAAATGCGCCACGAACAGCCGGCGCGCGATGCTCCACTTATGCCTCATTCCAACCTTTCATGACCAATATGAACGCAACGGTGAGCCAGGTCACGCCATGCCCAATGATGGATATCACACCGGACGGACGTGAAGAGCCCAGAGAATGTGCCGCAACGTCTTCCAGATTATCCATAAGGAGACACATCATGGCTTCTCAACGAGGAGAGTCAGCCGCGCCTGTGAAAGCAAAGCGCAAGGGACTCGACAAGTCGCACTACCTCTACATCGCCGTCATCGTCGCCGTCATCCTCGGTGCAGTGATCGGATTGCTGTTCCCGGAGGTCGGCAAGTCACTGAAGCCGCTGGGCGACGGCTTCATCAAGCTGATCAAGATGATGATCGCCCCCATCATTTTCTGCACCATCGTGCTCGGCATCGGTTCCATCGCCAAGGCTGCCACCGTAGGCAAAGTCGGCGGCCTGGCCCTGGGCTACTTCATCCTGATGTCCACCTTCGCCCTGGCCATCGGCCTGGTCGTAGGCAACCTCATCCACCCGGGCGAAGGGCTTAACCTGACCCCGTACGATCCCAACAAGAAGGCGGCCACGGACAGCACCGTCGACTTCCTGCTTGGCATCATCCCGGGCGACATTCCGGTGCTCCCCACACTCCTGGCCGCCATTCTGGTCGGCTTCGCCCTCCAGAAGATGGGCCCCCAGGGTGCACCCATCCTCAAAGCCATCGGGCACGGACAGGCACTGGTCTTCCGCATCCTCATCATGATCATGTGGCTTGCTCCCGTCGGCGCCTTCGGTGCGATCGCGGCGGTCGTCGGTGCCACCGGCTTCCAGGCAATCGTGAGCATGTTCACCCTCATGATCGCCTTCTACATCACCTGTGCACTGTTCATCGTCGTGATCCTGGGCGGACTGCTGCAGGTTGTGGCAGGGGTCAACATCTTCCGGCTCATGAAGTACCTGGCCCGGGAGTACCTGCTGATCTTCTCCACCTCATCCTCCGAGGCTGCGCTGCCCCGCCTGATCGCCAAGCTGGAACACCTGGGTGTCTCCAAGCCGGTTGTCGGCGTCACGGTTCCCACGGGCTACTCGTTCAACCTCGACGGAACCGCCATCTACCTGACCATGGCGTCCCTGTTCGTGGCCAACGCCATGGGCACCCCGCTGGACCTGGGCGCCCAGGTTTCCCTGCTGGTCTTCATGATCATCGCCTCCAAGGGCGCCGCCGGTGTCACCGGCGCCGGCCTGGCAACCCTGGCGGCCGGCCTCCAGGCCCATGCACCGCAGCTGCTGGGCGGCGTGGGCATGATCGTCGGAATCGACCGGTTCATGTCCGAGGCCCGCGCCCTGACCAACTTCACCGGTAACGCGGTGGCCACGGTCCTGATCGGCACCTGGGTCAAGGAGATCGACGGCGGCCAGGTGGAACGTGTCCTGTCCGGCGAAGAGCCCTTCGACGAGCAGACCATGATCGCAGGCCATCACGTCGCCGAACCGGAAGCCCCGGCCAGGCCGGTTGCCGCGAACGCCTGAGCCGGTACCTGAGCCAGAACCGAACCGCCCGTGCAGGGTCATCCTGCACGGGCGGTTTTTCGTGCCCGCGGCATCAACCTTCGACCTTTACCAGAAGGTAAAGGCTCAATCAAGGGCGCGTGTCAAGTTCCGTTGAATCACGGTTGCGGCGCTGTAACCTTGGGTGGAAGAACCATCGGCGCTGAACATTCAGCGGCAGGACATCAACGTCATCGAAAGTGTGGATAGATACGTGAGCAGCGAACAGGGTTCCGCAACTCTGGAAGGCACCGAACTCGACCTGGAAGACGCCGTCATGGGTCCCACCGGGCGCCCCTACCGCGAATTTCCCGAGCCTGCGCCGCTGTCGTCCCACGGCCCCGCCCGTGTGATCGCCATGGTGAACCAGAAGGGTGGAGTGGGTAAAACGACTTCCACCATCAATCTGGCCGCCGCGCTCGCCGAATACGGCCGCCGTGTCCTGCTGGTGGATTTCGACCCCCAAGGGGCGCTGTCCGCCGGTCTCGGGACGAATCCGCATGAACTGGACCTGACGGTCTACAACGTCCTGATGGACCGCAAAGTGGACATCCGCGACGCCATCCAGCACACCGGCGTCGAGAATGTTGACCTGTTGCCGGCCAACATTGACCTCTCCGCCGCGGAAGTGCAGCTGGTCAACGAGGTCGCGCGTGAACAGGTGCTGGACCGTGCCTTGAAGAAGGTCGAGGATGATTACGACGTCGTCCTGATCGACTGCCAGCCGTCGCTTGGCCTGCTGACGGTCAACGCTCTCACAGCCGCCCACGGCGTCATCATCCCGCTGATCTGCGAATTCTTTGCCCTGCGCGCTGTCGCGCTGCTGGTGGAAACCATCGACAAAGTCCAGGACCGGCTGAACCCCAGGCTGCAGGTGGACGGGGTGCTTGCCACGATGTACGACGCCCGCACACTGCACAGCCGCGAGGTCATCAGCAGGCTGGTGGAGGCGTTCGGGGACAAGGTCTTCGAGACCGTTATCAAGCGCTCCATTAAGTTTGCCGACGCAACAGTGGCCGCGGAACCGATCACCAGCTACGCCGCCAACCACATCGGCGCCGACGCCTACCGCCGCCTGGCCAAAGAGCTGATTTCGCGCGGCGGCGCGCCCTAGCCAAGGCTGTGGCACTGGCAGGCACCCAGCTCGCTCCCACCCGCCTCCAGGCAGAGCCGGAGGCAGGGCCGCTGGCGGATTCTCCGGCAGACCCGGCGGCGGTGCCGGCGAAAAAACCCGGCTTCGAAGTCAGGCTTGCCAACTTTACGGGTCCCTTTGACCTGCTGCTCGGCCTGATCACCAAGCACCAGCTGGACATTACGGAAGTGGCCCTGGCCACTGTGACCGATGAATTCATCAAGTACATCAAGAACCTGCAGCAGCTGGGCGAGGAATGGGCGCTCGACGAGGCCAGCGAATTCCTGGTGATCGCAGCTACCCTCCTGGACCTCAAGGCCGCCCGGCTCCTGCCGGCGGGCGAGGTTGAGGACGATGAGGACATCGCCTTGCTCGAGGCGCGGGACCTCCTCTTCGCCCGGTTGCTCCAATACAAGGCCTTCAAGCACGTGGCCGGACTGATCAATTCCACCCTGGAGCTCGAAGCCCGCAGCTACCCGCGCCAGGTGGCCCTGGAAAACCACTTCGCCGCACTGCTGCCGGAACTGGTGTGGCGCCATACGCCGGGGCAGTTCGCCGCCTTGGCGGAAGCCGCCCTGAAACCCAGGGAAGCCGCCCCGACCCAGATCGGCCTGGCACACCTCCACGGCAGCGCCGTCAGCGTCAAGGAGCAGGCCGAAATCCTTGGACTGAAGCTCCAGCAGGGAAGGCCGCTGTCCTTCCGCGCGCTGATCGCCGACGCGGAATCCACGCTCGTCATCGTGGCCCGTTTCCTGGCCCTCCTGGAAATGTTCAGGGACAAGGTGGTCGCGTTCGACCAGCTCCTGCCGCTGGGCGACCTCACGGTGCACTGGACGGCAGCGGATGATGAATGGAGCAGCCAACATCTCAGCGAGGAATACGAGGAACAGCCGTGAGCGCTACGTCGCCGGATCCAACCACCAGCGGGGACGGGGAGAGCGGACTGAATGTGGCCGATCTCCCCGGCGGCGCACGCGCCGCCATCGAAGCGGTGCTGATGGTGATTGACCAGCCGGCCACTGCCACGGAGCTCGCCGCCGGGCTGAACTTGACGGTCGACGCCGTCGAGAAGCTGCTCGCGGAACTTCAGCGCGAGTATAACGGCTATACTGTTAATGCCCCGGACACGGACGTTGCCAGCGATGCTGGCCACAAATCCAGCCCCCGGGGTTTTGAATTGCGGAATATCGCCGGAGGCTGGCGCATCTATTCCCGCACGGAGTTCGCCGACGTCGTCGGCGGGTTCGTGCTGGAGGGACAGACAGCCAGGCTGACGCAGGCGGCGTTGGAAACGCTCGCCGTCATCGCATACCGCCAGCCCGTATCAAGGGCCAGGGTGTCTGCAATTCGAGGAGTTAACGTTGACTCTGTCGTGCGGACGCTGATGCAGCGGGGACTGATCGAAGACTCGGGAACCGATCCCGAGTCCGGAGCCATCCTTTACCGCACGACGTCGTATTTCCTGGAACGCATGGGAATCGGCTCGGTGGCTGAGTTGCCGCAGCTTTCACCCCATCTTCCGGGGCTTGAAGGCATCGACGAGTTCTACGACGCCGGAAGAATGTAGGCAGTATCCCTGCCTGCGCACAAGTATCCACCAGGGCGGACTTAATCCGCCCGGCTGGCCAGTGTTGTCGGGAGACAACCTCGCCGGCCAACATAACGAAGGACGGGTCATGACACAGGCGGGACGCCAGGGTTCACCACGTAACAGTTCGGGACGCAACAGCGCCGGACAAAACAAAGCCGGACGCAATCCGGCGCAGGGCGGCAGTCGTGCAGGCGGTGCCGGCTACAAGGGCGGCGGCGACCGTCCCTTCAAGCACCCCAAGCCTCGGGAAGAGGCCTTCATCGATCCGGACCTGCAGGGTCCGGCCGGCGAACCGGCAGACCGCCCGGTATCCGGTGACTGGAAGCAGGGCAAGCCTGCAGCCCGGAAGCCCGGTTCACGCAAGCCCGGCGCCGGCAAGGTGCCCGGCACTCCCGGAGCCCTCAAGCCCAAGCCGCGGTCCGCTGCGGCCAAGACATTCGGTACGCGCGCATTCGGCGGCGAACGGTTCGGCCAGAACCTCGGAGCCGTCCGTAAGCCTTCGCGCAAGCGCGGACCCCGCGGCGATGTTCCGCAGTCTGAAATGCACGATGCCGACGGCATCCGCCTGCAGAAGGTCATGGCCTCCGCCGGCGTCGCTTCACGCCGCGTCTGCGAGGAAATGATCTCCGAAGGCCGCGTTGAAGTGGACGGCAAGGTGGTCACCGAACTCGGCGTCCGCGTCGATCCCAAGACTGCCGTGATCCACGTTGACGGCCTGCGCATCCAGCTGGACGAAAACATGGTCTACATGGTGTTCAACAAGCCCAAGGGCGTTGTGTCCACCATGGAAGATCCGGACGGCCGTCCGTGCATCAGCGATTTCGTCCGCAACAGCCACGGCGAACGCCTCTTCCACGTGGGACGCCTCGACGTCGCCACCGAGGGACTACTGCTGTTGACCAACGACGGCGAACTCGCCAACCGTTTGACGCACCCGTCCTACGAGGTGCCCAAGACCTACCTGGTCCAGGTGCGCGGCCCGTTCCCGCAGGGAATCGGCGCGCAGCTGAAGTCAGGCGTTGAACTCGAGGACGGATTCGCGTCGGTGGACTCGTTCAAGCTGGTGGACTCCACACCGGGCCACGTGCTGATCGAGGTTGTGCTGCACTCCGGCAAGAACCGCATCGTACGCCGCCTCTTCGACGCCGTCGGCTTCCCTGTCCTGCGGCTCGTGCGGGTCAAGGTGGGTCCCATCGGCCTGGGAGACCAGCGCCAGGGGAGCATCCGCAACCTCGGCAAGCAGGAAGTCGGCCACCTGCTGGCATCCGTAGGGCTATAGCGCATGTCAGCCTTTCGTACCCACGGCCGCGGGCACCTGAACGGCCCGGCGGTGGTTATCGGAACGGGACTGCTGGGAACCAGCATCGGCCTCGGACTCCGGGGGCGCGGCTTGTCCGTGTTCCTGTCCGATCCGTCACCCACCAACCAGGCGGTCGCCGTCGATATCGGGGCAGGCCTTCCCTTGTCGCGCCTTGGAGACGAACAGCCTGAACTCGTTGTGGTGGCCGCGCCGCCGGACGTAACAGCTGACGTGGTGGAACGGTCGCTGGCCGACTACCCGGCGGCAACCGTCGTGGACATCGCCAGCGTCAAGGCCGGTATCCTGGCCGACCTGCGCGGTCGCGGCGTGGACCTTTCCCGCTACGTGGGGACGCATCCGATGGCCGGCCGGGAAAAGTCCGGACCTGTGGCGGCCCGTGGCGAACTGTTCACTTCCATGCCGTGGGTGGTGTGCCCGTCGGAGGAAACGTCGCCCGGCGCACTGCAGGCCGCCCGTGCCCTGGCGACGGATCTCGGTGCCATGGTCACCCAGTTCGGCGCCGAGGAACACGACCAGGCTGTGGCACTCGTGTCGCACCTTCCCCAGGTCATGTCCTCCCTCGTTGCCAGCCGGCTGCAGGGTACGCCCATACACGCCTTGTCGCTTGCCGGCAACGGCCTGCGCGATGTCACGCGGATCGCGGCCAGCGATCCCACGCTGTGGGTCCAGATCCTTGGCGGGAACGCGGCGCAGCTGGTCGACATCCTGCACGGGGTCCGCGAGGACCTCAATCGGCTGATCGGGACCCTCGAAGATCCCACGGCACCGGGCGCCCGCCTTGACCTGGCGCAGCTGATCAGCGAGGGCAACGCCGGGCAGTCCCGCATTCCGGGCAAGCACGGCGGCCCCCCGCAGGCGTACTCATGGCTGACCGTCCTCGTGGACGACCGGCCGGGGCAGATCGCCCGCCTCCTGACGGAGATCGGCGAGATCGGGGTCAACCTCGAGGACCTGCGGCTGGACCATTCCTCCGGGCAGAATGTAGGAATGGTGGAACTGTCGGTTTTGCCCAACAAGCATGATCTGCTGATCGAAGCACTCAACGACCGTGGATGGCGGGTACTGCAGTAATGACACAGGAACTCATCGATACCGTACCCATGCTCCGTCAAGGCAGGCCGTTGGTTGTTGCCATCGACGGCCCTTCGGGGTCCGGAAAATCAAGCGTCAGCCGCGAAGTGGCACGCCGCCTGCGCCTCGCGTACCTGGACACGGGCGCCATGTATCGTGCCCTGACCTGGTACTGCCTGGAGCAGGGCATTGACCTGAACGATGCCGCCGCCATCGAGCAGGCTTCCGAAGACCTGCCGCTGGAAGTCAGCACCACCCCGACCGAGGAATACGTACGGGTCGGCGGAACAGACGTCACCCTGGCCATCCGGGAACCGGCCATCTCCTCGGCCGTCAGTGCCATCGCCACCACCCTCGGTGCGCGAAAGGAACTGGTGCGCCGGCAGCGTGAGCTGATCGAGATCCACCACCGCCGCATCGTGGTGGAAGGTCGCGACATCACTACCGTCGTCGCGCCCGGGGCAGAAGTCCGCATGCTGCTGACTGCCAGCGAGGAGGCCAGGCTTCGCCGCCGGGGCGTCCAACTGGGCGGCACGCAGACCGCAGAACAGCTGGCGGCCCAGGTCACCCAGCGCGATGCCAAGGACTCCACCGTAGTGAACTTCACCACAGCGGCGGACGGCGTTGTCACCTTGGATTCTTCGGATCTTGACTTCGACGGCACAGTTGACGCGGCCTTGGGCATAGTCAACAAGGTCGTTAATCGTGACTGACGCCGCAGGGCACGCGCCCCGCTCTTTCCCGGCGGGCGCTTGCGTCCTTCCGGGCGCCTGGACCATGGCCTGGAGCCGGCCCGTCGGCTGGTTCCTCGACCACGTTGTCTACCGGACAACTGTCCGCGGACGGGAGAACGTTCCAACGGCGGGTCCCGTGATCTTCGCAGGGAACCACATCAGTTTCCTGGACGGGCCGGTGATGTTCGGCGCCTCACCGCGCCCCATGCACATCCTGGTCAAGAAGGAAATGTTCAAGGGCTTCCTGGGGCAGGTGCTCAAGGCCTCGGGCCAGCTGCCGGTAGACCGGTCCGGTGACCGTGCCGCACTGCAGATAAGCAAGTGCGCGCTCGACGCCGGCCGCTGCGTCGGCATCCTCCCGGAAGGAACCCGGGGGAGCGGCGAGGCATCCACTATCAACAACGGGGTGGCCTGGCTCGCGCTGAACTCCGGCGCGACGGTGGTTCCGGTTGCCATCCTGGGCACCAGGATCGCCGGTGAGCACCTCGACGCAGTTCCCCGGCCCGGCCGGAGACTGCACGTCAGTTTCGGCGAGGCCGTAGCAGTGGTCCGCAGGCCCGGCGAGACAGGCCGTGTTTCAATGGACAGGGCGGGAAATGAGATCCGCGCTGCTCTGGCGCGGCATGTCCAGCAAACGATTCAACTCAGCGGGCAGCCTTTGCCCGGCGCGGATTCCCCGCAAGAACGTCATGAAGAAGTAGCCGGGACGCCGGCAGATCACCACTAAGGAAAGTGCAATGAGCGATACGACTCAAGCCTCCGGCAAATTTGGCGCCGGCGAAGACGAATACACGCCCACCGGCACGGACCAGGTGGCAGAGCATCTTGCTGCCCTGGACGATGACGAGGCCGAGCTTCGTGCTGCCTCCCTCCGGGCAGGCCTGGACGACTACGAACTGGACGAGGAAGACGCCGCCCTCCTGAGCGGCGAATATGACGACCACGACTTCGACGGCCCGGTTAAACTGGATCCCGTCCTGGCGATCATCGGCCGGCCCAACGTGGGTAAGTCCACCCTGGTGAACCGTATCCTCGGACGCCGCGAAGCCGTCGTGGAGGATACCCCCGGCGTCACGCGTGACCGTGTTATGTACTCGGCCACCTGGAACGGGCGGAACTTCACCGTCGTCGACACCGGCGGCTGGGAGCACGATGCCCGCGGCATCCACGCCCGCGTAGCCGAACAGGCCGAGATGGCCGTGGAGCTTGCCGACGCCGTGCTGTTCGTCGTTGACTCCGCCGTCGGCGCCACCGCCACGGACGAAGCCGTCGTGAAGATGCTCCGCAAGAGCAAGAAGCCGGTCATCATGGTGGCCAACAAGGTGGACGACTTTGCCCAGGAAGCCGATTCGGCAACCCTGTGGGGCCTCGGCTTCGGCGAGCCGTACCCGGTGTCCGCACTGCACGGCCGGGGCGTCGCCGACCTCCTGGACCACGTTATGGACACCCTGCCTGAGTTCTCGACGATTGAAGGCCTGGAGCGCTCCGGCGGTCCGCGCCGCATCGCCCTGATCGGGCGTCCCAACGTGGGCAAATCGTCGCTGCTGAACAAGCTGGCCGGCTCCGAGCGCGTTGTGGTGGACAACACCGCCGGCACCACGCGCGACCCGGTCGATGAGTTCATCGAGCTTGGCGGGCGCACTTGGCGCTTCGTGGATACCGCTGGTATCCGCCGCCGCCAGCACATGGCACAGGGCGCTGACTTCTATGCCTCGCTGCGTACCCAGAGCGCCCTGGAAAAGGCGGAGGTCGCCGTCGTACTCCTCGCCGTGGACGAAGTGCTCAGCGAGCAGGACGTACGCATCCTGCAGCTTGCCATCGAATCCGGCCGCGCACTGGTTCTCGCATTCAACAAGTGGGACCTGCTGGACGACGAACGCCGCAGTTACCTCGAGCGTGAAATTGAACAGGACCTGGCCCACGTGGCCTGGGCGCCGAGGGTCAACATTTCGGCACTGACCGGCTGGCATAAGGACCGTTTGGTTCCTGCCTTGGATACGGCACTGGAAAGCTGGGACAAGCGCATCCCCACAGGCCGCCTGAACGCGTTCCTCGGCGAACTGGTGGCGGCTCACCCGCACCCGGTCCGCGGCGGCAAGCAGCCCCGCATCCTTTTCGGCACCCAGGCTTCCAGCCGTCCGCCCAAGTTTGTGCTGTTCACCACCGGTTTCCTGGATCCGGGATACCGTCGTTTCATCACCCGTCGCCTCCGCGAAACCTTCGGTTTCGAGGGCACCCCCATTGAGGTCAACATGCGTGTCCGCGAAAAGCGGGGCAAGAAGCGTTAATTCCGACACACCTTGCCCGTGACACCCACAAAGTGTCACGAGCACCCTCCGGAATCGTGTAAGCTTTTGGAGGTGGTTCGGCCGGACTGCTGAGGTGAAAATCCCGGGGAAACCCGAGAGTAAACCGAGGCGGAGAACGGCGGAACTAACGGGCTGTAGCGCAGCTTGGTAGCGCACTTGACTGGGGGTCAAGGGGTCGCAGGTTCAAATCCTGTCAGCCCGACCAAAGAAACCGCTCCACCGCAGGGAAGAATCCCGGCGGCGGGGCGGTTTTTCTTTCTGCCGGTTTTTGGCGCCCCTTGCCTTTGTGCGGCGCTACTTCAGGAAACGGGAGGTCCGCCGGTCGGCCAGGATCTTGCCTCCGGTCTGGCATGTAGGGCAGTACTGCAGGGCCCTGTCGGCAAAAGACACTTCCCGGACCGTGTCCCCGCAGACGGGGCAGGGCTGCCCGGTCCGGCCGTGGACCCGCATGGTGCTCCGCTTTGCATCCTTCAGTTCGTTTGGCGCCTTTCCCACGGCGTCTGTTACGGCCGCCCCCAGGATACTGTGAACGGCGTCGTACAGGACGCGGACATTGTCCGGATCCAACGACTTTGCGATGGCGAAGGGCGAGATCCGGGCAGCGTGGAGGATTTCGTCGCTGTAGGCGTTGCCGATCCCCGCAATCACCCCCTGATTGCGTAACAGTCCCTTAATCTGCTGGGTGCTGGCGGAAAGAATTTCGGCGAACGCACCCAGGCCGAACGAATCGCCCAACGGATCGGGACCCAGGCTGGCCACCCCCGGGATATCCGTCGGATCCCTGACCACGTAAAGCGCAAGACTCTTCTTTGTGCCGGCCTCGGTCAGGTCGATTCCGAGATGGGTTTCGCCGCTGTCGGTTTCCGGGCTGTTCCTGGCGAATTCCAGCCGCGCGGCGATATACCCCTTGCCCCGCGGCAGCACGGCATTCGAGGGCGATTCCGTGTACCGCAGCCAGCCGGCCTTGGCCAGATGGAACGCCAGGTAGATTCCGCCGGTATCCAGGATGATGAACTTCCCCTGGCGCTGGACGTCGGTGATGGTCCGGCCTCCCAACGCCGTGTACGGCGGGTCCGCCGTCTTGAGGACCGCAAACGAGACGATCTGGATTTTCGTCAGCACGGCTCCGCGAAGCTGGGTGCCCAGGAAAGCGCTCAGCCCGGCCACTTCGGGAAGTTCTGGCATGTCACCACTGTGCCACAAGGGTCCGACGGGGCGCTCCCTGCCGCGGCAGTTGATATGCATATACTTTCAGCGGCGGCTTGTTCTGCAGACCTCCGATGACATTGCTGATTGACCGATATTCCTGGTTGACCCGATGAAAGGCCCCTGATGAGCAACATTCCCGAAGACCTGTCCTACACTGCCGAACACGAGTGGGTTACCGCGCCGAACGCTGACGGCGTGGTGCGCGTGGGCATCACCGATTTTGCCCAGGACGCGCTGGGTGACGTCGTCTACGCCCAGATGCCCGAAGTCGGCACGAAGGTAACCGCGAACGACGTCGTGGGCGAGGTGGAGTCCACCAAGAGCGTGAGCGACATTTATGCCCCCGTGACTGGCGAAATCGTTGCCCGGAACGAAGCGCTGGACACCGATTCGGCGCTCATTAACAGCGATCCCTACGGCGAGGGCTGGCTGATTGAAGTCAAGCTTGCAGAGGCTGATGCAGTGGAGTCCCTGCTCAGTGCATCGGAGTACGAACAACAGGTAGGCTAAAGACAACTGGCATGGCGGTCCGGCTGTTAAGCAATTGACAGCCGGACGACACGCCGATTACCGGATCAGCCAGGCTTTTCCGGAGGGTACGCGTTGTTTGCAGGGGGACATCTGCAACGGAAGAGGAGGAATCCATGGTTGGTCACGAGAAGAACCACAGCAGTGGTGATTACGGCACGGGCGGAGTGAAGGCTTCGGAGACCACCTCGATCCACCTCACGCCAATTCGTGACGAGCCGATCATTGAGCCCAGGCTGTCCCGGGAGGAACGGGTTGCCGTCGAGGCGCTTCCGTTCGGTTCGGCACTCCTGGTTGCCCACAGCGGACCCAATGCGGGCGCGCGTTTCCTGCTGGACTCGGACGTCACCACGGCCGGCCGCCACCCGGACGCGGACATCTTCCTTGACGACGTCACGGTGTCCCGCCGCCACGTCGAATTCCGCCGGACTGCCCGCAGCTTCGAGGTCGTTGACACCGGCAGCCTCAACGGCACCTACGTCAACCACGACCGCGTGGACAGCGTGGAACTCAAGTCCGGGAATGAAGTCCAGATCGGCAAGTTCCGGCTCACTTTCTACCTCAGCCCTGCCCGCGCAGCAGGCAACGTCTGATCCCGGGGTAGTTGCCTGTGGTACTGGCACAACCGGAACGGCGCGGACCCCAGGTCCTGAACATAGGGGAAGTACTCGCGCAGCTGAGCGACGACTTTCCCGGAATGACCGCGTCCAAAATCAGGTTCCTTGAAGAAAAAGGCCTGATTAACCCGCAACGCACGCCCGCCGGCTACCGGCAGTACGCGGACACCGATGTTGAGCGGCTTCGATTCGTCCTTGCCCTCCAGCGGGACCAGTATCTTCCGCTGAAGGTCATCAAGGACTATCTCGACGCCATCGACCGCGGCGAACGCCCGGAGAACCTGCCGCCTGGCGTCACGGTGTCGCCCCGGATCGTTTCCGACGAGCTCGCCACCGAACTCCAGAACAAAGTGCGCAGGCTGAGCGAGGACCAATTGCGGGCCGAGTCCGGCGCCAGCGTGCCGCTGCTGCAGTCCCTGCTGGACTTCGGCCTGATCGGCCACGTCAACGGGAAGTTCGACGAGCACGCCCTGCAGGTGGCACGCGCGTGCGTGCAGTTGGAAAGCCACGGCCTCGAACCCCGTCACCTTCGGCCGTTCCAGGCGGCCGCGGAACGGGAATTCGGGCTGGTGGAGCGGGCTGTCGCGCCGCTCACCTCGCGCAAGGACGCTGCGTCCCATGCCCGGGCCGCTGAGGCAGCCCGGGAAATCAGTGATCTGTGCCTGACGCTGCACCGTGCCCTGGTGCAGGACCGTATATCGCGAATGGACATCTGATGATTGAAGTGGAGATCGTGGGTGTGAGGATCGAGCTGCCCTCGAACCAGCCGCTGGTGCTGCTGCGGGAGATCCACGGAGAAAGGCACGTGCCCATCTGGATTGGCACCCCCGAGGCCAGCGCGATTGCGCTGGCCCAGCAGGGTGTGGTGCCGCCGCGGCCCATGACACACGACCTTCTGATCGACGTCGTCGAGTCGCTGGGTCACTCGATCGTCAGCGTGAACATCGTTGCTGTTGAAGACAACATCTTCTACGGCCAGCTGCAGTTTGAAGACGGCACCGCCGTGAGTTCCCGGGCCTCTGACGCCCTGGCTTTGGCGTTGCGGGCCAAATGCCGCATCTGGTGCGCGGACTCGGTCATGGATGAAGCCGGTGTCCGGATTACCGAACACGACGAAGGCGAGGACACCGAGCCCGGTCCCACCGTGGACGAGGAGCGCGAACTGCGGCGCTTCCGGGAGTTCCTGGACGACGTTGAACCGGAAGACTTCGACGGCTGAGATCACATTAAGGTTGAAGTTGAGCCTGAAAGTTTCGACACGCCCCCGAAATGGGGCCAACGTCTTTGACCTTGGGGCGTGGCAGGCCTAACGTCGAAGGTATCAAGTTCCCATTGCATACAACAGCCGCGCAAGTCACACTGGAATGTGCAGCCCCGGCTGAATTACACGGATGAATTTCAAATCTGTGATCGCTGTTGCTGCGACTTCCTTAGGGGAGCATACGACGAGGAGGGTCCACGTGAGTCCGAAAGGCGAAGCAGGCGAGCTAAAGCAGGCTTCAACGGCAGGCGTAGCCCTGCCGGCGAGTGGTGCCCAGGGCCTCCTCTTCACGGAAGACCTCCCCGTCCTGGACGAGGATGCAGGTTACCGCGGACCGACCGCCTGCAAGGCCGCAGGCATCACCTACCGCCAGCTCGACTACTGGGCCCGCACGGGCCTCGTTGAGCCTGCCGTGCGCGGTGCCGCCGGCTCCGGCTCGCAGCGTCTCTACGGATTCCGAGACATTCTGGTGTTGAAAGTGGTCAAGCGGCTCCTGGATACCGGCGTCTCGCTGCAGCAGATCCGTTCCGCGGTGGAGCATCTGCGCGAACGTGGCGTTGAAGACCTCGCCCAGATCACCCTGATGAGCGACGGCGCAAGCGTTTACGAGTGCACGTCCGCGGATGAGGTCATCGACCTGGTCCAGGGTGGCCAGGGCGTCTTCGGGATTGCCGTCGGCCGCGTGTGGCGCGAAGTGGAAGGCAGCCTCGCGGCGCTTCCCAGCGAGCATGTCGTCGAGCAGTCCTTCCCGGATGATGAACTCAGCAAGCGCAGGGCCGCCCGCAAGATCGGCTGACCGGAGCAGCCGGGCTGGATGTCAGGTCAACACGGGACCAACAGAAAAGGCCGTCTTCCATCAGGAAGGCGGCCTTTTCTGTGCTTAGACGGAACGCGGAAGCGCGCTACCGCAGGCTGCGTTCCCGGGCTGCCCCGGTGGAATCCGCGCCGTTGGAGGCCAGGAGGTTATCGAGCAGGGTGTTGAACAGGCTGGCGGCGTTCTTGGCGGAATCACCCGGCCAGTGATGAACAGAATGGGCGGCGCCCTGGATCTGCTGCCAGTTTGCCTGCTCCGGAATGTGCGGGGTCAGCAGCAGTTCACCGAACATGGACTGCATCTCGGCCAGGCGGAAGGCGTGCTCGGAGGAACCGGTGCGGACACGGTTCGCGATGATCCCGGCAGGGGAGAGGTTCGGGGCGAACTCCTGGCGGAAGAGCTGGATGGCGCGCATGGTGCGCTCAGTGCCGGCGACCGAAAACAATCCCGGTTCGGCGACGAGGGCCACCTTGCTGCTGGCCGACCACGCCATCCGGGTCAGGCCGTTCAGCGAGGGCGGGCAGTCGACCAGGATCAGCTGGTACTTGTCCGTGCCGGCCAGGACTGCCGAGAGCCTGCGCAGGTCCCGGCGGCCGAGGTCCGGGCGGTCGTAAATGCCGGTGTATGCGGAACCGAGGGCCACGTCCAGGACGGCGGGCCGGGCTCCGTTGTAGTTTTCGCGGGCCACCCAGCTGCTCGTGACGACGTTCTCCGCCAGGCGGGCCCGGCGCGGTGACTTGAGCATCCTGCCGATATCCAGTTGGTCATCGGGCTGGACGCCCAGTGCGGTGCTGGCGTCCGCATGGGGATCAAGGTCCACCACGAGAGTGGGGATGCCGGCGGCCAGGGCCGCAGATGCCAATCCGGTGGTGACGGAAGTTTTGCCGACCCCGCCTTTGAGGCTGCTGATGCTGACTACTTGCACTTGAAAAACCAATACCTAACGCCGGTTGCCGTGTTGGGGTAGTGCCGGCTCCGGCTTGCCCGGAGCGGAGGGCGGGCTTGCGCCACCCCCAACTCATCATATGTTGCCGCGCCGGTGAATCCCGTTTCATTGGGCGTGTGTGTGCGGCGCATCCGGCGGGACCCCGAACGCCGCTGCCTCCCCGGCGTGCCTATTCCCGCCCGCATGACGGATAATTCTGTGATGGTCGACACAATGATTTGTGTTTCCCCGCGCACGTCTTACACACTGTGACCACTTACCGATACACCCGCGCAATGATGCAGGAGAAGTATGTTTTCCAAGATTCTGGTGGCTAACCGCGGCGAGATCGCGATCCGCGCCTTCCGTGCCGGCTACGAGCTGGGCGCCAAAACTGTAGCCGTGTTCCCCAACGAGGACCGTAACTCCATCCACCGCCAGAAGGCTGATGAAGCGTACCTGATCGGCGAAGAGGGCCACCCCGTCCGCGCCTATCTCGACGTGGACGAAGTGGTGCGGGTGGCCAAGGAATCCGGGGCCGACGCAATCTACCCCGGTTACGGCTTCCTCTCGGAGAACCCGGACTTGGCCCGCGCCGCAAAAGCAGCGGGCATTACCTTCGTCGGCCCGCCGGCCGAGGTGCTTGAGCTGGCCGGCAACAAGGTTGCCGCCCTGAAGGCCGCCCGCGAAGCCGGCGTGCCCGTCCTCAAGTCCAGCGAGCCGTCCAAGGACGTGGACGAACTGATCGCCGCGGCGGACGAAATCGGCTTCCCCATCTTCGCCAAGGCCGTCGCTGGCGGCGGTGGCCGCGGCATGCGCCGCGTGGACACCCGGGATGCCCTGCCCGAGGCGCTGCAGGCCGCCATGCGCGAAGCCGACGCTGCGTTCGGGGACCCCACCATGTTCCTGGAGCAGGCAGTCCTGCGCCCCCGCCACATCGAAGTCCAGATCCTGGCCGACGCCGATGGCAACATCATGCACCTCTTCGAGCGCGACTGTTCCATCCAGCGCCGCCACCAGAAGGTCATTGAGATCGCGCCGGCACCCAACCTGGACGAAGGCATCCGCCAGGCGCTCTACCGCGATGCCGTGAAGTTCGCCAAGGCGCTCAACTACGTCAACGCCGGTACGGTGGAATTCCTCGTGGACACCGTCGGGGAACGCGCCGGCCAGCATGTGTTCATTGAGATGAACCCGCGTATCCAGGTGGAGCACACCGTCACCGAGGAAGTAACGGACGTGGACCTGGTCCAGGCGCAGCTGCGCATCGCTTCGGGCGAGACGCTCGCGGACCTGGGTCTCTCCCAGGAAACCGTCCAGCTCAAGGGTGCGGCGCTGCAGTGCCGCATCACCACCGAGGACCCGGCCAACGGCTTCCGGCCCGACGTCGGGAAGATCACCGGCTACCGCTCGGCCGGCGGCGCCGGTGTAAGGCTCGACGGCGGCACCGTCTACTCGGGTGCCGAGATCAGCCCGCACTTCGACTCGATGCTGGTCAAGCTGACCTGCCGCGGCCGCAACTACCCCGCAGCTGTGGCGCGGGCCCGGCGTGCCCTGGCGGAGTTCCGCATCCGCGGTGTGTCCACCAACATTTCCTTCCTCCAGGCCGTCCTGGACGACAAGGACTTCGTCGCGGGCGATGTGGCGACGAGCTTCATTGACGAGCGCCCCGAGCTGCTCAAGGCCCGCGTCTCCGCGGACCGCGGCACCAAACTGCTGACCTGGCTGGCAGAGGTCACCGTCAACAAGCCCAACGGCGAACTCACGGTCCACTCGAACCCCGCTGCGAAGCTGCCCGCCGTGGGGGACACCCCCGCCCCCAAGGGTTCGCGCCAGCGGCTGCTCGAGTTGGGTCCCGAGGGCTTCGCCAAGGCCCTGCGCGAGCAGACTGCCGTGGCCGTCACGGACACCACGTTCCGCGACGCCCACCAGTCGCTGCTGGCCACCCGCGTCCGCACCCGCGACCTCGTCGCGGCGGGCCCCGCCGTCTCCGCGCTGCTCCCTGAGCTGCTCTCCGTGGAGGCCTGGGGCGGAGCCACGTACGACGTCGCCCTGCGGTTCCTCGGCGAGGATCCCTGGGACCGGCTCGCAGCCCTCCGGAAGGCTCTGCCCAACATCTGTCTGCAGATGCTGCTCCGCGGCCGGAACACCGTGGGCTACACACCGTACCCGGAGGAGGTCACCGAGGCCTTCGTCAACGAGGCCGCAGCCACCGGAATCGACATCTTCCGGATCTTCGACGCCCTGAACGACGTCAACCAGATGGCTCCGGCCATCCGGGCGGTGCGGGCCACCGGCACCGCCGTCGCCGAAGTCGCCCTCTGCTACACCGGCGACATGCTCGATCCCGACGAAAAGCTCTACACGCTGGACTACTACCTGGAGCTGGCACAAAAGATCGTCGACGCCGGCGCGCACATCCTGGCAATCAAGGACATGGCGGGCCTGCTGCGCCCTGCGGCCGCTGCGAAGCTTGTCGCGGCCTTGCGGGACCGTTTCGACCTCCCGGTCCACCTGCACACCCACGACACGGCAGGCGGGCAGCTGGCCACGCTCCTGGCGGCTGTGGATGCAGGAGTGGACGCAGTGGACGTCGCGTCGGCGTCCCTGGCCGGCACCACCAGCCAGCCCTCTGCATCCGCCCTGGTTGCCGCCCTGGCCCACACCCCGCGCGACACCGGCCTGGGCCTTGCCAAGGTCAGCTCGCTGGAACCTTACTGGGAGGCCGTGCGGCGTGTCTACGCCCCGTTCGAGTCGGGCCTGCCGGGTCCCACCGGCCGCGTCTACCAGCACGAGATCCCCGGCGGCCAGCTCTCCAACCTGCGGCAGCAGGCCATGGCCCTTGGCCTCGGCGAACGCTTCGAGGCCATCGAGGACATGTACACGGCAGCCGACCGCATCCTGGGCCGGCTCGTGAAGGTCACGCCGTCCTCCAAGGTGGTGGGTGACCTCGCCCTGCACCTGGTGGGCCTCAACGCCGACCCCGCCGACTTCAACGAGAACCCGCAGAACTACGACATCCCGGACTCCGTCATCGGGTTCCTGTCCGGCGAACTCGGCGATCCTCCCGGAGGCTGGCCCGAGCCGTTCCGCACCAAGGCCCTCCAGGGCCGCAGCATCAAAGTACGCGACGCCGATCTGAGCGCCGAGGACAGCGCCGCCCTGAAGGGTGATTCCAAGACCCGTCAGCAGACCCTCAACCGGCTGCTCTTCGAAGGTCCCACCAAGGATTACCTGAAGAGCGTGGAGACCTACGGCAACCTCTCGGTCCTGGACACCCGCGACTACCTGTTCGGGCTCCAGCGCGGAGCGGAACACGAGATCGAACTCGAGAAGGGCGTGCGCCTGATCGCCTCCCTCGAAGCCGTTTCGGAACCGGACGAGAAGGGCATGCGCACCGTGATGTGCACGCTCAACGGGCAGTCCCGGCCGGTTGTGGTCCGCGACCGCTCCGTTGTCAGCAACGTCAAGGCCGCTGAAAAAGCGGACCCGACGCAGCCGGGCCACGTCGCCGCGCCGTTCGCCGGTGCCGTCACCCTGACGGTCAAGGTGGGCGACGCCGTCAACGCCGGCGATACGGTCGCCACCATCGAGGCCATGAAAATGGAGGCCTCCATCACGACGCCGGCGGCCGGCACGGTTTCCCGGCTGGCGGTATCCGCCGTGGAACAGGTCCAGGGCGGAGACCTGCTGCTCGTGGTCGAATAGGCCAGTGGAGTAAGCCACAAACGGAAAGGCCTCCCGGCGAATGCCGGGAGGCCTTTCCGTTTAATGACCGTCCCGGCAATCGCCGGGACGGTCATATGCAGCCAGTGCTAGCGCTGGATCTAGTGCTGTCCTGACGGCTCGGCACGGGCCGGGCGGGGTGCAGCGTACATGTCCACGATGACCGATTCGAAGTCCTTCATCACCTGGGCCCGCTTGACCTTCATTGACGGGGTCAGGTGGCCGGATGCCTCGGTGAAGTCGGACGGCACGATCCGGAACGACTTGATGGCCTCGGCCTGGGACACGGACTGGTTGGCGTGCGTGATCAGGTCCTGGACTGCAGCCTTGACCACGGGATGGTCCGCCGCTGCTGCAAGGGTGGTGCTGCCAGGCAGCCCGTGGCGCTGCAGCCAACCCGGCAGGGCTTCCTCGTCCAACGTCACCAACGCGCCGATGAACGGCCTGTTGTCTCCCACCACGAGGACCTGCGACACGAGAGCGTCAGCCCGGATCTGGTCTTCCAGCAGGGCAGGCACCACGTTCTTGCCGCTGGCCGTTACGATGATTTCCTTCTTGCGGCCCGTGATGGTCAGGAAGCCGTCACTGTCCATTTGGCCGATGTCGCCGGTGCGGAACCAGCCGTCCACGAAGGTGTCGGCCGCGAGGTCGTCACGCTTGTAGTAGCCGCGCATTACGCAGACGCCCTTGGCGAGGATCTCGCCGTCGTCGGCTATCTTCACCGCATTCCCGGGCAGCGGGGCACCTACCGTTCCGATCCTGATCAGCTGGGGAGTGTTCACCGTGATCGGGGCCGTGGTTTCGGTCAGGCCATAGCCTTCGAGGATCTGCATGCCGATGCCCTGGAAGAAGTGCCCCAGGCGTTCGCCCAGGGGTCCGCCGCCGGACACGGCGTGGGCCACCTCGCCACCCATGGCCGCGCGCAGCTTGCTGTAGACGAGCTTGTCGAAGAGCGCATGCCGGAGCTTGAGGCCGAATCCCACAGAGCCGGCCTGCCGGGCACGCGAGTAAGCGATGGCGGTGTCGGCCGCCTTGTGGAAAATGGCCCCCTTGCCGCCGTCCTCGGCCTTCGTCAGGGCGGAGTTGTAGACCTTTTCGAACACCCGCGGCACCGCCAGGATAAACGTCGGTTTATAGCTCTGCAGGTCCGGCAGGAGGTGCTTGATGTCCGGCGTGTGGGCCACGGTGACACCGGCAGCCACGGCCAGGACCGAGATGAAGCGGGCGAACACGTGGGCCAGCGGCAGGAACATAATGGTCCTGGCTTGCTCATGGACGATACCGGACAGCGAAGTGGCCAGGGCGTTCTCGGAAAGCTCCACGAAGTTGCCGTGCGTCAGTTCGCAGCCCTTGGGCCGGCCCGTGGTGCCCGAGGTGTAGATGATCGTGGCGACGTCAGAGAGCGAAGCCAGGCTCCTGCGTGCTTCCAGGTCTTCGTCGCTGACGGCCGTACCGGCGGCGCGCAGTTCCTCCAGGCCTGCACCATCAAGCTGCCAGACGTGGGCAAGCGAAGAGAGTCCTTCGGATGTGGCGGCCTGCCGGATGATGTCCTCGTGGTGCGCTGACTCGCCAAAGGCGGCGACTGCACCAGAGTCGCCCAGGTTCCAGGCCACCTGAGTGGGTGAGGACGTCTCGTAGATGGGAACGGAGATGCCGCCGGCGAACCAGATGGCGAAGTCCACCAGTGCCCACTCGTACCGCGTGCGGGACATGATGCCAACGCGGTCCCCGGCTGCGACGCCGCTGGCGATGAGGCCCTTGGCGAGGACGCGGACGTCTGCGAGGAAGTCGGTGGCGGAAATATCCTGCCACTGCCCGGCGGCATCGAGACGCGAATACAGGGACGGGTTCGAGGCCTTGGCGGCTTGCCGTAGCACCAGGTCGGTGATGTTGGTTTCCGGGGGTACTTTGACCAAGGGCGGAACACTGAATTCGCGCACGATAGCTCCTTTGTTATCCATAGACCCGCAGGGGGTACTGCTAACACTAGTACGCCCGTTGCGGAGGTGTGTTCTGATTAACCTACTGGCGAGTAACTTTACGGTTAAGTGCAGGAATCCCGCCAGTCCGGCCCGCCTGGAGCCATCCCTGGAGCCCTGACGGGAGCGTTTCGCGCATGGCCGGCAGCGCTGGAAAACAGGGGCCGGGCAATAGAATGGGGAACCATGCACACACCTTCGCCCGGCGACCTGCCCAGACCCTACCGACGGACAGCCGCCTGGCGGCGGAGGAAGCCTTCCGCGCAGGATTCGCTCTCTGCAAGCCAGAGCTTCCGCGAGCACCTCCGGCTGGGCCGCAAGGGGTTGGCGATCGGCGTAGACATCGGGGGAACCAAGGTTGCCGCCGGCGTGGTGGATGCCGACGGCCGGATCCTCAGCCAGGCCAGGCGTTCCACGCCCGGAAACGATCCCCGGGCAGTGGAACAGGTGATCGTGGAACTCGTGGAGGAATTGGGCCGCGGCCACCGCATCTGGTCGGTGGGAATCGGCGCGGCCGGCTGGATGGACCTCGACGGCGGGACGGTGCTGTTCAGCCCGCACCTCGCCTGGCGCAACGAACCGCTGCGGGAAAACCTCCAGCGCCTGCTGCGCCGGCCGGTCCTGCTGACCAACGACGCCGATGCTGCCGCGTGGGCGGAGTGGCGCTTCGGTGCAGGGCAGGGACAGAACAGGCTCGTCTGCATCACACTAGGCACCGGGATCGGGGGTGCCATGGTGATGGACGGCAGGGTGGAACGCGGACGGTTTGGCGTCGCGGGTGAGTTCGGCCACCAGATCATCATGCCCGGCGGGCACCGGTGCGAATGCGGAAACCGCGGCTGCTGGGAACAGTACGCGTCCGGAAACGCCCTGGGCCGCGAAGCCCGTGAGCTTGCGGCTGCCAATTCACCCGTGGCGCAGGAACTCCTGAGAGCCGTGGACGGGCAGGTGGACCGGATCACCGGGGCCATCGTGACGGATCTGGCCAAGGCAGGGGACCCCACATCGAGGGAATTGCTGGAAGACGTCGGGGGGTGGCTGGGCCTAGGCCTTGCCAACCTCGCGGCCGCGCTGGATCCCGGAAAGTTCGTGATCGGCGGGGGCCTCTGCGATGCGGGAGAACTGCTGGCGGCGCCGGCACGCAAGGCCTTTGCCCGGAACCTGACCGGGCGCGGGTTCCGGCCGGCGGCGGAGATTGCACTGGCAGCACTCGGGCCCAACGCCGGACTGATCGGCGCCGCGGACCTGTCGCGGGTCAGCAGCCGGATGCACGGCTAAACGCTAAACCCGGGCGCCGTCGTCGTGATCGTCCTTTTCCTGCGGCAGCTGCATGATCAGGTAGATCACTGACAGGACGAACGCTGCGACAATGCCCAAAATGGCCATCAGCGGCGCCGACCGCCAAAACATGGCGGCGAGCACCAGGGCCACGGGTCCGCCCACCGCCCCCAGCCAGGCCAGCATGGTCAGGGGATTTGTTCCGGCCAGGCTTGGCGGTTCCTCGGGCACGAACGGGTCGTCGTCGTCCGCTTCATAGTCCCGAGGCCCGGTGCCCGCCGCCGCGTGGTCCGAGTGGGGGAGCGGTTCATGGGAAGCGGCCTGGCGTTCCGACGCCGAGGGCTCCGTCGGGGCGGCGCCGGACAGCCCCAGCGGATCGAAGTCGCGGAACGGCCGTCTGGACGGGGCGCTGCCCTCTCCGGCCGGAGCCTCCGGGTCGCGGCCTTCGAGCCGCGAGACCAGATCCAGCCAGACGGCGTCGTCCTGGTTCGCGCTCTGGTCCGAGGAATTGGAGTCGGATCTGGTCATCAGCCGTGTCCTTCAGGGCTAGCGGGGGTAGCGTCCACGTGTCCCGGTACCACTCTGCGGATGAATTCCGCGGTCCCGCGGAAAATCTCCTCGGCATCATTGTCCAGGGTGGCCACGTGGTAGCTGTTTTCCAAGGCGCTGAGCTCCAGCGGGGCGTTGGTGAGGCCACGGCGCAGCGCCACAATGCTGGAGTCCGACACCACATGGTCGACCGTAGAGCGGAACACCCGCACGGGTGAGGTGATCAGGGGCAGCAGCCGCAGGGTGTCCTTGAACATCTTGTTGAGTTCGTGGGCCGCCGCCACCGGTGTCCGCGGGTAGGCGCCCTCGTCCATGTCCGGCTTCAGGATGTCGTTCGCAATGGCGGGAGTGCTTTTCATCACCAGCTTCAGGATGCCGGCGAGGGGGGCGCGGGGATCGTCGATGACCAGGCCCGGGTTGACCACGATTGTCCCCGCCACAGGACGCCGGGCGGCCACCCTCAGGGCGAGGGCCCCGCCCATGGACAGGCCGGCCGTGAAGACGTGGTCGCATTCGGCCTCAAGCTCCAGGTAGGCAGCGTCGAAAGCGGCATGCCAGTCCTGCCAGCGGGTCCTCGCAAGTTCCTGCCAGCTGGTGCCGTGTCCTGGCAGGAGCGGCATCCGCACGGCAAAGCCGGCGTCGGCCAGGGATTGGGCCCAGGCCCGCACGCCGTGCGGGCTCCCGGTGAAGCCATGGGAAACGGCCACGCCAACCGACGGGCCGTCGCCGGTAAACGGGCTGCGAAAGGGGCTGTGGTCGGCGGCGATGCTCATGATGTCTCCGAGGATACGTGGTGCGGCGCGTGCTCATGGAAAAAGCGGGTCGAATTCTCGAAAATCACCGGCGCATCGTTGTCCAGCGTGGCGACGTGTCCGCTGTTTGGCAGCGGGATGACGGCAAGGTCGGCTGACCCCAGCCGCCGCCTGATCATCGCCAGGGACGACGGCGGCACAACGTCGTCGTTGTCCGATTTTAAGACCAGGACCGGAGCGGTCACGCGCGGCAGTCCGCGGCGGGCGGCAGCAAACAGCTTCTTCAGTTGGTGGACGGCAGCGAGCGGTGTCTGTGAATAGTCACCATCCTCAGTCGTGGCCGCGGTGGGGTTGGCCTCCACAATCGGCAGGGTGGTCCGCTGGAAGTACTTCAGGATGCCGATGATCCGTACCCTGCGGTCGTAGAAGCTGAGCCCGGGGTTGACCACGGCCACTCCGGCAACGGGGTGGCGGGACGCCGTCCGCAGGGCGACGGCGCCTCCCATTGACAGCCCTGCGACGTAGCAGGCCTCAGTCCGGCCCGCCAGCTCAACGTAGGCGGCATCGAAGGCTCCGGCCCATTCCCGCCAGCCGGAACGGGCCAGCTCGCGCCAGTCGGTCCCATGCCCGGGCAGGAGGGGGACGGAGACCGCAAACCCCTGCTCGGCCAGGTGCAGGGCCCACGGCATGACGCTGAGGGGACTCCCGGTGAAGCCGTGGCAAATGGCAATGCCAATCCTGGCATTCCTGCCATGGCCGGGGTAACTGAAAGCGGCAGGCATCGACGGTTTGCTGCTTTCTCTCATATGCCCATCGTGTCACTCTTCGCCACAAATCTCACTAGAGTAGGGTTGCATTGAAGGCCTGGCCGGACCCGACGGAGGGCCGGTCAGACGCCCTCCGGAGAGGTACGCCACGTGTTTTATTGGTTCATGAAGACGTTCGTTCTGGGACCGGTGCTCAAGCTCCTGTTCCGGCCCTGGGTCAAGGGGCTCGACAACGTCCCCGCCGAAGGCGCAGCCATCCTGGCTTCCAACCATCTGTCCTTCTCCGACTCCATCTTTATGCCCCTTATGGTGCCGCGCCCCGTGATTTTTTTGGCGAAGTCCGAGTACTTCACCGGCAAGGGCCTCAAAGGCAGGCTGACGGCCCTCTTTTTCCGGCTGACGAACCAGCTGCCCATGGACCGTTCCGGAGGAGCGGCCTCCGCCGCTTCGCTCAACGCCGGAATGGACGTCCTCACGCACGGCTCGCTGCTTGGCATTTATCCGGAAGGAACCCGAAGCCCCGACTCGAGGCTTTACCGAGGAAAGGTCGGCGTGGCGAAACTCGCCCTACAGGCCAGGGTTCCGGTGATCCCCGTAGCAATGATCGGAACGGACAAGGTCCAGCCCATCGGGAAACGGATGCCGAGCATCCGGCGCATCGGCATGATCTTCGGTGAACCGCTGGACTTCAGCCGCTATTACGGCATGGAGGAAGACCGCCTGATCCAGCGGTCCGTCACGGACGAAATCATGTACGAACTCATGCGCCTGTCCGGGCAGGAGTACGTGGACGAATACGCGGCGGTGGTCAAACTGCGGCTGGCGGGCAAACCCACTGAGGGCTCAGGCGGTTCCGGCGGCGGCAGCGGCCCCGCGGAACCCGGGAAAGCATGACGCCGGTTCAGTGACGCTTGTTCCCGTACCCCGGTTCTGTGACGCCTGTTTGGGACGAATGACGGTTACGGTGCGGAAACCCGGATCCGGGAACTAGTCTTGTAGTGTGACTGAGCTATCTGCAAAACCTGCCTCCCTGCTGACCAGTACCGCCCAGAGCGGTGCCGCCAACTATCCGGGACTGGACCACTGGCGGGAACTGCCGGTCTCCCAGCAGCCCAGCTGGCAAAACAAAGAGGTCTTTGACGCGTCCGTGAAGGAACTTTCCGTCCTTCCGCCGCTTGTCTTCGCCGGCGAAGTGGACATCCTGCGTGAACGGCTCGCCGCTGCTGCGCAAGGCAAGGCCTTCCTGCTCCAGGGCGGGGACTGCGCGGAAACGTTCGAGGCAGCGACCGCTGACAAGATCAGCGCGCGGGTCAAGACCATCCTGCAGATGGCCGTCGTCCTCACCTACGGCGCGGCGATGCCCGTCATCAAAATGGGCCGCATGGCCGGACAGTTCGCGAAGCCGCGCTCCTCCAACGACGAAACGCGCGACGGCGTGACGCTCCCCGCCTACCGCGGCGACATCGTCAACGGCTACGACTTCACCCCGGAATCCCGCGCCCACGACGCCGGCCGGATGCTGAAGGCGTACCACACGTCCGCCTCCACGCTGAACCTCATCCGTGCCTTCACCCAGGGCGGATTCGCGGACCTCCGCCTGGTGCACCAGTGGAACAAGGGCTTCACCGAAAACCCGGCCCACGCCCGCTACGAGTCGCTGGCGCGGGACATCGACCGTGCCATCAAGTTCATGGCGTCCTGCGGTGCGGACTTCGAGGCCCTCAAGCGCGTGGAGTTCTACGCCAGCCACGAAGCGCTGCTGCTGGACTACGAACGCGCACTGACCCGCATCGACTCCCGCACGGGACTTCCGTACGACACCTCGGCGCACTTCCTCTGGATCGGGGAACGCACCCGCGAGCTCGACAACGCCCACGTCGATTTCCTCTCCCGCGTCCGCAACCCGATCGGCGTCAAGCTCGGCCCCTCGACGTCCGGCGACGACGCCCTGCGGCTGATCGACAAGCTGGATCCGAACCGCGAACCGGGCCGGCTCACCTTCATCACCCGGATGGGCGCGGGCAACATCCGCGAGAAGCTCCCCGCCATCGTCGAAAAGGTCACCGCCTCCGGCGCGCAGGTCCTCTGGGTTACCGATCCCATGCACGGGAACACGGTCACCTCGCCCAACGGCTACAAGACGCGCAACTTCGACGACGTCATTGACGAAGTGCGCGGCTTCTTCGAGGTCCACCACTCGCTGGGCACCATTCCGGGCGGCCTGCACGTCGAGATGACGGGTGACGACGTCGCAGAGTGCCTCGGCGGCGCCGACCCCATCGACCAGGAAGCATTCCTGGACCGCTACGAATCGGTCTGCGATCCGCGCCTGAACCACATGCAGTCCCTGGAAATGGCCTTCCTCGTCGCAGGGGCACTGTCCAAGCGCTGACCCCGCACCGGTTGACAGAAAAAAGCTCCGCCCGGCTTCACCAGCCGGGCGGAGCTTTTTCGTGGGTGGAACTAGACGACGGTGAGGGTTACGACGGAGCCCTCAGGCACCTGGGTGTTCACCGGATCCTGGTCCCGCACTGTTCCAAAGAAGCCGCCCAGGATGTTGTTCACCCGGACTTCGAAGCCGAGCTTCTCCAGCGCCTTGCGGGCATCATTGGCCTGTTTACCGATGTAGCTGGGGACATCCACGAGCTTGGGGCCCTTGGACACCGTGAGCGTAACGGACTCGCCGCGCGTCAGTGCGCCGGAAGACGGCTCCTGGGCTACTACAGCACCCTTGGGGACCTTCTTGTCGTTGACCGTTTCGGGCGAGATGACGGCCTTCAGGCCGGCGGCCTCAATCGCTTTGACCGCGGCACCCTGCTCCTGCCCGCGCACGTCAGGCACAGGTATGGGCTCGGGTCCCTTGGAGACGGTCAGGCTGACGGGCGTACCGCGCCGGGCGGGAGTGCCGGCCGCAGGATCCTGGGCAAGGACGGTGCCTGCGGGCTCAGTTTCGCTGAAGGTCTCGGTTACGGTGCCCAGCGCCATCTCGGCGCCGTTGAGCTCGTTCTTTGCCTCGTCCAGGGACTTGCCGCTCATTCCGGGCAGGGGAAACAGCTGGGGACCTTTGGAAACGAAGAGTGATACCGGCTGGAACTTGCGGATTTCCCGCCCCGCCTCAGGTTCGGTGCCCACCACGAGCCCGGCCCGGATGTCGTCGTCGAAAACATCCTTGGTGGTGGACTGGAATCCGGCGGTCCCCAGCAGCTGCTGGGCTTCCGCCACTGTCTTGTTGGCGACCCGGGGAATCGTCCCGGGGGAGCCGGGCCCCATACCGAAGAACCAGCCTGCGCCCGTTGCCAGCAGCGCCGCGATCACCAGGATGATGATCCAGAGGAGGCCCCGACGGCGGGGGTTGCCTTCGCGGAGCGACCGGACCGGCGTTGACGCTGCCTTTGACTGCGCCCTCGCCGCGTCGCGGTCAAGCTTGCGCTGTGCCCGTTTGCTCATCGGGGACGCGATGTCCGGTTCGTCCTCGGCATCCCCGAAAGTGGCTTCCGGCTCAGCCGGGGCCGCCAGGGCACCGAACTGGCCCGGGTGCCGCGGTGACGACGAGAGTACCGTGGTGGGATTGCTCTGGCGCGAGATGATTTCTGTTGGATGCTGTCCGGCGGACAGGACCTCTGTTTGGTCCTGATGTGCCGTGGGCGGCGACCCGCTAGGCGGGTGTGCAGGCGGGCGCAGCCCGGCCGGTGAATGGGCGACGGCGGCGATCGCGGCCGGTGGCTGAAGATCCAGTTCCGCATCGGTGAGGTTGGTACGGATGTGCCTTAGCTCCGACAGGAGCGCGTTGCCGTCCACCGGGCGCTGCTCGGGGTCCCTCGCCGTGCACCACTGCACCAGCTCGTCCACTTCGGCAGCCAGCCCCGGCACGTTGGCCGAAGGGGCTTCCACCGAGGAATTCACGTGTTGGTAGGCCACCTGGATGGGGACTTCGCCGTCGAACGGCTGCTTGCCCGTGATCATTTCGTACAGCATGATGCCCACCGAGTAGATGTCGCTGCGGGCATCCGCCGTCCTGCCAAGCACCAGCTCCGGCGACAGGTATGCCACCGTGCCGATCAGGGCTCCTGTGCTCGTTGAGGTGGTGACCGCCCGGGCCAGGCCGAAGTCACCCAGTTTGATGCGCCCGTCATCGGCGATCAGGACATTTTCCGGTTTGATGTCCCGGTGGATCAGGCCGGCTGCGTGGGCCGACCCCAGCCCTTCCACCACGGGGTCGATCAGGGCCAGGGCAAGGCGGGGAGACAGCGCGCCTTTCTCCCTGATCACGTCGCGGAGGGTGTGGCCCTTGATGTACTCCATCACCAGATAGGCGGTCGGTCCGTCGGAGCCTTGGTCCAGGACGCCAACGACATGAGGGTGGGACAGCTTGGCCGCGGCCTTGGCTTCCCGGCCCAGCCTGTCCAGGAAGTTACCGTCGTTCACCAGGTGCGGATGAAGGACCTTCAGTGCAACGTCGCGCTCGAGCCGCTGGTCCGTTGCGAGGTAAACGGTGGACATTCCGCCGCGCGCCAGTCTGGACTGGACCCGGTAACGGTTGTCCACCAGCGTTCCAACGAGGGAGTCCGACACTTTTTCCTGCACCCTACGATCCTAAGTGCTACACGGAAACGGGCCCGAATCGACATGCAATCCGGACCCGTATCGTTACCCACCCGGCACGCCTTTGACGCGTGCCGGAACGGATCAGCTGAAGTTCTTCTTGTGTGCCTTGATCGCAGCGACGTAGGACTTGGTGTCTTCGTACATGCCGTACTTGCTGACCGAGTACTGGCCCTGGTAGTACCCGGCGATGGCGTGGTCCATGTCCTTGCTGGTGCTGATCAGCTGGCGGATGATGGCCACCCCCGCCGTTGCATTGTCATACGGATCGAGCAGGTTCAGCTTGCGGCCCACCAGGTCTGATGCCCATTCGCCCGACGTCGGGATGACCTGCATGGTGCCAATCGCGTTGGCCGGTGAAACGGCGCGCTGGTCGAAACCGGACTCTTGGTACGCGAACGCCAGGGCGAGCGAGGGATCCACGCCCATCCGCCGTGCGGTGTCCGCGACGATCGACTTCATCTGTTCCCGGCTGGGCACGGGGGATGCGTTGAGCAGGGCCTTGTTCTGGTTGGCGGACGAGACCACAGCCGCGGGGTAGGTGAACCCTAGGAACGAACCCGGCACCAGGGGAGTGACGCTGGCGGCGGGCTGGATCGAGGCTCCGGGGATGACTAGCTTGTTCCCCGGGTAGATCATGCTGGACATGGTCAGCTTGTTCGCGGACAGGATGTCTGACAGCTTGACGCCGTGTTTTGCGGCAATGGCGGACAGCGTGTCGCCGGACTTGACCGTGTAGGAGCCGGAACTGGCGGCCGGTGCCGGGGCCTGCGCCGGAGCCGGTGCGGGGTTGGCGGCCGGTGCCGGGGCCGCGGACTGGCCGCTGCCGATCTTGACCTTCTGTCCCGGGTAGATGATGGAGCTCACGTTGAGGCCGTTCCAGCTCAACACTTCCGACAGCTTGACGCCGTGCCGTGCGGCGATGGCGCCCAGGGTGTCGCCGGATTTGACGGTGTAGACGCTGCCGCCGGTGCTGGCTGTGGCTGCCGCGGGGGCAGCAGGCTTGGCCGCGGGGGTGGAGGGGGCCGCAGCCGAACCGGTCAGCTTGATCTTCTGCCCCGGATAGATGACGGAGTTCGGCTGCAGGTTGTTCAGCTTCAGGACCGCGTAGGTGTCCAGGCCGTAGCGGCCCGCGATGCTGCTGATGGTGTCGCCGCGCGCAATGGTGTACTCGCCCTGCGCCGCGGGCTGGGCGGGGCGCAGGGAGCTGGGAAGGGACGTGGAAACCGACGCCGCAGGGATGACGCCTGACTTCAGTGCCGCTTCCTGGGCCTGCATGGCCGCAGCGAGCGTTGCGGGCACGGTCCGCGGGCGGGATTCGGCCGTTGCGGGCTGGGCCATGGCCAGTGAGGACAGGACGACTGCCGGGAGGGCGGCCGTAGTTGCCGCAATCACAGGCAGGCTCGGCCTGGGGTGCTGCTTTGGCGATCGGGGCGTCGTCATGGGGATGATCCTCTTCTCAGCGGCGAGTGCTGTCGGTCAGGCAGGCCTGTGTTACGAATGATACTAGTGTTACTAAAGTTAGTGTTGGTGCAAATGTGATCTATGTGAATCTCTCACGAATTACCGATTAGCACAAGAATTGTCGGGCATTGTCCATATGCCTTTTTTCGGAGTGTCGGTTTGCCGGTTCAGGCCGCCGCTTCCCGCTGACTAGGCGCAATAGCGCTTCCGTGGCAATCTTGTTCCGTGAGTACTGTAGAAAGCCTTGTAGGCGAATGGCTGCCGCTGCCCGACGTTGCAGAATTGATGAACGTTTCCATCACTAAGGTCCATGGATTGCTGGACGAAAAGGCGCTGGTCGCGCTCAGGGTCGGCGACCGTCGAATCCGCTCGGTGCCCGTCGACTTTATGCAGGACGGCCATCCGGTGGAAAGCCTCAAGGGGACCATCGTCGTCCTGTCGGATGCCGGCTACTCCGATGAGGAACTGATTACGTGGCTTTTCACTCCGGATGAATCGCTGCGGGGCCGGCCTATTGACGCACTGCGTGAAGGCCGCAAGACGGAAATCCGCCGCAGGGCACAGTCCCTCGCCTGGTAGTACTCTCCAGGATCCCCGCTAAGTCCCGATGAGCGCCGGGCCGCGCCGCTGAATTCAGGCGGCGCGGCTGACGGTTGCCTCGGCCAGCCTCCGCAAGGCCGTCTTGGGCAGGTCTTCCAGCGGCAGCAGGTCGAGTTCCGTGAATGCTGCACGACCGAATTCCTCAATCAGTACTTCAGTTGCCTGGAGTGCCCCGCAGTCCACAATGATGCGCCGGATTTCCTCCACGTCCGCATCCGAGAGGTCCGGGCTTCCGAGCTTGGCGTCAAGGAAACGGGATTCTTCCGGTGCCGCCTGGTCGAGGGCGAAGGCCACCAGGACCGTGCGCTTGCCTTCCCGGAGATCATCGCCCGCGGGCTTGCCGGTCGTGACGGGATCGCCGAATACTCCCAGGACGTCGTCCCGGAGCTGGAAGGCTTCGCCGAGGGGCAGGGCAAACGCCGAGTAGCCGCGGAGCAGTTCATCGGAGGCGCCTGCAAGCGCACCGCCCAGGGCAAGCGGGTGCTCTGTGGAATATTTTGCCGACTTGAACCGGATGATGGACTGGGCGCGGCTGACCGCTCCGGCGCGGTCGCGCATGGGTCCCGCGACCTCTTCCAGAATGTCCAGGTACTGGCCCGCCATCACTTCTGCCCGCATCAGGTTAAAGATCAGCCGTGCCTGGCTTCCCGAAGCCGCCGCCTCGCCGATGTCCGTGAACGTCTCCTCGCTGAACGAGAGGCACAAGTCCCCGGTCAGGATGGCGGCGGCATGACCGAAGCGTTCACTGTCCAGGGCCCAGCCCTGGGCTTCATGCAGCTGGCTGAAGCGGCGGTGCACACTGGGGCCTCCGCGCCGTGTGTCCGAACGGTCAATGATGTCATCGTGGATCAGTGCCGCCGCCTGGAACAGCTCCAGCGCCGATCCCGCAGTGATCACCTCGGTGGCCGCCGCATCCCCGCCGGCACCGCGCCAGCCCCAGTAGCACATGAGTGCCCGCAGCCGTTTGCCTCCGGTGACCAGATTGGAGATGGAGCCCATCAGCGGATCGATGTCCTGGGATATGGCGGACATCACGGATTGGCGGGTGGCCAGGAAGTCGTTGAGCTTGCCGGCGACGGCGGCCACGAACGCTGTCTGCTCGAGGCGCAGCTGCTCCGCGACCGTCACTTGTCGGACTCGGCTGCGACGTTGGCGCCAATCGTGAACGTGGAGACCCCGCCGGTCTCCACCACTGCTATGTTCACGGTTTCGTTGTCACCACGGAGGAAGTCCTTTGACGCCACTGCGCCCACATTCTCCCCGGGAACAGCCTTGAAGCCCTGGGCTTCCAGCTCCTTCGTATAGAAAGCCACGACGGCGGCAGCCGGGGAGGTGATGCTTCCCACCAGGGCTGCGGTCGCCGGAGTGGACGTCTTGTCGAAGCTGCTCGAGACCACCTTTGACCCGGGCATGACCGGCAGCAGTTTTTCCGGGAAGCCGGAGACGAGCGCGCCGACGGTTGCTGTGGTTCCGGGTGACGCCGAAGGGCTCGCCGGTGCAGTGGTGGATGCCTGTTCAGTGACGGAAGCTGAAGCGCTGGCCGTCCCCGAGGCCTTGGCGCCGGGATCGGCCGGGGTGCATGCCGCCAGGGCCAGCACGGCGCCGGCCATGATCACGGCACAGCCCGCAGGCTTGAGCTTTCCAATTACCTTCACAGAAACTGTCCTCCTGGTGTTGACGCCGGATTCAGCCTCCAGTTTAGTCAGTCCCACGGCATAGGATTGTAGGCGTGGGGTCGGAACAGGATAAACAGAAGCTCGAAGCGACCCTCAGGGAGCTCCGTCGAAGCAGCATCCTGCATGTGGACATGGACGCTTTTTTCGTCTCGGTGGAACTCCGGAGCCGTCCGGGCCTGCGTGGAAAACCGGTGATCGTCGGTTACCCGGCGGAGCGGTCGGTTGTCCTGTCCGCCTCCTATGAAGCCCGGGCCTTCGGGGTGAAGTCCGCGATGCCCATGGCGGTCGCGGCGCGCATGTGCCCCTCGGCAATCATCATCGAACCCCGGCACAAGCTCTACTATGAGGTTTCCGCGCAGCTGATGGCGATCTTCGGGTCCATCACGGACCTCGTGGAGCCCCTCAGCGTCGACGAAGCCTTCCTCGACGTCGGCGGGGCCATCCGGCGGCTGGGAAGTCCGCGCGAGATCGGCGAGATTATCCGCCGGCGCGTGCTGGGCGAGCTCGGCATCACCGCATCCGTCGGCATAGCTGCCAGCAAATTTGTGGCCAAGATAGCCTCCACCCGCTGCAAGCCGGACGGACTCCTGCTCATCGCGCCCGATGAGACAGTTGCCTACCTGCACAGTCTTCCGGTCAACGCGCTCTGGGGCGTCGGAGCCAAGACAGTAGAGGTATTGGCGCGTATGGGAATCCGGACTGTGGCGGATGTGGCCGCGACGCCGCCGGCCTCGCTGAAGAAATCGCTGGGGGCCTCCGGCGAGCACGTCTATAGGCTTTCGTGGGGGATTGACCCCCGGCCGGTGACTCCGGTCCGCCTGGAGAAGAGCATAGGTGCCGAGGAAACGTTCGCTGTGGATACGGCCGATGACGTGCTCCTGCACCGGGAGCTGCTGCGTTTGTCGCACCGGACGGCCGAGCGGCTCCGAAGCACAGGAATGGTTGCCAGGACCATCTCACTCAAACTCCGCTACGCCGATTTCTCCACCATCACACGCAGCAGGACCGTGCACGCCCCGGTTGACAGTGCTCAGCTGATCTATGCCGTTACCGTTCAGCTCCTCGAATCGCTGGGCACGCGGCCCATGACAGTCCGCCTTGTCGGAGTGAGGGCGGAGCAGCTCGAGGATGCCGCCCACACTTCACTGCAGCTCAGCCTGGACCGCCGCGATGACAATTGGCGAGCGGCGGAACAGGCCCTGGACAGGGTGGCTGAGAAGTTCGGCTCGAAATCGGTGCTTCCGGCGCGGCTGCTGAACCCGCTCAACACCGCCGACTGAGCGGGGTACCCGCCCCCGGAAGGGTTTCCGGGAGGCATTCCGGGCTCCCCGGCGGACAATGCCCCTGTGCCCCCGCCCGGCCCCGCCCGCAGCGTCTTTCAGAACAGGGCACAACAAACTATCCTTAGATATACGTAGATTTCGAACGTCTGGAATTACTGAACAGCCAGCTGCATCAGTCCGTCGTCCGAATGCGTGGATCCCGGGTCCTCCGGTATACGGTGGCCGGGAACCTCCTGCGCATGCCGGACGTTATCGGATTGAGAACCAGAGGCCACGGCACGTCCGGACGTTGGCCGACTTAAGGAGGTCGTGATGCCGCTCTCGGAGCACGAACAGAAGTTGCTCGAGCAGCTGGAGAAGCAGCTGCACGAGGACGATCCAAAGTTTGCCAACTCAATGGGATCGGATCCGGGCCGCAACTGGTCCACGCGCCATATCGTGATGGGCGTGCTGGCCACCCTGGCCGGTGTTCTCCTCCTGCTGGTGGGCGTATCACTTCAGAGCATTTTTGTTGGTGTCCTCGGTTTCATTGTGATGGGAGCCGGAGTCTATTTCGCAACGATGCGTAGTTCCGCCGCCGGGAAAGGGAAATCCTCCGGCGCCAAGAAAACCGGCAAGGGGCGCAGTTCATTCATGAGCGGCCTTGAGGAACGCTGGGACGAACGCCGCCGCGGCGAACCGTGACAGCCGTTCGCTAACGCTCCACTTCGCACCACCCTGCCTCCGGCAGGCGCGCATGAAGACCCGCCCCGGCGGGTCTTTTGCTTTTAAACGCCGACAATCCGGGGCGGCGTTCCCGGAGGCCCATCGTGGTGGGTGCGGACTCCTGCCGTCGTCCTCCCAGGGGACGTCCGTGTGCGCCACTCAACGCCATAACCCCTCCACTTTCCACCACGCCCCCGGACCCCTGTATTTCCGGGGGATTATTCGTCCAATCCCGGGATGAATCTTTCGTGTCGCGTTGACTGTGGAGCGATGTGGAGTAAAGTGGAGCGAGTAAGAGGGTAGTGGCAGCACAGGGGACGTGCAGCTCCTGACGACAGACAGGCGGGTGGCCATGTTTCTTGGCACTCACTCGCCGCGTTTGGACGAAAAGGGGCGGATCATCCTCCCAGCGAAGTTCCGTGAGGAACTTGCCAGCGGACTGGTACTCACAAGGGGCCAGGAACGTTGCATCTACGTCTTCAGTGAGCGGGAATTCGAACGGATTCACGAGCAAATGCGGGAGGCGCCCATCTCCTCCAAGCAGACTCGTGACTACATCCGGGTTTTCCTCTCTGGAGCCTCGGACGAGGTACCTGACAAGCAGGGGCGCGTGACTATTCCTCCCGCACTCCGGGCATATGCAGGTCTTGGCAGGGAGCTTGCCGTCATTGGCGCCGGCTCCCGGGCGGAGATCTGGGATGCCCAGGCCTGGAATGAGTACCTGGCGGAGAAGGAAACCTCCTTCTCCGAAACCGACGACGCCATCCCGGGAATCTTCTGAAGCCCGGAGGCGACGACGGAAGCGCTTCTTGAACGAGATCTCCAGCCGCCCATCCGAACGTTTTCCTGGCTCACTTCCCCGGAGCCAGGCGGACGCTGGGATAGGCGCGGATGGGGATCTGGCTTAAGAAACACCCCCGAGGCACAACGGCAAGAAAGGACAACGGTATGAGCGATCCCAACCAGCCAAAACCCACGTCCGAACGCCATGTACCGGTCCTCAAGGACCGGTGCATCAATTTGTTGGCCCCGGGTATCGAGGCAGCACGCCAACGCGGCGACAGCCCCGTGGTCATCGATGCAACCCTCGGGATGGGCGGCCACTCCGAAGCCCTGCTCCAGCGGTTCCCGGACGTACACCTGATCGGAATCGACCGCGACGAGGAAGCGCTGGCCCTCGCCGGCGAGCGTTTGAAAGCCTTCACCGGCCGGACTGACCTGGTGCACGCTGTCTACGACGAAATCCCCGATGTTCTCCGGGAGCTTGGCGTCACCGAGGTCCACGGCGTGCTCATGGACCTGGGGGTTTCCTCCCTGCAGCTCGACGAGCGTGAGCGCGGGTTTGCCTACTCCTTTGATGCGCCCCTGGATATGCGCATGGACACGAGCCGGGGACAGACGGCCGCGGACGTGGTGAACAACTACAGCGAAGAGGATCTGGTCCGCATCATCCGCAAATGGGGTGAGGAGAAGTTTGCCGGGAGAATTGCGAACCGCATAGTGGCGGCGCGCGAGGCGAAGCCTTTCGCCACCACGGGTGAACTCGTTGACACCATTCGCGCCGTTGTCCCGTCAGGGGCGGCAAAGACCGGCGGACACCCGGCCAAGCGGACCTTCCAGGCACTGCGGATCGAAGTCAACGAAGAACTCGATGTGTTGGAGCGCGCGGTGCCTGCTGCCGTGGACGCCCTGGCCATGGGAGGCCGCGTGGTGGTCATGTCGTACCACTCGCTGGAAGACAAGATCGTCAAGAAGGTCTTCCAGGCCGGCTCAAAGTCGTCGGCGCCGCTGGGCTTCCCGGTGGAGCTGGAAGAGCATAAGGCCGAACTCAAGACCTTGACCAAGGGCACCGAGGTGCCCACTGCCGACGAAATCGCCGAAAACCCACGCGCAGCGTCCGCCAGGTTGCGCGCAGTTGAACGAATCAGAGCCAGGAGGGCCGCATGAGCACCGCCGCTGCCAAGAACTTCCCAGCCGTGTCCGGCACGGCGGCCCGTGCCCTCACGGGGCTCAAGCCTGACGGAGGTTCCGAACGGAAGCTGCGGACGCCGCTGTCGGTAGTCCGCTCCACGCCGCGCAAGCGCCGGGCCCCCTTCGTTGTGCTCTGCTTCGCCCTGCTGGCTGTTGCTCTGATGGCTGTCCTGGTCCTGAACATCTCCGTCTCCACTGCCCAGTACCAGTTGGTGCAGTTGCGGAGCGACCAGTCCACGCTGACGAAACAGAACCAGGACCTGACTCAGCAGGTCCAGAACTTCGATGCTCCGCAGAACCTGGCTGCCAAGGCCGCAGAATTGGGCATGGTTGCTTCCACCGGCAAGGGCCAGATCGACCTGTCCACGTTGACGGTCAGCGGCACCCCCAAACCGGCGGCCAAGGGTGACAAGCCGGGCGCCGTCATTGCAGCGCCCGCTGTCGCCGGACAGCTCACTGTCGTCCCGCCCGCCACCACCAAGGATCCGCTGGCTGCCCGCAAACCGGCGGAAGCTGAGGCCGCTAAACAGCCCGCACCAGCGGCACCGGCGGCAGCAGCCCCGGCCGCCGCTGCGCCAAAGCCCGCGGTTGATCTCCACGGAGGTTCCGTTCCGGCGCCGAAGCAAAAGACGCCGGGACAGTAACTGACAGGACTGACCACCAGCACGCAACCAGCAAGGACTCATCGTGGCGCAGAGCACGGGCAAGAAGACAACCGCAAAAGTGCCCAACGCCACCAGGAGGCTCCGCCTCGGACTGGGCATGATGCTGGCACTGTTGCTTGTGGTTGGCGGCAAGCTGTTCATGGTCCAGGGGCTGGACATCGGCGGGATGGCTGAGGCGGCACTGAACAACCGCCTGACCCCGATCGAGCTCCCTGCCGAACGTGGCAGCATCCTGGACGCGAACGGGACGGTCCTGGCCGACAGCGTGATCCGTTACAACGTGGTGGTGGATCAGCGGGTCAACACCAAGACCGAGTCGTTCAGGCGACTGGACACCGTCGGTGAGAAGGAAGAGCTCGTTACTGTCTCCAGGGACAAGGGCATCGAGGAGCTGGCTGCTGTCCTGGGACAGAATCCCGAGGACATCAAGGACGCCCTGACGGGGGAGAAGCCCTATTACATCGTGGCGAAGGACCTCAAGCCCGACATGGAGGACCGGATCTCCAAGCTCCAGATCCCGGGAATAGTCACCGTCGGCACCAGCAAGCGCGTTTACCCGAACGGCTCAGTGGCCGGCGGGATCGTCGGATTCCTGCAGGACGGAGCCAGCGGCCAGGCGGGACTGGAACAGACCCAGGACGAAGTCCTCAAGGGAACTCCCGGCAAGCGGCTTTTTGAAATTGGCGCCGACGGCCTGCGCATCCCGGTGGGCGTGGACGAGCTGACTCCGGCCGTCAACGGCAAGGACATCAGGCTTACCCTCAATTCGGACCTCCAATACTTCGCGCAGCAGGCCATCCAGAGCCAGTCGGACAAGCTGAGCGCCGAATGGGGCGTCATCATCGTCCAGGACATCAAGACCGGCAACATCATCGCCATGGCGGACACCAACGCCCCGGATCCCAACGACCCCGGCAAGGTGGCTGCCAAGGACCGTGGCGTCCGTTCGGTGACTGCCGCCTACGAGCCCGGCTCGGTGGAAAAGATGATCACGGCGGCCGCCGTGATCGAAGAGGGCAAGTCCAGCCCGCTCGACCATTTCACGATCCCGTCATCCCTTGTAGTGGACGGCCAGGTCTTCACGGACTCCTTCGACCATGGCACCGAGGAACGGACGCTGGCCGGAATCCTTGGCTGGTCCATGAACACCGGAACTGTCATGGCGGGTTCGCGCCTCACCAAGGAACAGCGCCACGACTGGCTGCAGAAGTTCGGCATCGGCGAGGCACCCGACATCGGGCTGCCCGCCGAAGCCGGCGGCATCCTCACCCCGGCCGATCAGTGGGACGGCCGGCAGGAGTACACCGTCCTGTTCGGACAGGGGGTCTCGCAATCCACGCTGCAGACCGTCCGCGCGTACCAGTCCATTGCCAACGGCGGCGTGATGCTCCAGCCGCGCCTGATTGACAGCTACATCAACCCCGATGGAACCGAGGAAAAGGTCCCCGCGAAGGAAAGCCGTCAGGTCGTGTCTCCGGAGACCGCGAAGCAGGTGCGGGACATCCTGGAGAGCGCCGTGACCGAGGGCCAGATCAAGGACGCGGCCATTGACGGGTACCGCGTCGGGGCCAAGACCGGAACGTCCGAATCACCGTGCGACGACGGCAAGTCCGGGTACTGCGGGTACACGGCGTCCATGGTGGGGATGGCGCCGATGGACGATCCTCGGTTTATTGTTGAAGTTGTCCTGCAGCGCCCCAAAGGCAGCATCTACGGAATCACCAACGGTCCGGTGTTCCGCTCGGTGATGAGCCAGGTTCTGCGGACTTACAACGTTCCGCCATCAACGGGCGAGCCGGTCAGGCTGCCCCAGTACGTCAAGTAGCACGTCCACAACATCGCACGCATCAGGGGAACTTCCCCTACGCCCGGTGTGATCCACTAGCACCAACGGAGATCCACTTGTCAGAGCACCATGCCCCAGGCAGCACCGACGCGACGAACGGCACGGAATCCGGTTCCGGCTTCCGGCCGACGGCCGTTGCCGCGGTGCCCCTGGGCACCATCGGCGAGTCTGTCGGCGTCGTAGTTCCCGGGGCCTCCAGCTCCATACCCGTCACCGGCATTTCGCTGAACTCGCGAACGGTGCAGCCGGGCGACCTGTACGTCGCGCTGCCCGGCGCAGCCCGGCACGGGGCGGACTTCGTATCCCAGGCCGTCTCGGCGGGGGCGGTTGCGGTCGTGACGGACGACGACGGCGCGCGGCTCCTCGCGCTGTCTGCAGACACTCCCGTGCCGGTTCTGGTGGTTAACCAGCCCCGCAGCGCCGTCGGCGGCCTCGCGGCGCTGATCTACCAGAGCCGCCCGGAAACGGGCGCCGCTCCGTCACTGTTCGGCGTCACCGGCACCAACGGCAAGACCACCACCACCTACTTCATCAACGCGCTGCTTCAGGCGCTGGGCCGCAAGACCGGGCTGATCGGCACCATCGAGATCGTGGCCGGCGGCCAGCCGATTCCCAGCCTGCTCACAACGCCCGAATCCACGGACATCCACGCCCTGCTGGCGCTCATGCGCGAACGCGGCCTGGACGCTGCCTCCATGGAGGTTTCCTCGCACGCAGTGTCGTTCCACCGGGTGGACGGGGTGCAGTTCGACGTCGCCGGCTTCACCAACCTGACCCAGGACCACCTGGACCTCCACGGCACCATGGAGGACTATTTCCAGACCAAGGCGGAGCTGTTCACACCACTCCGCGCCAGGTCAGCGGTCATCACCATCGACGACGAATGGGGCAGACGCCTCGCGGCCGGCGCAGCCATTCCGGTCACCACCCTGGCCACGGCCGAAGGCACCGACCCGTCAGCATCTGCCGCCGACTGGACCGTCACTGCCACCGCACCGCGGGGGCTTGGCACTGAATTCCGGCTGAGCCACCGTGACGGCACGGAACTGCGTGTCCATACGGGCCTGCCCGGGGGCTTCAACGTCTCCAACGCGGCCCTCGCGACCCTTATGGTGCTGGCCAGCGGAGTCGACGCTGAAACGCTGCAGTCAGTGCTCGACTCGGCCGATCCGTTCACCGTAGCCGTACCCGGACGCATGCAGCTTGTTTCCACGGCACCGGCCGCCGTCGTCGACTTTGCCCACAACCCGGACGCCCTCCAGCGTGCGCTGGAAGCCGTGCGCTCACCGGAGCCCGGCTCGAGGGTGATCGTGGTCTTCGGGGCCACAGGGCAGCGGGACCAGGGCAAGCGGCCGGCCATGGGGGCCATCGCCGCGCGCCTTGCGGACGTGGTCATCGTCAGCGACGACGACCCCCACGACGAGGACGCCGCTGCCATCCGTGCCGACGTCCTGGCGGGCGCCCGGCACGCCCAGGAAACCGAAGGCCTCGGATGCACGATCCTTGAGTCGTACCCGCGCGACGCAGCCATCCGGCAAGCCGTTGACATGGCCGATCAGCGGGACACGATCCTCGTGGCCGGACGCGGCCACGAGGTCTGGCAGGAAGTCAAAGGCGTCAATCTGGCGCTCGACGACAGGGTGGAGCTCCGCGAGGCCTTGACAGACCGCGGATTCACCGTTCTGAATGACGAGCGGATAGAGTCCTAGACCGAGATGATTGCACTTACTGCGGCGGAAATTGCCGAAATTACAGACGGCCGACTTGCCGCCCTCCCGACCATCACGCCCGTCGCGGTGGTCACGGATTCCCGGGAGGCCACGGAGGGATCCCTCTATGTGGCCAAGCCCGGCGAGACCGCTGACGGCCACGACTTCATCGGTGCGGCCTTTGAACGCGGCGCTGTCCTTGCCCTGGTGGAACGTGACGTTCACGACGATTCCGGAAACCCATATCCCACCATCGTGGTGAAGGACGCTGTCCTCGCTATGGGCGCACTGGCTGCCGAACACGTCCGCCGGATCCGGGCCCGCCGTGAGGCCGAGGGCTCCGGCTTCACCGTTATTGGCATCACCGGATCCGCCGGCAAGACCACCACCAAGGACCTGCTCGCCGGAATCCTCGCCGCGGAAGGCAACACCGTTTCGCCCCAGGGCTCCTACAACGGCGAGGTGGGTGTACCGCTGACCGTTTTCAAGGCCGGATTCGACACCCGATACCTGGTGATCGAGATGGGTGCCACCGGGATCGGCCACATCCGCTATCTCGCGGACATGGTCCGGCCCCGGATCGGCGTGGTCCTGGGCATCGGAACCGCCCATGCCGGTGAATTCGGCGGAGTGGACAACATCGCCGTTGCCAAGGGGGAACTGATCGAGGCCCTCCCTGAAAGCGGAACCGCGGTCATCAACCTCGATGACGGCCGCGTTGCCGGAATGACGGGCAGGACTACCGCCAACGTGCTGGGCTTCTCCGCGCAGGCCGCCGAAGACATCCCGGACGCCGGGCTTCGCGCCACGCACGTGGAAACGAACGCAACCGGAAACCCGGAGTTTGAACTCTTCTTCCCGGATGAGGCCGCGGGGTATCAGGTCCGCAGCCGCCTCATCGGCGCGCACCACGTGACCAACCTCCTGGCAGCGGCCGGAGCGGCCTATGCGGCGGGGGTCCCGGGGGAGCGGATCGCGGCTTCCCTCAGCGCCCAGTCGGCCGCCAGCCGCTGGCGGATGGAACGCACGGAGCGCGCGGACGGCGTCACCATCATCAATGACGCCTACAACGCCAACCCCGAATCAATGCGGGCCGCCCTGCGGACGCTGGCCGACCTCGGCCGCGGCCGCCGCACCTGGGCGGTGCTCGGGGCCATGCTGGAACTGGGCTCCGATTCCATCCGGGAGCACATGGCCGTCGGCACCCAAGTGGTCAGGCTCAACATCTCCCGTCTCGTCGTGGTCGGCCGCGAGGCGCGTTCACTCTACGTCTCGGCCGTCAACGAAGGCTCCTGGGGAGACGAATGCGTCTTCACCGAGACCGCGGACGAGGCCTTTGACCTCCTCCAAAACGAGCTTGAACCCGGCGACCTGGTCCTCTTCAAGTCCTCCAACAGTGTTGGGCTGAGGCATTTAGGGGATCGGATAGCATTACCTCCACAAACCCAAGCAACCGCCACTGAAGGGAGCGAGTCGCTGTGATTGCACTGCTCATCGGCGCTGGCCTGGCCCTGCTGTTTGCCTTGGTGGGAACCCCGCTGTTTATCCGTCTCCTCGTCCGGAAGAGCTACGGCCAGTTCATCCGCGACGACGGCCCCACGTCGCACCACACCAAGCGCGGCACGCCGACCATGGGCGGCACAGTCGTCGTGTTTGCGGTACTGCTGAGCTACGCGCTGACGCACCTCATCATGTGGATGATGAACCCGCGGTCGCCCGGGCCGTCCGCCTCCGCCCTGCTCCTCCTGTTCCTGATGGTGGGCATGGGGCTGGTGGGGTTCCTGGACGACTTCATCAAGATCTCCAAGCAGCGCAGCCTCGGCCTGGACGCCAAGGCCAAACTGATACTCCAGGCAGCCGTCGGCATCATTTTCGCCGTGATGGCCCTGAACTTTCCGGATGAGAATGGCCTGACGCCGGCATCCACGCAGATCTCCCTGGTACGGGACATCCCGTGGCTGAACCTCGCCTTCGGCGGGACCGTCCTCGGTGCCATCCTGTTCGTCCTGTGGTCCAACCTGATCGTCACGGCGGCCACCAACGGCGTGAACCTGACCGACGGCCTGGACGGGCTCGCGGCCGGAGCTTCGGTCATGGTGTTCGGCGCGTACACGCTGATGGGAATCTGGCAGAGCAACCAGGCCTGCGGCTCTCCGCGGCAGGCCGGCGGCGGCTGCTACACCGTCCGCGACCCGCTGGACCTCGCGCTCCTTGCAGCCATCCTCAGCGCAGCGCTGGTGGGCTTCCTGTGGTGGAACACGTCGCCGGCCAAGATCTTCATGGGCGACACCGGTTCGCTGGCCATCGGCGGCGCGGTCGCCGGTTTCGCGATCCTGTCCCGGACCGAACTGCTGCTCGCCTTCATCGGCGGCCTCTTCGTCCTCATCACGCTGTCGGTGATCATCCAGGTGGGCTACTTCAAGATCACCAAGGGCAAGCGTTTCTTCAAAATGGCTCCGCTACAGCACCATTTTGAACTCAAGGGCTGGGCGGAAGTCACCGTTGTGGTCCGGTTCTGGATCCTCGGCGGCCTCTTCGTCGCCGCGGGCCTCGGTATCTTCTACGCAGAATGGGTGGTCCTGCTGTGAGCAGTCCTATACCTTCACCGCTGGCAACATCGCCCCGGCTCGATAACCTGGTGAGCTGGGACTCGGACTGGGCCGGACTCCGGGTCGTCGTGACGGGAATAGGCGTCTCCGGGTTCGCCGCCGCAGACACCCTGATCGAACTCGGCGCCCGGGTTGTGGTGGTTGACGCCGCCACCAGTCCCATCGCCAAGGCCCAGGCGGACACCCTGAAAATCGTCGGTGCCGTGGATGTCCTGCTCGGCGAGGACGCGGTGCACTCCATGCCGAAGATCGACGGCCAGAAACCGGAACTCATTGTGACCTCCCCGGGTTGGCGCCCGGACCAGGCCCTGCTCGCGCTGGCTGCACGGACCCATATCCCCGTCTGGGGCGACGTGGAACTCGCCTGGCGCGTGCGTGAGCGGGAGGGCCGCAAGACCGCGGACTGGCTGACCATCACCGGAACGAACGGGAAGACCACAACCGTTGGCCTGACCGAATCCATGCTGCAGGCCGCCGGGCTCAAAGCCATCGCCGTCGGCAACGTGGGAACGCCCATCCTGGACGCCCTGCGTGACCCGGTGGAGTACGACGTCCTCGCCGTGGAGCTTTCGAGCTTCCAGCTGCACTGGAGCCACTCCGTCTCACCGGTCGCCAGCGTCTGCCTCAACGTCGCTGAGGACCACGTGGACTGGCACGGCTCCTACACTTCGTACCTCGCCGACAAGGCGAAGGTCTACGAACGGACCCAAAAGGCCTGCATCTACAACGCCGAGCAGATCGAAACCGAACGCATGGTGGAGAACGCGGATGTCGTGGAAGGATGCCGGGCCGTGGGCTTCACCACCGTGACGCCCGCCATCAGCATGCTCGGGGTGGTTGAAGGCCTCCTGGTGGACCGGGCCTTCATCCCCGGACGCAAGGACAGCGCTGCCGAACTTGCCGCCATGGCGGACCTCGGCCCGGTGGCACCGCGCCACATGGTGGCCAACGCCCTTGCCGCAGCGGCCCTGGTCCGGGCCTACGACGTGGAGCCGCAGGCCGTCCGGCAGGGTCTGAAGAACTACATCCCGGGAGCCCATCGCATCCAGCTCGTCGCCCGCCACAACGATGTGCTGTGGGTCAACGACTCCAAAGCCACGAATCCGCACGCCGCGGCGGCGTCGCTGTCCGCTTTCAGCAACGTCATCTGGATCGCAGGCGGCCTCTCCAAGGGTGTGAGCTATGACGAACTTGTCAAGGACCAGGCCCCGCGGCTCAAGGCCGTAGTCCTGATCGGAGCGGACACCGCTGCGCTCACGGATGCCCTCAAGCGACACGCACCGGATGTCCCCGTTATCGGACGCGCCAAGGGCGACACTGAAAATGTGCAGTCTGCCGACGCGGCCGGTGCCGGCGCAGTGCCCTCGCCGATCTACGGGGAAACTGTGATGGCCCAGGCCGTTGCCGCTGCCGCACAGCTGGCCTCTCCGGGGGACACTGTGCTCCTGGCCCCGGCGGCTGCTTCCATGGATCAGTTCTCTTCCTACGCTCACCGTGGGGACGCCTTCATTGAAGCTGTCCGCGGGCTCGTGGAAGGGCAGGCTCAGACCGGCGAGGAGTAACAATGGTCAGCACGCCCACCCGTGCCCCGGCTGCCAAACAGCGGGGCGCAACGCGGCCCCCGGCGTCGTCGCGGACAGCCAGGACGGCCGGGTCCAAGCCAAAGGTTCAGGCGTCCGGGAGTGCCGGGAAGGGCCATGTGCCCCCGCTGGCGAAACTCCGCAGCGGGTACCGGAGCTTCTGGGCAAAGCTGGAAGGAACCGGAAAGTCACGCAACGGTTCCACTTACTACCTCATCCTTGGCTCCACCCTCGCGCTCACGGCCATCGGCATCATGATGGTGCTTTCCGCGTCCAGCGTTGAAGCCATTGCCGCCGGCGAGTCACCGTACACGGCCGCGCTCAAGCAGGGCATGTTCGCCGCCATCGGGGTTTTCCTGATGTTCGTGCTTTCGCGCGTCAATGTTGTCTGGCTCAAACGGCTCGCCTGGCCGGGGATCGCCGGGGCCTATGTCCTCCTGGTCCTTGTGCTCCTGATCGGTACGAGCACGAACGGCAACCAGAACTGGATTGAGTTCGGCGGCATCACCTTCCAGCCCTCAGAGGCGGCCAAACTGGCGCTGGCACTCTGGATGGCCACGGTCCTTGCAGTGAAGGCCAAGCTGCTCCACCGCTGGCAGCACGTGGTGGTCCCGGTCCTTCCCATAGCCGCCGGCATCATCGGGCTGGTCCTGGCAGGAAACGACCTCGGCACAGGCATGATCATCATGATGATCATGGCCGCCGCACTGTTCTTTGCCGGTGTTCCGCTGTACATGTTCGGCATTGCGGCTTTGGTCGCCGTGGCCGGCGCCGGGTTCATGGCCGTGACCAGTTCCAACCGGATGTGCCGCATCACGTCCTGGTGGACCGGAAACTCCTGTGGCGAAGGGATCGATGCCAACTACCAGTCAACCAACGGGCTATACGGCCTGGCCTCCGGCGGCTGGCTGGGCGTCGGCCTTGGCCAGAGCCGGCAGAAGTACAGCTGGATCCCCGAAGCCCACAACGACTTCATCTTCGCGATCATCGGCGAGGAACTCGGCCTCGTGGGCACCGTCGTCGTGCTCATTCTCTTCGCCATCCTAGGTGCTGCGATCTACCGCGTGGTGGTGGCGCAGGAGGATCTGTTCCACCGCGTCCTTGCCGGGACCATCATGGTGTGGCTCCTGGGCCAGGCCACCGTCAACATGTCCGTGGTCACGGGCCTCGTGCCCGTCATCGGCGTGCCGCTCCCATTCATTTCCTACGGCGGATCGGCCCTGCTGATGTCGCTGTGTGCCGTCGGCGTAGTGTTGTCGTTGGCACGGGCACAGATGGCGCCAGGCGTCCAGCCCAAACGGATGCTCAAGTTCCGCACCAAGGGCGGACGCCCACACTCCACACGAAAGCGTAAATAGCACTTAATGAATGCCGAGTCATTGTCAGTAGTCCTCGCCGGCGGCGGAACGGCGGGGCACATCAGTCCCCTCCTGGCTATAGCGGCCGCGTTGCGGGCAGTGCGCCCGGAGGTGCGCCTCCTGGCTGTGGGAACGCCCAGCGGGATGGAGACCAGACTGGTTCCTGCGGCCGGCCTGGAACTGGCCACCATCAGCCGTGTGCCGTTTCCGCGCAAGCCATCCCTGGATCTGCTGCGGCTCCCGGGACGGCTGTCCGGTGCGGTCAGGCAGGCCGGAAAAATCCTCGACGACGCTGAAGCCGACGTCCTGGTGGGCGTCGGCGGCTACGTGTGCACACCGCTCTACATCGCCGCCTGGCGGCGCAGCATCCCCATAGTTATCCATGAAGCCAACACCCGAGCCGGCCTGGCCAACAAGGTAGGCGCCCGCTTCAGCCGCCACGTTGCCGTTGCCTTCGCCGGCACGAAACTCCGCGGGGCCAGGCACGTCGGCATGCCGATGCGCAGGGAAGTCGCCGCGCTGGACCGCGCCGCCGCACGGCAGGCGGCACGTGAGCTGCTGGGGCTGGACCAGGACAGGCCAACGCTCATTGTCACCGGCGGCTCATCCGGTGCGCAGAGCATCAACCGGACGATCGCGGCGTCCGTGGAAGCCCTGGCCGCGGCAGGTGTCCAGACCCTCCATATCACCGGCAAAGGCAAGACAGTCCCCGACGCCGATGGCAAGCCCCTCGCCGCGGACGGCTACCGCCAAGTGGAGTATGTCGACGGCATGGAGAACATCTACGCGGCGGCCGACCTCCTGCTGGGCCGTGCGGGCGCGGCCACGGTCTGCGAGACCGCTGCCGTGGGGGTTCCTGCGGTCTTCGTTCCGCTCCCGATCGGCAACGGCGAGCAGGCCCTGAACGCCGCCGGCCCCGTAGCGGCGGGCGGGGCGCTGGTCGTGGACGACGCAGCGTTCACACCCGAATGGGTCAGCAAAGTGATCGTCCCCCTGCTGTCCGATCCGGCCCGGCTGGCCACGATGGCGTCGAAGTCCGAAGCCCTGGGTATCCGAAATGCCGATCGCCAAATGGCTGATCTTGTCCTGGAAGCAGTAAGCAAATGACCACATCCACCGGCGGCTCCGGTACGAGGAGCCAGGAATCCCTGGGCCGCGTGCACTTCATCGGCATTGGCGGCGTGGGCATGTCCGCCGTGGCCCGGATCATGGTGGCCCGCGGTATCCCGGTCACCGGCTCCGATGCCAAAGACCTGCCCGTCATGGCCGACCTGGCTGCCGCCGGTGCCGGCATCTTCGTGGGCTATGAGGCCGGAAACCTGGGAACCGCCCAGACGGTAGTGGCCGGCTCTGCCATCCGCGCCGACAACCCTGAGCTCCAGGCCGCGCATGCCGCCGGGCTGCCGGTGCTCCACCGCTCGGAGGCCCTCGCGGCAACCATGGCGGACGACCGCGTGGTCACGGTGGCCGGAACACACGGCAAATCGACCACGACGTCGATGATCACGGTCCTGCTGCAGGGTGCCGGCCAGGATCCCACTTTTGCCATCGGCGCCAACGTCCCGGCGCTGGGCGTCAATGCCGCCAGCGGCACGTCGGACATCTTTGTTGCCGAGGCTGACGAATCCGACGGATCGTTCCTCAACTACCGTCCGCGGATTGCCGTGGTCACCAATGTGGAACCCGACCACCTGGACTACTACGGCACCGCCGAAGCCGTGTATGCCTCGTTTGACCGCTTTACCGAACTCCTGCCAGACGACGGCGTCCTTGTGGCCTGCGCCGATGATTCCGGCGCCCGTGCCCTCGCTGAGCGAACCATTGCCCGGGGCAACACCAGGGTGGTGCTCTACGGCACCGCCGAGGATTCGCAGCTGCGGCTGCACGACGGCGGACCCGGCGATGTTTGGGTATCCACTCCTGCGGGGAAGTTTGCGCTGGAGCTCCAGGTCCCCGGCCGGCACAATGCGCTCAACGCTGCAGCAGCATTCGCCGTGGCGCTGGAGCTCGGCGTCGCGCCAGAAGCGGCATCGGCTGCACTGGCGGGTTTCTCCGGTGCGTCACGCCGTTTTGAGTTCAAGGGTGAGGGGCGGGGCGTGCGGGTCTATGACGATTATGCGCACCACCCTACGGAGGTCCGGGCGGCGCTGGCCGGGGCACGGTCCGTGGCAGGGAACCACAAGGTGCACGTGCTGTTCCAGCCGCACCTGTTTTCCCGCACCCGCGAGTTCGCGGCCGACTTTGCCGAAGCTCTCAACACAGCAGACACCGCCCTGGTCCTGGACATCTATCCGGCCCGGGAAGACCCGATTCCGGGCGTCAGCAGCCAACTGATCGGGGACCGGCTGTCCGGCGGCGGGCGGCTCGTTTCCGCCGAAGACGCAGTCCGTGCCATCGTGGCGGACGCGGCCCCTGGCGACATTGTGCTCACGGCCGGCGCCGGTGACGTCACGGCCTACGGCCCGCTGATTGTGGAGGCCCTACGGGCAGAGGCGCCCGGTGGCTAGCACCCGCCGGCCGAATTACAAGACCAGTGGCACGGTGTCGAAAGGAAAAGCCGATCCGGGCAGCGGACGCGCGGACGTGATCTCCGCGTCCAAGGCCGCGCCCGCCGCCGAAGCCGCGGCTCCTGCCGCTCCCGATAACGTCCTGTCCTTTCCGGAGCCCAAAGGCAAACGGATCCGCCGCAACATCATCCTTGCTGCGTGCATCGCAGCGGCGCTGGTCGCGGGCATGCTCGCAGCGGCCGTCTACTCGCCCGTGTTCGCCGTGCAGACCGTCTCGGTGGACGGCACCAAAATGCTGACGCCCGAGCAGGTGCAGGGGGCGCTGGAACCGCTGCACGGCAAGCCGCTGCCCCAGGTGCACGACGACGAAGTCAGGCAGCTGCTTGAGCCCCTTGTCCAGGTCAAGGAAGTGACCACGGAGGCGCGGCCGCCGTCGGTGCTGGTGGTCCACATCCGCGAACGCACACCGGTGGCCCTGGTGAAGCAAGGGGAAGTCTTCCAGCTGGTCGACGTCGACGGCGTGCAGCTTGGCACCACCGCGGATCCCGCCAGCATCCAGCTGCCGGTGATCGACGGCGGGGCAGGAGTGATCGGCAAGGATCTCTTCAAGGCCATCACGGGAGTACTGGCCGCACTGCCTGCCGATGTGCTCGCGAAGCTGTCCGATGCCTCCGCGAAGTCCGTGGACGCGGTCGAACTCAAACTGGTGGACGGACAGACAATTGTCTGGGGCAATGCGGGGGAGAAGGAGCTCAAGGCGAAGGTGCTCGAAGCCCTGCTTAAGGCGCCCGCGGACCCGAAAAACCCCGTGCAGGTCTACGATGTCAGCGTGCCGCGGCATCCCGTGACACGATAGTGGACGAAATCCCGGGATTAGCACCGGGGCGGGCATTCAGGCGCGCTGTGCAACCAGCCGGCCGGCAGCAGTGGTCCACGGCGATTTCCGCTCTATTTAGCGGGTATTCCCACGACACGCGGTGCCGGTCATTGAATGTCTCAGGCATAGGAAATAGCGTCACAGCATGAGTTACTTGACATAACTATAACCCTCAAGTCGAAGGTTAAGGTTAGAACTTTCAAGCAAGACTCCATCAGTTTTCGCAATAGGACACGAACAAGGGACACGTAACGTGGCAGCTCCGCAGAATTACTTGGCCGTCATCAAGGTCGTCGGCATCGGCGGCGGTGGCGTGAACGCAGTCAACCGCATGATCGAGGTCGGTCTTCGCGGTGTCGAATTCATCGCAATCAACACCGATGCCCAGGCCCTTCTGATGAGTGACGCAGACGTCAAACTTGACGTCGGACGCGAGCTGACCCGGGGTCTTGGCGCAGGCGCGAACCCCGAAGTGGGCAAGCAGGCGGCAGAAGACCACGCTGACGAGATCGAAGAGGTCATCCGCGGCGCGGACATGGTCTTCGTGACGGCCGGCGAGGGCGGCGGCACCGGCACGGGTGGCGCCCCTGTGGTTGCCCGCATTGCGCGCTCCCTCGGCGCCCTCACCATCGGTGTCGTCACCCGCCCGTTCACCTTCGAGGGCCGCCGTCGTGCCGGTTCCGCCGAGGCGGGCATCGACGCCCTCCGCGACGAAGTCGACACCCTGATCGTGATCCCCAACGACCGCCTGCTGTCCATCAGCGACCGCAACGTCTCTGTCCTGGATGCATTCCGCTCCGCTGACCAGGTCCTGCTGTCCGGTGTCCAGGGCATCACCGACCTGATCACCACCCCGGGCCTGATCAACCTCGACTTCGCGGACGTCAAGTCCGTGATGCAGGGTGCAGGCTCCGCGCTGATGGGCATCGGCTCGGCGCGGGGAGAGGACCGGGCAGTCAAGGCCGCGGAACTCGCCATCGCGTCACCCCTCCTGGAAGCATCGATCGACGGCGCCCACGGCGTCCTGCTGTCCATCCAGGGCGGCTCGGACCTCGGCCTCTTCGAGATCAACGAGGCGGCCCGCCTGGTGCAGGAAGTTGCCCACCCGGAGGCCAACATCATCTTCGGCGCCGTCATCGACGACGCCCTCGGCGACGAGGCCCGCGTGACCGTGATCGCAGCGGGCTTCGACGACGTCAAGGCGACGTCGCCCTCCATGGACCAGTCACTGCCGCAGGCCGCCCCCCAGCGTCCCGCCGCGCCCGCCTCCGCTCCTGCGCCCGCGCAGGCGCCGGCACAGCATGTCCAGCCCGTGCACGCCGGCATCGGGGCGTCAGGCCTGAGCAACTGGGGCCAGCAGCGCCCCTCCGCCGTCCCCGCCGACTCGGGATTCGACGTCGACCTTCCGTCCGTCGTGGAGCCGGATCTTTCCGGCAGCCGCTCGGATGACCTGGACGTCCCCGACTTCCTGAAGTAAAAATCGGCTGGACGCTTTGTCAGCTAGTCAGTTAGCGGTGTTTTGATTGTTTTGGTGGCGAACCGAGGTCCGGCCTGGCGTCTGGGTGGCATTCACCGACGCCGGAGCCGGCAACCTCGCCCTGCATGTGGGCGACGATCCGGCTGAAGTGCGTCGCCGGCGGGAACTCCTTGAAGCGGAGGTTGGCCTGGCGGCAGGCAGCTTCCAGTACATGAACCAGGTGCACGGCAATGCCGTGGCCTATATTGGCGCCACGGCAGGCAGCACCGCCGCAGGCAGTCCGACGGCAGGCGGCCCCACTGCGGACGCGATGGTGTCCGCCGGACGTCCGCTTGCCGTGATGGTGGCGGACTGCGTACCCGTGGTCCTTGCCGGAGAAACATCCGGGGGACGCCCGGTCCTGGGCGTGGCCCATGCGGGCCGGCCGGGTGTTGCCGGCGGCGTGATCCCCGCAACCTTGGCGCGCATGCGTGCCGAGGGGGCTGAAGGCATCCGGGCCTGGATCGGTCCGTCGATCTGCGGGTCCTGCTACGAGGTGCCGGAAGGCATGCGTGCGGACGTGGCGGCGGCCGTACCGGCAACCTGGGCCACAACATCATGGGGCACTCCCGGCCTTGATCTTCCGGCGGGGGCACGCAGCCAGCTGGAAGCCGACGGCGTCACCGTGGAGTACTCCGGACCGTGCACCCTCGAAAACGAGGAGCTGTTCTCCTATCGCGGCAACCCGGACACCGGACGGTTCGCCGGGCTGGTCTGGACCACATGAGCGAGCACCGCGACGTGACGGCGGCAGACGACCCGCGCCTGCTCGAACTCCAGGGGCGCCTGGCCATGGTCCGGCACCGAATTTCCGCCGCCACGGACGCCTCCGGCCGGCACGGCAACCCGCCGGAACTGATCGTAGTGACCAAATTCCACCCCGCCGATGACGTGCGGCGGCTGGCAGCCCTGGGTGTCACTGATATGGGGGAGAACAGGGACCAGGAAGCGTCAGACAAGGCAGCCCGGCTCAGCGACCTTGGGCTCCGGTGGCATTTTGTCGGCCAGCTGCAGAGCAACAAGGCCAAGTCCGTGGTGCGGTATGCCCACGCCATCCATTCCGTGGACCGGCCGCAGCTGGCAGCAGCACTCGCCCGATCCATCGTCACGGAGCAGGACCGGACCGGCCGGGACCCGCTCGAATGCTTCATCCAGGTGAGCCTGGATGACGACGCCGGCAGCCACCGCGGCGGCGCGAGCCGCTTGGACGTGCCGGCACTGGCGGACCAGCTGGCCGGATCGCAGGGGCTTGTGCTTGCCGGCCTGATGGCAGTGGCTCCGCTCGGTTCCGATCCGGATGCTGCCTTCGGCAGGCTGGCCGAAATTTCGGCGCAGCTGCTGAAGGACCACCCCTCTGCTTCCGGCATTTCCGCGGGCATGAGCCAGGACCTCGAATCCGCCGTCAGGGCAGGTGCGACACACCTGAGGATTGGCTCGGATATATTGGGTTCGCGTCCTGCGTTGCGGTAGCGTCAAAGCATTGGAAGAGAATGGCGGGGATTCCAATACTGTCAAGTCAACTCAGCGGCCCGCTTACGGACACGATTAGGAGTCGACCATGGCTGGCGCTCTGCGCAAGACAATGATCTATCTTGGGCTCGCCGATGGCGATGAACACTACGAGTCTGAGCACCACACACCGCATAGGGACGAGGACGATTCAATGGAGCATGACCGCGAGGAACGCCGGGCACCGGCGCCCGTCCGCGAGGTCGCCCGGGAGACTCCGACTCCACACGCCGCCGAAGAGGAATATCGCGCACCTGTGACACCTATCAAGCGCGCGGCCTCGAGCCGCGAAGAGACCACCGGACTCCGCCAGATCACCACGATCCACCCGCGGTCCTACAACGATGCCAAGCTGATCGGCGAAAGCTTCCGTGACGGCATCCCCGTCATCATGAACGTCACGGACATGGGAGAGGCCGACGCCAAGCGTTTGGTCGATTTCTCGGCCGGGCTCGTGTTTGGCCTCCGCGGCAGCATCGAGCGGGTCACGAACAAGGTCTTCCTGTTGTCGCCGTCGTACGTAGAGGTCATCGGTGACGACAAGAAGGTCAGCGAGACCCAGGCCAGTTTCTTCAACCAGAGCTAGCACCGGACTTACGCGGATGCCAGACAGGACACCTGTCTGGCATCTGTGCTGAAATAGATAAGAGAACGTCAACAGGGCACTTCGGTATCCGGAATGAACATGGAGATATGAGTTAAGTCATGGGAATTGTTTTCGGACTTGTCTATCTCGCTTTGTTATTCGTATTTGTGGCTTTGATCATCCGTTTGGTCTTCGACTGGGTGCAGATGTTTGCACGTGAGTGGAGGCCGCGCGGCGCCGCCCTGGTGGCTGCCCACACTGTCTACTCCGTCACAGATCCGCCCCTGAAGGTGCTGAGGCGCCTTATTCCGCCCTTGCGGCTGGGCGGCATTTCGCTGGATCTAGGGTTTTTGCTGTTGTTCATCGCTATCAGCGTGGCTATGGCAATCGTGAGGTCTTTCGCGTAATTTTCATAACAGCTTGCGGCGCAGTAACAGGGCGGGAAACCGTCATCCACAGCATCGCGTAGAAACTCCGGTTTGACACCTCAGTGTTGAATTAGAGGAACCAGACCATATTTAGGTACCGTAGTTTTGACGGCCGGAAGGCCTACTGACTAACTAGACCAACGAGGTGACCAGATGGCTTTGACGCCAGAAGACGTTGTCAACAAGCGCTTTCAGCCGACCAAGTTCCGCGAAGGCTACGACCAGGATGAAGTTGACGACTTCCTGGACGAAATCGTCGTCGAACTGCGCCGCCTGAACCAGGAGAACGACGAGCTTCGCAAGAAGCTTGCCGAGGGTGGCTCCGGCACGCCTGCCAGCTCCGCAGTAGCGGCGCCGGTAGTGGAAAAGGTCCCTGCACCGGTCAAGGCCGAAAAGGACGAGACCCGGGCCAAGGCGGAAGCCGAGGCCAAGGCCGCTGAAGCCAAGAAGAAGGCTCCCGAGCCGGCAACCGCTCTTGCAGCAGTTCCCGCCGCGGCATCCCCTGCTGTGGCTAACCCGACGGCCGAGTCGGCTGCCGGTCTCCTCGCCATGGCACAGCAGATGCACGACAAGCACGTCGCCGACGGCCAGCAGCAGAAGGACAAGATCATCGCCGAAGCGCAGATCGAAGCCAGCAGCCTGGTCAACGACGCGCAGGAGAAGTCCCGCAAGATCCTCGGCGCCCTGGAACAGCAGCGGTCCGTCCTGGAGCGCAAGGTGGAGCAGCTGCGCGGCTTCGAGCGCGACTACCGTTCACGCCTGAAGGCCTACATCGAAGGCCAGCTCCGCGACCTGGACGCCCGCGGTTCCGTAGCGGCCCCTGAGGTCGGCGACGGCAGCCCCGCCGTTTAGCAAGTATTCTGAAAGCCGGTGGCTGAGGACTCCTCGGCCACCGGCTTTTGCCATTAACCGCCACCGGTGCGACCACCGGCCGGCATGAGCACCTTCCTTCCAGTCCCGGGACTGGCTCCTGAATGAAAGCTTTATGACAGACGAAACAGCATCTGCCGCAGCGCAGCCGACACCGACGCAAGCCCGGCCGCGAAAGGCGGCCCTGCTCACGCTCTTCGCCGGCTTCGCCGTTTTCGCCTACGTTTTCGATCAGCTCACCAAACTCTGGGTCACCAGCACCATGGTGGAGGGGGAGCGGACACCGGTGCTGCCCCCGCTGCTGCACTGGTACTACATCCGGAACTCGGGTGCCGCGTTTTCCATCGGCGAGAATGTCACCTGGGTGTTCACCATCATCATGGCCGGCGTTTCGATCGCCATTCTCTTCCAGCTGCGCAAGCTCGGATCCGCCTGGTGGGCCCTGGCCCTCGGCCTGCTCCTGGGCGGCGCGCTGGGAAACCTCACGGACCGGCTGTTCCGCGAACCGTCGTTCGCCATGGGCCATGTGGTGGACTTTATCCAGCTGCCCAATTTCGCCATCTTCAATATTGCCGATTCGGCTGTTGTCTCCGCCGTCGTGATCATCTGCCTGCTGACGCTCCGGGGAATTTCCCTTGACGGTTCACGGCTCCAGAAACCGGCGGAGGACCCCAATGCCTGAGAAACTCACTGTTCCTGAAGAGCTGGCCGGCACGCGCGTTGATGCGGGGCTCGCCCGGCTGATGGGCATCTCCCGTTCGCAGGCGGCAACGCTGATCGCCGAAGGAAACGTCAGCTCCGGCGGGAAAGCCGTGGGCAAGTCCCTGAAGCTCGCCTCCGGCACCGTGCTGGATGTTGTTGTTCCCGAACGGCGGGACCCCCTGGAAGTCGTGGAGGAAGTTGTGGAAGGCCTTAAGGTACTGCTGGACGACGAGGACTTCGTGGTCATCGACAAGCCGGTGGGTGTGGCCGCGCATCCGTCCCCGGGCTGGGTGGGACCCACCGTTGTGGGCGGCCTCGCCGGGCTGGGGTACCGGATCTCGACGTCGGGCGCACCGGAACGTGCGGGCATTGTGCACCGCCTCGACGTCGGCACATCCGGGGTCATGGTGGTGGCCAAGTCGGAACGGGCCTACACGGCGCTCAAACGCGCATTCAAGGACCGCACGGTGGACAAGGTGTACCACGCAGTGGTCCAGGGACTCCCGGATCCCCTCGCGGGCACCATCGATGCACCCATCGGCCGTCATCCCGGCCATGACTGGCGCTTCGCCGTCCTCGAAGACGGCCGCGATTCCGTGACCCACTACGAAGTCATGGAGGCCTTCGGCAAGGCATCGCTCGTGGAAGTCCACCTGGAAACCGGCCGGACCCACCAGATCCGCGTGCACTTCTCCGCCCTGCGGCACCCGTGTGCGGGAGACCTGACGTACGGGGCGGACCCGCGCCTGGCCGCCACGCTGGGACTGACCCGGCAATGGCTGCACGCCAGGCAGCTCGGCTTCGACAGTCCCCGGACCGGGGAACGGGTGACAGTGACCAGCGAATACCCCCAGGACCTGGCCTACGCACTGGAGATTCTTGCCTCCGGGCAGGCCTGAGCCGGAACTGTCGCCGCTCGGCACTAGAATGGTCCGGTGACTTCCAGCAACGACTCGTTTGTCCATCTCCACAACCACACCGAGTACTCGATGCTGGACGGCGCCGCCCGGCTCGGAGAGCTCTTCGATGAAACCGAGCGGCTGGGCATGCCCGCCCTGGCCACTACGGACCATGGCTATCTCTTCGGCGCCTTCGATTTCTGGAAGAGGGCCACAGACAAGGGCATCCGGCCGATCATCGGCGTCGAAGCCTATGTGACTCCCGGAACCGCCCGCGGTGACAAGAGCCGGGTCCGCTGGGGCGAGGAAAGCCAGCGCAAGGACGACGTCTCCGGCGGTGGTTCCTACACCCACATGACCCTGCTGAGTTATAACAACGTGGGCATGCGGAACCTGTTCCGCGCCTCGTCGATCGCGTCATTGGATTCGGTCTTCGGCAAATGGCCCCGGCTGGACCGCGAGCTGCTGAACACATACTCGGAAGGGCTCATCGCCACCACCGGCTGCCCGTCCGGTGAAGTCCAGACCCGGCTGCGGCTCGGCCAGTACCGCGAAGCGCTTGAGGCTGCTTCTGAGTTCCGCGACATCTTTGGCGCGGAGAACTACTTCTGCGAGCTCATGGACCACGGCCTGGATATCGAGCGGCGTGTCACCGGCGACCTGCTGCGCCTGGCCAAGGACCTGAACCTGCCGCTGGTGGCCACCAACGACCTGCACTACACGCACGAGCACGATGCGAAGGCGCACGAGGCCCTGTTGGCCATTCAGTCGGGTTCCACCCTCCTGGAGCCGACCTACGACAACGGCGGTTCACGCTTTGCCTTCTCGGGCAGCGGCTACTACCTGAAGTCACCGCAGGAAATGCGCGAACTTTTCCGCGACCACCCGGAGGCGTGCGACAACACGCTCCTGATCGCCGAGCGCTGCGAAGTTTCATTCAACACCGGTGCCAATTACATGCCCCGGTTCCCCTGCCCGGAGGGGGAGGACGAGACGTCCTGGCTGGTCAAGGAAGTGGACAAGGGACTCCAGTACCGCTACCCCCAGGGCATCCCGGACAAGGTCCGCACGCAGGCCGACTATGAGTTGGAAGTCATTACCTCCATGGGCTTCCCGGGCTACTTCCTCGTGGTTGCCGACTTCATCAACTGGGCAAAGAACAACGGCATCCGCGTTGGTCCCGGACGTGGCTCGGGTGCAGGCTCCATGGTGGCGTATGCCATGCGCATCACCGACCTTGATCCGCTACACCACGGCCTGATCTTCGAGCGGTTCCTCAACCCGGACCGCGTCTCCATGCCTGACTTCGACGTCGACTTCGATGACCGGCGCCGCTCCGAAGTGATTGACTACGTCACGCGCAAATACGGCGACGAACGTGTCGCGATGATCGTCACCTACGGCACCATCAAGACCAAGCAGGCACTCAAGGACTCATCGCGTGTGCTGGGCTACCCTTTCAGCATGGGCGAGACGCTGACCAAGGCGCTGCCACCGGCCGTGATGGCCAAGGACATCCCGCTGGCCGACATCCAGAACAAGGAAGCCAAGCGATACAGCGAAGCCGGTGACTTCCGCCAGCTCATCAGCACTGACCCCGAGGCTGCCAAGGTTTTCGAGACGGCACTGGGCATTGAGGGCCTGAAGCGGCAATGGGGCGTCCACGCCGCTGGTGTCATCATGTCTTCGGACCCCATCATCGACGTGATTCCGATCATGCGCCGCTTCCAGGACGGCCAGGTCATCACGCAGTTCGACTATCCGACGTCCGAAGGCCTCGGCCTGATCAAGATGGACTTCCTCGGCCTGCGGAACCTGACGATCATTTCGGATGCCCTGGAAAACATCAAAATGAACCGCGGCATCGACCTGGACCTCGAAACCCTGGAACTTGACGACACCGCGTCCTACGAGCTCCTCGCCCGTGGTGACACCCTGGGCGTGTTCCAGCTCGACGGCGGCCCCATGCGTTCGCTGCTCAAGCTCATGAAGCCTGACAACTTCGAAGACATCTCCGCGGTGCTGGCCCTCTACCGGCCGGGGCCCATGGGCGCCAACGCGCACACCGACTACGCGCTGCGCAAGAACAAAATCCAGGAGGTCATCCCGATCCACCCGGAACTCGAGGAACCGCTCTCCGAGATCCTCGGTGGCACCTACGGCCTGATCGTGTACCAGGAGCAGGTCATGGCCGTGGCGCAGAAACTCGCCGGCTATACGCTCGGCCAGGCCGACATCCTGCGCCGCGCCATGGGCAAGAAGAAGAAATCCGAGCTGGACAAGCAGTTCGCCGGCTTCTCGCAGGGCATGCAGGACAACGGCTACTCCATGGCCGCCGTCAAGACCCTCTGGGACATCCTGCTCCCGTTCTCCGACTACGCCTTCAACAAGGCGCACTCGGCCGCCTACGGCGTGATCTCCTACTGGACCGCGTATCTGAAGGCCCACTACGCGCCGGAGTACATGGCTGCCCTGCTTACCTCGGTGGGCGACGACAAGGACAAGTCGGCGATCTACCTCAACGAATGCCGGCGGATGGGCATCACGGTGCTGCCGCCCGACGTCAACGAGTCAGCCCTCAACTTCACCCCTGTGGGCAACGACATCCGCTTCGGGATGGGCGCCATCCGCAACGTCGGCGTGAACGCCGTCGAGGCGATGGTGGCGGCGCGCGAAAAGGAAGGCGCCTATACGTCCTTCAAGGACTACCTCATGAAGGTCCCTGCGGTGGTCTGCAACAAGCGAACGATTGAATCATTGATCAAAGCCGGAGCGTTCGACTCCCTGAACCACCACAGGCGTGCGCTGGCCATGATCCATGAAGAAGCGATCGACTCCGTCATCACGCTCAAGCGCAACGAGGCGATCGGGCAGTTCGACCTGTTCGCCGGTTTTGACGAAGCCGAATCCGAGGCGTCCCTGAGCATCGAGATCCCCGACCTCCCCGAGTGGGAGAAGAAGGACAAGCTCTCGTTTGAACGCGACATGCTCGGGCTCTACGTCTCGGACCACCCGCTGCAGGGGCTCGAAGGCCTCCTGAGCCAGCACGCGGACCAGTCCATCACCTCGGTCATCGCGGAGGACGGCCCGCACGACGGCGCCATCATCACCATTGCGGGCATGATCACCTCGCTGAGCCGACGGATCGCAAAGGCCAGCGGCAACGCCTATGCCCGGGCGGAGATCGAAGACCTGGGTGGCTCAATTGAGGTCATGTTCTTCGGCCAGGTGTACGGTCCTATCGCGTCCGTGCTGGCCGAAGACCTGGTCGTCGTGGTCAAGGGCCGGCTGCAGCGCCGCGACGACGGCGCCGTCGCGCTGAACTGCATGGAACTGTCCGTGCCGGACCTCAGCGAAGGCCTGAACGGCCCCGTGGTCATCACCATGCAGACGCACAAGGCCACCGAGGCCGTGGTGACGGAACTCGGTGACGTGCTCCGGACCCACCGCGGCAATTCGGAGGTCAGGCTGCACCTGCAGGGCGACACCCGCGTGGAAGTCATGGCCCTGCCGGTGCACCTGAGGGTCAACCCCAGCCCGTCACTTTTCGGCGACCTGAAGGTGCTCCTCGGCCCGACCTGCCTGGACAACTGAGGCCGCGGGGACCTAGATTTCGTAGTCGAGCGGGACGGGCTGGCTGTAGGAGCCCGAGTGATAGAGCAGCGGCGAGCCGTCCTCGCCCACCTGGCCCTCCACGACCTCCACCACCACAACGGCGTTGTTCTCAAAGGAGAGGCGCATCTGGATCTTGCCGATCAGCCAGCCGGCTACGTCTTTGAGGATGGGCACTTCGTGCGGTCCGAGCTCCCAGTGGTCACCCTCGAACCGGTTCTTGGTGCGGGCGAAGCGGTCGGCGAGTTCCTGGTTCTCCAGCCCGAGCATGTGGACGCCGATGTGGGTGGTGTTGGCCACCGCGGGCCATGAACTGGAGCTGCGGGCCATGTTGAATGTGAAGCGCGGCGGCTGCGCGGACAGCGATGCCACGGAGGTGGCCGTGAAGCCGTACGGGACGCCGTTGTAGTTCACCGTGATAATTGCCACGCCGGCCGCGTGCCGGCGGAACATCTCCTTGAACGTGCCTTCGAAGGCTGCGTTGTCTGAGGTCACTGTGATCTAACTCCCTGCCAAAAACTGTTGTTTGTTGCGTCCTGCATGCCAGCGTATGGGCGCGCCCTGAAGTGGCCGTCACTTATTTACCCGCCGCGTCATTTGTATAACCACGGTGAACGTTTGTTAATGTTTGTTTCATGACACAGCCACCAGGCAACGGCCCGGTTCCACAGAATCCGAGGCATTCCAGGGATACCGGCAGCCCACCCGCTTATGGTGAACTTTACCGCGCTGAGGGAGATTCGGATTTCGGCGGGAGCGGCCGGACGGCCTGGTCCGGCGAGGAGTCCGGTCCCGGAAACGGGGAACCGGCGGCGTGGCGGCGGCCCGCAATCATTGCCGCTGCCGGGCTTCCGGTGGGACTTCTGTGGTGGCTGCTGGCGCCGGGCGGCCTAAACCTCTTGACCCGCGACCCCGCCCTGGCCACCGGCACGAATGCCGAAGGATGGCTGCCGCGGGACCTGGTGCTGGCCGGCATGTTCCTGCTGGCCGGCTGCCTGACGGGATTCCTCCTCAACGGGAAGCGAACCGGCGCTCCGGCGCCCGGAACCGTGGTTCTCGCCGTGATCGGCGGGGCGCTTGGCGCCGTCATCGCCTGGCAGGCCGGCGTGCTGGCAGGGCAATGGTGGGGCCCGGCCGAGGATACTGCCCCGAACGTCAGCATCGCCTTCTCACTTCGTTCTTACGCCGTCCTGGCAGTATGGCCGGCAGCCGTGGCCATCTCAGTGTTTGTGGTGAACCTGCTCAGCCTCCTGGGCAAACCGCCGGTACAGGACAACTAGCCCGCCCGCTGGCGGGGGAGGCCGCCGGTTAGGAGCCTGACCCACGCGGACTTAACACTGAACAAAGCTCTCCCCGCGGCACGTAAAATGGGCTGGTGACCACTTCCCCGGACAGCCCCGCACAGACCACCACGACGGCCATCAGTTACCGCACCATTGATTTGCGCGGCCAGCGGCTCTCCCTGGCCGGGCTCCGCGCTGCCGTTCCCCGGGCCCGGCACCAGACCATGGCGGACGCCGAGCAGAAAGTCTCGGACATCATCACCGCGGTCCGCACCCGGGGCTTCGCTGCGCTGAGCGAGTTCGCGAAGGCGTTCGACGGCGTCGAGCAGGAACACCCCAGGGTGCCTGCCGCCGCGCTGCGCGCGGCACTGGAGAACCTCGACCCCGCAGTCCGGGCCGCCCTGGAAGAATCCATCAACCGCGCGCGCAGGTTCGCCGACAGCCAGCGGCCGGCAAACATCGACGTCGAACTGGGCGAAGGCGCCGTCGTCAGCCAGAACTGGGTGCCGGTGGGCCGCGTGGGGCTTTACGTCCCCGGCGGCCTGGCGGTCTACCCGTCGTCGGTCATTATGAACGTAGTCCCCGCGCTGGCGGCCGGGGTTGCATCCATTGCCTTGGCGTCGCCGCCCCAGAAGGACTTCGGCGGACTCCCGCACCCCACCATCCTGGCTGCTGCTGCGCTGCTTGGCATCGAGGAGGTGTACGCCATCGGGGGCGCCCAGGCCATCGCGGCGTTCGCCTACGGTGTTCCCGCGGAGGACCCGGAGGCAGCCCTGGATCCGGTGGATGTGGTGACCGGGCCGGGCAACATATTCGTGGCCACGGCCAAGCGGCTCGTCAAGGGTGTGGTCGGCATCGATTCCGAGGCAGGCACCACGGAAATCGCCATCCTGGCGGACAGCGGGGCCCGTCCGTCGCTGGTCGCCGCTGACCTTATCAGCCAGGCTGAACACGACCCGAAGGCGGCGTCGGTCCTCATCACCGATTCCGAAGCCCTCGCCGAGGCCGTCCGCGGGGAACTCGAGGTGCAGGCGGGACTCACCAAGCACTCCGACCGGGTGCGGGAGGCCTTGTCGGGCCCGCAGTCGGGCGTGGTGCTGGTGGACGACCTGGAACAGGGAATCGCCGCCTGTGATGCCTACGCCGCGGAGCACCTCGAGATTATGACGGCGGATGCACCGGCCGTTGCGGCACGCATCCGCAACGCGGGAGCGATCTTCGTGGGGGACTACAGCCCCGTGAGCCTGGGGGATTACTGCGCCGGCTCCAACCACGTGCTGCCCACCAGCGGCACGGCTGCTTTCTCCTCCGGCCTGAACGTCACCACGTTCCTTCGCGCCATCCAGGTGGTCAACTACAGCAAGTCGGCCCTCGAAAAGGTCAGCGGGCACATCGTCAGCCTCTCCGGGGCAGAGGACCTTCCGGCCCACGGCGAGGCCGTTACGGCACGGTTCGCCGGCGACGCCTAACCACTACATGTAGTAATTACAGGCTTGTTATTCAGCTACATCTAGTCGTAAACTGAGGTTGGAAGAATGTATTCCGGCCAATCGAAGTTCGGCAGGGGAAGGAAACAACGTGTATTGTCCGTTTTGCCGCAACCCTGATTCCCGCGTCGTGGACAGCCGGATGGCCGACGACGGTTCCGCCATTCGCCGCCGCCGCCAGTGCCCGGAATGCGGCCGCCGGTTCACTACGGTGGAAACCACCAGCCTCACCGTCATCAAGCGCTCCGGCGTCGGCGAACCATTTAGCCGGAGCAAGGTGATCAATGGGGTCCGGAAAGCGTGCCAGGGCCGGCCCGTGACCGAAGACGACCTCGCCATGCTGGCGCAGGAGGTCGAAGAAACCATCCGGGCCTCCGGCGCCGCGGAAATCGACGCCCACGAGGTGGGCCTGGCCATCCTCAGCCCGCTCCAGAAACTGGACGAAGTCGCGTACCTCCGCTTTGCGAGTGTGTACCAGGCATTCGAATCCCTGGAGGACTTTGAGACGGCCATCTCCATCCTTCGCCATGAAGCGGAAGTTGAGGCGAAGGCCAAGGGCCAGAACTCCGAGAAGAGCCCGCTCTAGACTCCGGTGGTGGCAACGGAGGGGAAGCCGACGCCACCACCGGCACCACCCCAGAGGGAACGGACGCGGTCAGCGGCCGCCGGCAACAGGCAGTACGGCTCCCGTAACGTAGCCGGCTTCGCCTGACAACAGCCACATCACCGCCGCCGCCACCTCATCAGGCTCAGCGGCACGGCCCATGGGGATCGTCGGATTCAGGCGTTCCACCCGGTCAGGCATTCCCGCCGCCGCGTGCAGCCCGGTGTTGGTGCTTCCGGGCGCGACGCTGTTGACGCGGATTCCCTGCGCGGCGACCTCCGAGGCCAGACCGACGGTCAGCACATCCACGGCTCCCTTGGACGCGGCGTAGTGCGCCCAGGTGCCCGGAGACCCGGCCTTTGTGGCGGTGGATGATATGTTCACGATGGACCCGCCGGGCCCGCCCGTGCCGGTGCTGAGTCTTCGCACGGCTTCCTGGCAGACGTAGATGAGGCCGGAGACGTTGACGTCCATGACGCGGCGGACGGTGGCCGCCGGCACGTCCGCGAGATTACCGATCAGGTTGCCCGTGATACCGGCATTATTAATGACGGCGGTAACGGGGCCCAAGCCGGCGGCCCGGTCAAACATCGATCCAACGGCAGCCGGATCGCTGACATCTGCCTGGTGGGCCAGCGCATCCCCGCCGCACCCACGGATTTCCCGCACCACGGACGCGGCACCGGCGGCGTCGGCGGAGTAGTTGACCAGCACGGCGTATCCGGCTTCCGCCGCGCGGAGGGCGATCGCGGCGCCGATTCCCCGGCTTGCCCCGGTGACAATGGCAACACCCCTGCCTGCGGCAGCCACGGAACCGGCGCCCGGCCTATTTGGCCAGTTTGTGCGTCAGCGCGACCTCGATCGCGGCGCCGACAATCCCGGCGTCGTTCTTCAGTTCGGCCGGCACAATCGGCGTACGCAGTTTCATGTGCGGCAGGTACTCGTCGGCGCGCTTGGAAATGCCGCCGCCGACGATGAACAGTTCAGGGGAGAAGAGGAACTCGACGTGGGAGAAGTAGCGCTGCAGGAGCACGCTGTATTCGGTCCAGCTCAGGCCGTCCCGCTCACGGGCCACGGCGGACGCCTTGCTCTCCGCATCAAAACCGTCAATTTCGAGGTGTCCGAGTTCGGCGTTCGGGACCAGCTTGCCGTTGAAGATGAAGGCGGAGCCGATGCCTGTTCCGAGCGTAATGACGAGGACCGTGCCCGAGACGCCCTCTCCGGCGCCGTAGCGGGCTTCGGCGAGGCCGGCGGCGTCGGCGTCGTTGATGACCTCGACCGGGCGGCCCAGGCGCTTCGTCAGCAGGGCGTCAATGTCCGTGTTGAGCCAGGACTTGTCCACGTTGGCTGCAGAGTGAACCACACCGTGCTGGATGATGCCCGGGAAGGTCACGCCGATCGGGGAATCCAGGGCAGGAGCGTCCGGCCGTGCGTTGAGCTCCTCGACGACCGTGGCCACCGTTTCGGCAACGGACTCCGGCGTGGCTGGCTGCGGCGTAGGAACGCGGAAGCGGTCCCCTACGAGCTTGCCCTTCTTGAGGTCGACAATGCCGCCCTTGATTCCGGTGCCGCCGATGTCAATGCCGATCAGCGGGGCGTTCTTGGTTGACTTGTCGTCCTTCTTGGCCAATGTGATTCCGTTCGTGGCTGGTGTCGGGCAATGGGCGTAGCGGGTAAAGGTGCCGGTGGTGCCGGCCGGGAAATCAGGGCAGAGTCAGGATTTCGGCGCCCGACTCGGTGACGAGCAGGGTGTGCTCGAACTGGGCCGTGCGCTTGCGGTCCCGGGTCACCACGGTCCAGTCGTCAGCCCACATGTCCCACTCGACCGTTCCCAGCGTCAGCATCGGTTCAATGGTGAACACCATGCCCGCTTCCATGACCGTGTTGTACGCGGGAGCTGCGTCATAATGCGGAATGATCAGGCCGGTATGAAACGCCTCGCCAACACCGTGGCCGGTGAAATCCCGGACAACACCGTAGCCGAAACGTTTGGCGTAGGACTGGATGGCGCGGCCGATGACGTTTATTTCTCGCCCTGGAGCAACAGCTTTGATGGCGCGGTTGAGCGATTCCTGGGTGCGCTCCACGAGGAGCCGCGATTCTTCGTCGACGTCGCCTACCAGGAAGGTGAAGTTGGTGTCGCCATGGACGCCGCCGATGAAGGCGGTGATGTCGATGTTCAGGATGTCGCCGTCCTGGACCACCGTGGTGTCGGGTATGCCGTGGCAGATCACTTCGTTCAGGGACGAGCACAGCGATTTGGGGAAGCCCCGGTAGCCCAGGGTCGAGGGATACGCGTGGTGGTCGAGCAGGAACTCGTGGCCGATCCTGTCCAGCTGGTCCGTCGTGACGCCGGGCCGGATGTGTTTGCCAACCTCCACGATGGCCTGGGCCGCGATCCGGCTGGCGACCCTGATCTTCTCGATGGTCTCGGCGGACTTTACTTCCGAGCCGGTGAACTTCTCCGGACCAGGCTTGCCCACGTACTCGGGGCGGGGAATTGATGCCGGGACCGGCAGCTGCGGGCTGACGGTTCCGGGGACCAGCGTGCCGGTGGGTGCAGTCGAGGCAAGAGAAGGCATAGATTGATCATATAAGGCGGCATGGAAGCCCATGTAACGGAAAGTCCCATCGGAACCCGATGGAGTTTTACGTTACGTGGATCACTCTCGGCAGGCAGGGAGCCTGCAGAATGCGAGGAGCAGCGATGACCGAATACTGGTACAACGTCAAAACCCACGAGGTGGAAGAAGACGCCATGTCCGACTGGACCCAGCTGATCGGACCGTACAAGACGCGCGTGGAAGCCGAGCATGCGCTGGAGAAAGTCAAGGCACGCAATGAAGCCTGGGAAAAGGGCGACGAGGACTAGGCTGCGCTAGCAGCCCGCACCGCACCCCGAAACGCCGGCCATACGGGTGGAAGGGGCCGGAGGCTTAGAACGAGTGCTCGGGGCCGGGGAACTGGCCCGTCCGGACGTCGTCGCCATACGCCTTCGCCGCGTTGCTCAGCGACGTGCGCAGGTCGGCATACTGCTTGACGAACTTGGCCATCTTGCCGCCGCGAAGCCCGGCCATGTCCTGCCAGACCAACACCTGGCCCGTGGTGGTGTTGCCGGCACCGATGCCGACGGTCGGAACGGAAATTGCAGCGTCGACGGCGGCGGCGGTGGCGGCCGGAACCATCTCCATCAGCACGCTGAAGGCACCGGCGTCAGCGAGGGCCACGGCGTCGTCAATAAGCCGCTGTGCATCGTCGCCGCGGCCCTGGACCCGGTAACCGCCCAGGGAATGCTCGCTCTGCGGCGTGAAACCGATGTGCGCCATGACCGGAATGCCGGCCTGGACCATGGCCCGGACGGTGTCCGCATAAAACTTGCCGCCTTCAATCTTCACGGCATGCGCGAGGCCTTCCTTCAGGAAGCGGACGCCGGTGGCGACTGCCTGCTCGGCTGACACCTCGTAGCTTCCAAAGGGAAGGTCCGCGACCACCAGGGCCCGCTTGGCCGACCGTGCAACGGCCCGGCATAGCGGCAGCAGCTCGTCCACGGTGACCGGGAGGCTGGTTTCGTTGCCGAAGACGTTGTTGGAGGCGGAGTCGCCGACCAGGAGCACCTCGATGCCCGCTTCGTCGAAGATCTCGGCCGTGTACTGCTCGTAGGCCGTGAGCATCGCAAAGTGCTCACCGTTTTCCTTGGCCTGCTGCAGGTGGTGGGTCCGGATTCGGGCCACCGGCTTCCTGCCTGTGGCCGGCGTCGTTGCAGCCGGCTGGGCGGGGCCGTTGCCGTAGGGAGCAGGTACTTCAGCGGACATGCTGGAATCGGAACTGTTGCTTGTGGCCATGGCTAGAGCGTAATGCGGTACTGTGCGTCCTAGCTACCGGGCGGCCTGCCGTTGCCGGTGAATCGCGTCACAAATTGGTGTCCTGACGGCTCCTTGTCGCCGTCCCGAGGGGCCGCCGCGGGGCAATTGGCCGGTGATACGGGACCCTGTGCGTGTTAATGCTGTGTTACGCGGACCTCCGGCTCCAACATTCAGCGGGAATGCTTAGTAAAGTGAATCGTGAGCTGCCGCCGGCTCTAAGGAATACGGACCCGGGGCTTCAAAAAGTTGATCCGGAGAAGAGGCCATAATGGACCGCCAGCAAGAGTTTGTCCTGCGGACGATCGAAGAGCGCGACGTGCGGTTCGTGCGTCTGTGGTTCACGGATGTCGTGGGTTCACTCAAGTCTGTTGCGCTTGCCCCTGCCGAAGTCGAGGGTGCCTTCGAAGAGGGCCTGGGCTTTGACGGCTCCGCGATTGAGGGCCTGGCCCGCGTGTTCGAATCGGACATGCTGGCGCAGCCGGATCCCTCGACGTTCCAGATCCTGCCGTGGCGCGGGGAAACGGAACAGACCTCGCGTATGTACTGCGACATTCTGACGCCCGACGGCGAGCCCTCGGCCGCCGACCCCCGCAACGTGCTCAAGCGCACCCTGGCAAAAGCCGCGGACATGGGCTTTACCTGCTACACGCATCCCGAGATCGAGTTCTACCTGCTGAAGTCGCAGGAGCCCGGTCCGGACGGTTCGCCCATCCCCGTGGATGAGGGCGGCTACTTCGACCACGTCCCGGGCGGCGTCGCGCAGGATTTCCGGCGCACCGCAGTCACCATGCTGGAGTCCGTGGGCATCTCCGTGGAGTTCAGCCACCATGAAGCCGGGCCCGGCCAGAACGAGATCGACCTCCGTTACGCCGACGCCCTGCAGACCGCGGACAACATCATGACGTTCCGCACCGTCATCAAGGAAGTGGCCCTGCAGCAGGGCACGTACGCCACCTTCATGCCCAAGCCGTTCACGGCCCACCCGGGCTCCGGCATGCACACGCACTTCTCGCTCTTCGAAGGCGACACCAACGCCTTCTACGAAGCCGGTGCGGAGTTCCAGCTGTCCAAGACGGCCAAGCAGTTCATCGCGGGCATCCTCAAGCACGCCCCCGAATTCACGGCCGTGACCAACCAGTTCGTGAACTCCTACAAGCGGCTCTGGGGCGGCGGCGAAGCCCCGAGTTACCTGAGCTGGGGCCACAACAACCGCTCCGCACTGGTGCGCGTCCCGCTGTACAAGCCGGGCAAGGGCCAGTCCGCCCGCATCGAGTACCGCGGCATCGACTCCGCAGCCAACCCCTACCTCGCCTACGCCGTGCTGCTTGGCGCCGGACTCAAGGGCATCGAAGAAGGCTACGAGATCCCCGCCGCAGCCGAAGACGACATCTGGTCGCTGAGCTCGGCCGAGCGCCGCGCCATGGGCCACGATCCGCTGCCCGCCAGCCTGCACGACGCCATCCGGGCCATGGAGGATTCCGAGCTCATGCCGCAGATCCTCGGTGAGCAGGTCTTTGAGTACTTCCTGCGCAACAAACGCGCCGAATGGCAGGACTACCGTCTCCAGGTCACGCCCTACGAGCTGCAGCGTAATCTCGGCATCCTTTAGGCGGCAGCGGTGAGCCTTGCCCGTCGCCTCATCTCCGCCGGTTTCAGTGACCTGGAAAAGGGGGAGCGGTTCCTTGCTGCCCGCGAACTGGAAGGAATCGACCAGGAGGCACTGTTCGCGGGCTTCCACCTGGCCGCCAGCCCGGACACTGCGTTGCAGTCGCTGGTGCGCCTGATCGAAAAGCATCCCGACCTACGGAAGCTCGCGGCGGCGGACATCGATACGAGCGAGCCGCTGTACCGAGTGCTGGGGGCCTCCGAGGCCCTGGGTGAATTCCTGATCCGCCATCCGGAACACCTGGAAGCCTTCGACGTAGTGGCAAGCCCGGAGCCCGTCCCTGCCGACGCCGGAGAACTCCGCGCGCGCCTCCTGAAGTCCGTGCAGGCCGACCCGAAGGCGCGCAGGCCGGTGGCCGGGCTGTCCGGTCCGGACGCCTATGTAGCGCTGCGGACCGCATACCGGCGCGGGGTGGTGGACCTGGCCGTCAAGGACCTGTGTGCCGCTGATCCGCTGGATTTCATGCCCGCGGCGGGTGCCGAACTGGCGGACCTCGCCGGAGCGGCGATCGAGGCGGCGCTGGCCGTCTCCCGGGCCGAAGCGGGGGAGCAGTTCTCGGCGTCGGAGGTCGCCGACGTCGGCCTGGCCGTCATAGGCATGGGCAAGTGCGGTGCCCGCGAACTTAACTACATCTCCGACGTCGACGTCATCTACGTGATCGAAGCGGACGAGCTGGATGATGCCCGCGCCAACACCATCGGCACAGCCCTCGCCACCGGTATCTCCAGGGCCATCATGTCCATCGGCCGGGAACCCGGCCTGTGGGAAGTGGATGCGAACCTGCGGCCCGAAGGCAAGTCCGGACCGCTGGTGAGGACCCTGGCGTCCCATCAGAGCTACTACGCACGGTGGGCTGAAAGCTGGGAGTTCCAGGCACTCCTGAAGGCCCGGACCATCGCCGGCGACGCAGAACTGGGCGCCCGGTACGAGGCCGCAGTCCTGCCCCTGATCTGGGGTTCGGCAAACCGGGAAGGATTCGTGGAATCGGTGCAGGCCATGCGCCGCCGGGTCACGGACAACATTCCCGCGGACGAGGAACAGCGACAAATCAAGCTGGGCCGCGGCGGCCTTCGGGACGTCGAATTCACCGTGCAACTGTTGCAGCTGGTCCACGGAAAGGCCGACGAATCCCTGCGCCACCGCGACACCACCTCGGCGATTGCCGCACTCTCAGCCGGCGGCTACATCGGCCGGACGGACGCCGCGGAATTCGACCATGCCTACCGGTACCTGCGGCTCCTGGAGCACAGGATCCAGCTCTTCCAGCTGCGGCGCACGCACCTCATGCCGGTCAGGGACGAGGCCCTGCGCGCCCTCGCGAAGGCCGTGCTGGGCCCGTTCGCGCGTGAACGGCCGCACCCCGATGCGCTGCTGGCAGCCTGGCAGAAGACAAAGCGGTCCGTCCGTGAACTGCACGAGCGCATTTTTTACCGGCCGCTGCTGAACACCGCCGCAAAGCTAAGCAGCGAAGATGCACGCCTGACACCGGAGGCCGCCCAGGGCCGCCTGGCCGCCCTTGGCTACCTGGATCCGCAGGGGGCCATGCGGCACATCGAGGCGCTCACCGCGGGAGTGAGCCGGCGGGCGGCGCTGCAGCGCCAGCTCCTTCCCATCCTTCTGGGGTGGCTCGCCGACGGGGTTGACCCCGACGCCGGCCTGCTGGGTTTCCGCCGCGTCAGCGAGGCGCTCGGAACAACACACTGGTATCTGGGAATGCTGCGGGACTCGACGGCCGCCGCCGAGCGGCTTTGCCATGTGCTCTCCAACTCCCGGCTGATCGCCGACCTCCTTGAGGTCTCCCCGGAATCCGTGGCCTGGCTGGGGACGGACAAGGAACTGGCCCCGCTGGAGTTCGAGGCGCAGTGGCTGGAAATCACCTCGAAAATGTCGCGGCACGAGAACCCGGAAAGCGCCATGCGCCTCATCCGGCTGATCCGGCGGCGGGAAATCCTCAGGGTCGCCATTGCGGACAGTGCCGGCCTGCTGGACCAGGACCAGGTAGGGGCAGCCCTCGCAGACACGGACCGCGCCGCTGTCCTGGGCGCCCTGCGCGTAGCCGAAGGAATCGTGGCCGCATCGGGCCCGCTGAAGACGAGCGTCCTCGTGGTTGCCATGGGCCGGCAGGGCGGCCGCGAGATCGGGTACGGCTCGGATGCGGACGTGATGTACGTGTACCGCGGCCTGCCCGGCGTTCCCGACGAAGAGGCGCAGAACCAGGCCGCCCAGATCGTGGGCCACATTTCGAACCTGCTGACCCAGCCGCTGAAGCCGGCCATTCTCGCCGAGCGTGTACTGATGGTGGACGCCGATCTGCGCCCCGAAGGCAAAAGCGGCGCCATGGTCCGCTCCCTGAATTCGTACGCGGAGTACTACCGCAGATGGTCGCTCGTCTGGGAGGCGCAGGCGCTGCTGCGTGCACTGCCCATCGCAGGGGACGACGAGCTGGCTGACGATTTCGTGGAGCTGATCGATCCGATCCGATATCCGGCGGAACTGTCGGAGAAGGACGTCCGGGAGATACGGCGAGTCAAGGCCAGGGTCGAATCAGAGCGGCTGCCCCGGGGAGCGGACTCCGCGCGGCACCTCAAGCTGGGCCGCGGCGGCCTGAGCGACGTCGAGTGGCTCGTTCAGCTGTTGCAGCTGCAGCATGCGGGAAAGCACCCGGAACTGCGGACAACATCCACCGTGCCGGCTCTGGAAGCAGCAGCGTCACTGGGCTTCCTGGAGCCGGACGAGGCCTCGCTGCTGCTGGAGGCCTGGCGGCTGGCGAGCCGCATCAGGTCGGCCAATGTCATCTGGACGGGCCGCGCCTCCGACGTCCTGCCGTCCTCCCGCCGGGACCTGGAAGCCGTCGCCCGCTGGTGCGGCTACCAGCCGGGCAACGCGGCTGCACTCGAAGAGGACTACCTGCGGCTCAGCAGGCGGACCCGCGCGGTTTTCGAACGGGTTTTTTACGGCCAGTAGCAGGCCTCGAGACGTGTTGCGCCGGGGTGCCGGGGGCTGACAGGTAACGGGCGCCGATGTTAGTTTGAGCGCATGGCCACGCAACTCTTTCTGAATCTTCCCGTCGCAGACCTGAACAGGTCGGTCGAGTTCTTCACGGCGCTCGGCTTTTCCTTCAACCCAGATTTCACCGACGAAAACGCCACCTGCATGATCGTCAATGACGGCGCCTACGTCATGCTGCTGGTGGAAGGCTATTTCAAGACGTTCATCTCCAAGGGCATAGCGGACACCGGCGGCACCGCCGAAGCAATCGTGGCATTCTCCGTTGACAGCCGCGAAGCCGTTGACGACACGGTCCGGAAGGCCCTGACCTCGGGAGGCACCCCTGCGCAGGAAGCCCAGGACTACGGGTTTATGTACAACCACAGCTTCCAGGACCCGGACGGCCATCTCTGGGAGGTCTTCTGGATGGACCCTGCCGGACCGCCTGCCGACGCCCAGGCGCCGTAACCCCTGCACGCCAACCAACGACTACTGGCCCAAAGCGCGACGCCGGCTGTCGCCTTCCCAGGTGACGGCCGGCGTCGTGGTTTCTGGGTAGGCTCAGTCCATGCCTGATTCCGTGTGGCTCATCGCCCTAAAGAGCCTCGACGACGACGCCAAAGCCGTCAAACTGGGCGAAGTCGCCGAACTGGGACTCGCGGAAGGCCAGCAGGACTTCGCAGGGGATCCGCTGCGCATGATGCTCATAGCGCTGGAAGAGGACTCACGGTTTCCCTATGTGGTGGACTCCGGCGGAGAAGCCGTCGGTGTGTTCACGCTTCAACGCGGCGCGGCGTCCCTGGCCGGGTGGGACGACGACGACTCAGTCTGGCTCCTGCGGGGCTTCCTCATCGACCGCGCCCGCCAGGGCCGGGGGCTTGGCACCCAGGCGGCTGCGGCTGCCGTCCGTGAAGCGGCCAGACTCACCGTCCGGCTGGGCGGGGGAGAGACCGGCGTCGTGCTGTCCGTGAATGAACGCAACCCGGCAGGACAGGCCGCTTACCGGAAGGCCGGTTTCGAGGACCACGGACAGTACCTCGGCGGCGACGCCGGACCGCAGCGGACCATGTACCGGGCGTTCTGCGTTCCGTAGGCCGGCAGTCTGATTCCTTCTCCCCTCGCATACGGGTGTGCTCCATGGGGTTGCTGTGACTGGAGGGGCACATGCTATCTTTAGTGCATCCTGAATGCATCTGTGATATGGGGAACAGTAAATGTCACGCGCACAAAATAGCGGAGCGGGCCCATCAGTTGACTCCTCCACGCGCGTTTCACCCCATCGATTCGCAATCGCCTTCGTGATATTCGGCACAGTCGGCACGATCAGCGCCCGGAGCGACACATACCCTTCCCGCTTCCGGTTCGCCACCATGCGGGGCGCCGGCACCTAGCCTCCACGGGTCCGTCAATCCAGCTGCTTCGGCGCGCTGGCAATGCCGAAACGATTCCGGGATTTCGGCAGGAGCACGGACGGCACCGGAAATGGGAGACCTCCTGCAGGGCGGTCCTCCCAGGTCCCCCAAGCCCTTCATCACGAAAGTCACCATGCCTCTCTTTCAGCGATCCGCGGCCCTCGTTGCTGCCTTGCTTCTTTCGTCGGCCGTGCTGGCGTACCTGCCGGCTTCACCAACCATGGCCGCCACTGCCCCTTCACCCGGGAACGTCACTGTCGAGGAGGTCGAAGGCACTCCGCACGCCGCCCACGCTTCGGAAACGGCCGTTGCCCAACTGCCGAAGGGCCAGGAACTCGGCACCGAGGCGCTGGAACTCCAAGGTGCCGCCGGCCTCACCAGGACCGGGGACATCAAGGTGGCCCTGGTAACGGTTCAGTTGGCGGACAAGAGCGCCGCGGACACCAGCGGGATTTCCCTGGATGCGGCCAAGAACGGAATCACAGCTTCGAGCAACTATTGGAAGGCCATGTCCAACAACAGGCTTTCCATGTCAGTGGCCTCCGTTCGGACGGGCTTCAAATCCTCGGCGACCTCCAGCCAGGACTACTACACGATCACCAACACGGTGACCCGCGAACTGGGCTGGGTCAGCAGTCCCTACACCGCTTTGGTGATCTACGTCCCGGTTCCCACCCTTTCGTGGGGAGCCCTGGGCTTCGGAGCCAGCAGTGACGGCACGAGCGGGCGTATTCTGATGCCCCTGCCCAGCAAGTTCACCAACAACGTGGTGGCCCATGAATTCGGACACGTTCTCGGCCTCATGCACGCCGACAGCCTGCAATGCGGCAGCGGCATCGCCGACGTCGGCCCCAGCACCACCGGGGGATTTGCAGACACGTCCTGCAGTATCCGTGAGTACGGCGATACGACCGATCTGATGGGTGCGGCACAGTACAGCATTCCGGCCATCAGCTCCAGCTTCTGGGACCGCGGGGGATTCGGCCGAGGTGATGAGATCCTAAACGCCGGCCTGGTTTCGGGAATCACGAAATACACGCTGAAGGCCTGGGCCGGAAGCGACGCCAACCGCGCAGTGAAGTTCACCGATCCGAAGAGCAAGGAGGTCTACTACCTGGAACTGCGCCTGCCTGTCGGCTACGACACATCGACGGCCGTCAGCGGCAACCGGGGCGTCAAGATTGTCCAGTCAGGAGGAGCCACCGCCGCCAGTTCACTGATTCTCATGCCATCTACCCTCCCTTTCTCGGGCTACTACGCGCCCAACCAGACTTGGCAGGCCGGCCAGACCTTCACCACCTATACAGGCACGAGGGTGACGGTCGACTACGTGACGAGCACGTCAGCGGGCGTCACCATCAACGCCTCGCCGTTCGTTGACGCGTATCAGTCCGCATTCCAGACCCAGATCGACTGGATGTACTACCAAAAGTTGTCCACCGGCTGGGCCGACGGTACCTTCCGGCCGTTCAGCACGATGTCACGGGAGGCCATGGCCGCCTTTATGTACCGACTTGCGGGTAGCCCGGACTTCACACCGCCGACCGTGTCACCGTTCATCGACGTTCCGACCTCCCACGATTTCTACCCTCAGATTGCGTGGATGAACTACACCGAACTTTCCACGGGCTGGGCCGACAGGACCTACCGGCCTTATGAATCGATCACCCGCGAGGCGATGTCCGCCTTCATCAACCGGTACGCGGGCAAGCTCTGCCGCATAACAGACGCCGAAGTCGCTGGGCCCGTCGTTTCCCCCTTCGTCGACATGACGCCCGCTAGCGGCTTCTATCGGGAGATTTCCTGGATGAAGTCCGCCCTCATCTCAACCGGCTGGGCCGACGGCACCTACCGGCCGGCCGACGCCGTTACCCGTGAGCAGATGGCCGCTTTCATCTACCGTCTCGACAGTTACGTGGCAGCCAAGGGCGGCTGCGTGGCCTGACCCGGCCCGCCATAGCCGGAAGGGGACTGGGGGGGCAGACTGTACCTGAGACACAGAAAAGCCCGCATCTGCTGCCGAAGCAGTAGATGCGGGCTTTCTGCGGACTAAACGCGGTTTAGGCCGGGGGTCTGACTAGACGCCGTAGTAGAGCTCGAACTCGTAGGGGTTCGGGCGCAGCGAGAGCGGCTTGATCTCGTACTCGTACTTGTACTCGATCCAGGTGTCGATCAGGTCCTGGGTGAACACGCCGCCGGCCTGCAGGAACTCGTTGTCCTCGGCCAGTGCGTCCAGGGCCTCTTCGAGGGTGCCCGGAGCCTTGGGGATGTCCTTGGCTTCCTCGGCGGGGAGCTCGTAGAGGTCCTTGTCGATGGGAGCCGGCGGTTCGATGCGGTTGCGGATGCCGTCAATGCCGGCCATCAGCTGGGCAGCGAATGCCAGGTACGGGTTCGAGGAGGGGTCCGGAGCGCGGAATTCGATGCGCTTGGCCTTCGGGTTGGAACCCGTGATGGGGATACGGATACCGGCGGAGCGGTTGCCCTGCGAGTAAACCATGTTGACCGGAGCTTCGAAGCCCTTGACCAGGCGGCGGTAGGAGTTAACCGTCGGGTTGGTGAACGCGAGCACGGCGGAGGAGTGCTTCAGCAGGCCGCCGATGTACCAGCGGGCCATGTCGGACAGGCCGGCGTAACCCTTCTCGTCGTAGAACAGCGGCTCGCCGCCGTTCCACAGCGACTGGTGGCAGTGCATGCCGGAGCCGTTGTCGGCGAAGACGGGCTTCGGCATGAAGGTGACCGACTTGCCCCAGGCGTCAGCGGTGTTCTTGATGACGTACTTGAACTTCTGCAGGTCATCAGCAGCGTGGGTCAGCGTGGTGAACTTGTAGTTGATTTCAGCCTGGCCGGCGGAACCGACCTCGTGGTGGCTGCGCTCAACCTCAAGGCCGGCCTCGTCCAGGGCAACACACATGGCGTCGCGCAGGTCGGCCTGCTTGTCCGTGGGGGAAACCGGGAAGTAGCCGCCCTTGACGGGGGTCTTGTAGCCGAGGTTTCCGCCTTCTTCCTCGCGGCCGGTGTTCCAGTGCGCTTCTTCCGAGTCGATCTTGTAGAAGCTGCCCTGCGGGGAGGACTGGTACTGGACGTTGTCGAACACGAAGAACTCGGCCTCGGGTGCGAAGAATGCGGTGTCCGCAATGCCGGTGGACGCGAGGTAGGCTTCAGCCTTCTCGGCCACGCCGCGGGGGTCGCGGTGGTACGGGTCGCCCGTGCGGGGGTTCACGATGGAGAAGTTCAGCGCGAGGGTCTTCTCCATGCGGAACGTGTCCAGGAACGCCGTGGTGACATCCGGGATGAGCTGCATGTCGGACTCAGCGATGCCCTGGAAACCGCGGATGGAGGAACCGTCGAAGAGCTGGCCATTGATGAAGAAGTCTGCATCAACGCTCTTCGCCGGCACATTGAAGTGCTGCTGCACACCAGGGAGATCGGTGAAGCGGATATCGACGAATTTAATATCTTCGTCCTTGATGAACTTGAGGACTTCGTCCGCAGTCTTGAACATCTATGCTCCTTACGCATATGTAATAACTGGCTTGAAAGCCATATGGTCCAGCGCAATCCGACGGCGCGAAAACACAAAAGTGCCCCCGCTCCCAGCTCGCTAGCAACTGTTACCACCCTAGGGACACGGGGTTTCCCGTCCGTGTCCGCTTTGTTTCCGGCAGGTTACATAACCGCCTGATATGTAAACGCTATACGGTGTCCACACTGTGGTCTATCCGCATCCATAGTGTGAACTTCACCCGGAACTTCACAGTGGCCTTCCTGCAGCGGATAGTCTTGATCCGTGGTTGATCGCAAAGACATAGGCTCGTGGCTCAGTGGGCCGGACACGTCAGGCATTTCCAAATATCCCGGGGAGCGACTTGGCCTGCCCGAGGCGGGACCGGGCTCCATCGCCCGGGCGGGGCGCCGAATCCTTGCCATCTGCATCGACTGGGGCCTGGCGCTCCTGATCAGCAATTTCGCCTTAGGCGGCGACCCGTGGGCAACGCTGGCCGTGTTTGCGGCCGAACAGATCCTGCTCATCGGAACCCTCGGCTACAGCATCGGCCACCGTCTCGCTGGAATCCATGTTGTCCGCCTGGGCGGCGCTCCGGCAGGGCCGCTGGCCGCGCTGGTCCGCACCGTGCTCCTGTGCCTGGTCATCCCGGCGGTCATCTTTGACCCGGATCACCGTGGCCTGCACGACAAGGCGATGAACACCATCCTCATCCGGCTGTAGTCAGGACCGTATCCAGCGCCAGTCCGGCTGTAGCCGGGCCGTGTAGACCGCAGCGGGTCAGACGTTGGCGGTCTCGCGCTCTTGGTCTGCGGATCGTCCGATGCCGGCCGGGGTCAGGTACCCGCGCTTGCCCGCCCAGCGTTCGAACAGGACGGTGGCGAACGGGAACACTGCGGAGAGCCCGGCGAAGAACGCCACCAGGAACGGCCACCGCTGCAGCCGCCAGAGAGCCAATGCCGCCATTCCGTAGGCGATGAACAGGGCCCCGTGAACCGGTCCGGCAATCTCCACGCCCAGCTCCGAGGCCCGGGCCACCCACTTGAAGTACATTCCGGTCAGGAGGGCTGCCCAGCTGAACGCTTCGGCTATGGCGAGTATCCGGAAGAGGCGGATGACGGCTGATTTCGAGGGCAGTTTCACGATTCTCCGTTTTTCACTCTCGACATTGGTCGGCTGGTAGTGGCTGTCCCAAAGCAAACGCCCCGGTTGCCGGCCGGATGGCCGGACGCCGGGGCGTTGACGGTGCTGTTAGCGGCCGCGGGCTGCTTTGCGGTCCGGCCGGGCTTTGTAGGGGTCGATTCCCTTGGGGATGGGGAGGCGGTTTCCCAGCGAGGAGATGCGCTTGGACACTGCGCTCACTTCGAGCTTGGTGAGTTCCTTGTCCAGCTTGTTCATCTTCTTGGCGACCTGGCTGAGGGGAACCTGGCCTTCGCCGCGGCCCGTCTCGATGACGTGCACGGTGACGTTGGGCAGGATGCGCGCCAGACGCTTGCGTTCCGCATCGACCAGCGGCCTGACGCGGTGCGTGGGGCCTTCACTGACCAGGACGACGCCGGGGCGGCCGATGGCGCGGAACACGGCGTCCTGGGTGCGGGGATTGACGGCGACGGGCTGGTCTTCGGTGATCCAGCCGCGCTTCAGCGTGCCGAGGGCTGCGCCGGATGCACCGGGCTGGTTCTCGATCTGGGCAAAGGCGGCCCGCTCAGCCCGGCGGGAGAGGATCAGGGTGGCGGCAAGAAGACCAAGCGGGACACCGATGATCAGGCCCGTGATCCAGTTTTCGAGCAGGTAGCCCACCAGGAAGCTGACAGCCACGACGCCCAGGAAGGAGAGCAGCATGAGCCAGACCACCATGGGATCATGGCGGCGGGTCATCTGGAAGACTTCGTTGATCTGCTTCAGCCTGCTGGGCTTTTTGACCTTGGCTTCCTTCGGCTTGCGAGAGAAGAGGCCACGCTTCGGAGCGTCGGAGGCTGCCGGAGTCGGATTGCTGGAATCAGGGGAATTCGCCATAGTGCCTTAATTCTACGTGATTTATGCCTGAGGGCCGGACGCCGGAGTGCTCCGGTTCCGGCCCTCGGGCACGTTTGTTGCGAAAGGCCCTAGGAGTGCGCTGCGATCAGGGAGCTGGCTTCCTGGCGGGTGCTGCCTGAGCTTTCGATGTGTGCGAGTTCTGCGGGGATTTCCCAGCCCTTTTTGCGCATGGCGGTGGCCCAGAGGCGTCCGGCGCGGTAGGAGGACCGGACCAGCGGGCCGGACATGACGCCGAGGAAGCCGATTTCCTCGGCCTCGGTGGCGAGGTCGACGAATTCCTGCGGCTTGACCCAGCGGTCCACCGGGAGGTGGCGTTCGGAGGGGCGCAGGTACTGGGTGATGGTGATCAGGTCGCAGCCGGCGTCGTGCAGGTCCTGGAGGGCTTCGGAGATTTCCTCGCGGGTTTCGCCCATGCCCAGGATCAGGTTGGACTTGGTGACCATGCCCAGGTTCCGGCCCTGGGTGATGACGTCCAGGGACCGGTCGTAGCGGAACGCCGGGCGGATGCGCTTGAAGATCCGGGGCACGGTTTCGACGTTGTGGGCGAAGACCTCGGGCCTGGAGTCGCAGATCGCGGCGATGTGTTCGGGCTTGCCGGAGAAGTCCGGGATCAGCAGTTCCACGCCGGTGCCGGGGTTCAGTTCGTGGATCTTGCGGACCGTTTCGGCGTAGAGCCAGACGCCCTCGTCGGCCAGGTCGTCGCGGGCCACACCGGTGACGGTGGCGTAGCGCAGCTGCATGGCCTGGACCGAGCGGGCCACCTTGGTGGGTTCGAACATGTCCACCGGGGAGGGCTTGCCGGTGTCGATCTGGCAGAAATCGCAGCGCCTGGTGCACTCGGAGCCGCCGATCAGGAAGGTCGCTTCCTTGTCTTCCCAGCACTCGAAGATATTGGGGCAGCCGGCCTCCTCACACACGGTGTGGAGGCCCTCCTTCTTGACCAGGTTCTTGAGCTGGACGAACTCCGGGCCCATCTGGACCTTGGCCTTGATCCATTCGGGCTTACGTTCCACCGGAGTGGCCGCATTTCGCTGCTCAATGCGCAGCATCTTCCGGCCTTCTGGTGCCAGTGTCACAGTAGAGCTCCTTCGGGGATTGAAACGAGTGCTTCTTCGTGCTTGCGGAATTCTTCCACGAACCGGTCCGCGATATCGCCGGGGGCGATGTTCCTGCCCGCTTCGATCGACATCGTGGTGACGCCGGCGTCGGTAATGCCGCAGGCAATGATCTGGGCATACGGTGCCAGATCATTGTTGCAGTTCATGGCGACGCCGTGCATTGTGACCCCGTCCAGGACCCGGATGCCGATCGCGGCAATCTTTCGGTCCGGTCCCTTGCTGTCCGCCTTGATCCACACGCCGGCGCGTCCCTTGATCCGCTCGGCGTTGATGCCGTAGTCGGCCATGACTGCGATCATGACGGCTTCGAGCCGCTCCACGTAATCGCGGATGCCCGACCGGTTCTTAAGCTTGAGGATCGGGTAGGCGATCAACTGGCCGGGACCGTGCCAGGTCAGCTTGCCGCCCCGGTCAACGGCCACGACGGGTGTTCCGTCGAACGGCCGTTCGTGGTCTTCTGTGAGCTTGCCAGCCGTATAGACGGCGGCGTGCTCGAGGAGCAGGACTGTGCTGGGCGCCTCAGCTGCGACGACTTTGTCATGGAGTTCGCGCTGGATGTCCCAGCCCTTCACGTAATCAACGAAATCCGGAGAAAGACCCAGCGTGGAAAACTCAAGAGTCATGGCATCCAGCTTAGACCCCGTCCGCCGTGGTGCCCGATTCTGTGGTCAACCTCTCACCGAGGACCGCCGAAGGGTGGGGGTACCTGTGGATAACTTCTGCGGGATTCTGCCGATTCCGCTATTCCTTGGGTATGGAGAAATTCGGGCACGACGGCGGCACGTACGACGGCGATGCGGCACCTCCTGACGGGGCCGCTTCCCACGATGTGCTGGGCGGGCCGCCTGGAGGAGCGGTCCCGGAGATTTCCGGTTATGTGGTGGGCCGGGAACTCGGCCGCGGCGGAAGCGCCAGCGTGTGGCTTGTCCGGGAGGAACGGACCCTCCGTGAGTTTGCGGTGAAGTGCTTCGACCCGCCGGAAATCCTGTCACCGTCAGTGCACGACGCCGGTGATCCCGGTATGGTGCGGCGGGACAGGGAGGAGAACGTACGCCGTGAACTGAGGATTCTCTCCACGCTGGATCATGATCACCTGGTGAAGGCGCACCATGTGGTCCGGCTCCGCGGGGCAGCCTACGGCGGCCTTGGGCTGGTCATGGACTACGCGGCAGGCGGATCCCTGGCCCAACTCGTCAACTGCCGTGGCCCGCTGGGCGTGGGGGAGACGGTAACGGTCCTGACGCCCATTGCCCAGGCCCTGTGGTACCTGCACGGCAAGGGCTTCATGCACTCTGATGTCGCGCCAGGCAACGTGTTGTTCACCGCCCACGGCAAGCCCCTACTGGCGGACCTTGGCATCACTCGCATGGTGGGCGACGCAGCTGCCTCTTTCCCTGCCGGTACTGATGGGTTCCTGGACCCGGCGCCGGTGGACGCCCTGAGGGCGGGGCTGCAGCCCGAACGGGATGTCTACTCGGCTGCGGCCGTCGGCTGGTACTGCCTGACCGGGAAGGCGCCTGAACGCGGCCCAAGCCGTCCGCCGCTGTCCCTTGTGGTCCCGGATGTGCCCGCCGCCCTGGCCGCAGCGTTGGAAGCGGGCCTGAAGGAGGACCGGCGGGAACGGCCTACGGCCTTGGAATTCGCGGCTGCCATCTATAGCAGCGCGGACGCCGCCCCTGTGGACCTTGCCGGTGCCGTCCACCCCACGGTGTTGCCCGAGCTGCTGACCCGCCGCAACCTTCCGCCGTCACGCACCGCCCGCCGTGCAGCGACGCTCCGCGCCTGGCGCCGCCGCCTGGGCGCTGCAGGCGGTCCAGTCAAACGGAAAGTCCGCGCCCCGGGCCGGCATGCCGGGGGAAAACGGCCGTGGGTCCGCGCTGCGGTGGCAGCGCTCGCCTGCCCGGGGATCGCGTCCGCGTGGTTCCTGGCCGGGTCACAGCAGGCAGCCGCCCCGGATTCGGTGCAAGCGCCGCCGCGACTGGCACAAGATGTTCTGCCGGGTACCGCCGGCGACCCGGTCCAAACGGATGCCAGGCAGCTGGCGCTGTCGCAAAATCCCGAAGAGGCGGCCAGGGGGCTGGCACAGCTAAGGTCGGCTGCGTTCAGCTCAGGGAAACTCGAGCTCCTCGACGAGGTCAATCTGGAGAATTCCCCGGCAGCCGCGGCCGACGCCAGGATCAGCGGACGGCTCCGTGACACCGGACATGTCCTGGCCGGCTTCGTCACCACCCTGACGCGTGCCGAGACAGAGCCTGACGGCTCCGACTCGCGGGCCGTCGTCGCCATCACGGCGGTCACCTCCGCCTACCAGGAGACCGATGCCGGTGGAAGTGTCGTGGCCGCGGAAGCCGCCGGTTCGGAGCAGCGGCTACGCCTGGTCCTGATCAGTTCCGGCGGGCGCTGGCGGATCCAGGAGATCCTGCCTGCGAGCTAGTTGACTTACGCCTGGTTCCGGCCGGTGGCCCAGGCCGCTGCCTGGGCAAGCGAGGGATGCTGCCATTTGAATCCGGCCTCGGCCAGCATGGCGGGCTCCATGCGCTGGCTTCCCAGCAGGAGTTCATCGGCCAGTTTGCCCATGACCAGACGCAGAACCGGAGCGGGAACCCGGAACAGGGCCGGCCGGTGGAGGGCGCCGGCAAGCCTGGCAACCAGGGCATTGACGTCCACGGTTTCCGGGGCACAAAGGTTGACCGGGCCGGCCACCGGTGCCGACAACAGGAAACCGAACGCGGAGGACACGTCGGGCAGCGTCATCCAGGGCCAGCATTGCCTGCCGTTTCCCAGCGGGCCGCCGACGCCCAGCCGGAGCAAAGGCAGCAGCCGTCCCAGCGCGCCTCCGGACCTGCTGAGGACCACCCCCGTCCGGGGCGTGACAACACGGACGCCTGCCGGGGCTCCGTGTGCGGCCGCTTCCCACTCATGGCAGATCCGTGCCATGATGCCGCTGCCGTTCGGCGAGTTCTCGCGAAGCACGGCGGTACCGCGGTCACCGTAATAGTTGGAACCTGACTGGCTGATGAAGACCTGCGGCGGCTGCTCCAGCTTCGCCATCGCCGCTGCCAGGGTGCGGGTCGGGTCCAGCCTTGAGCGGAACAGCTCATCAATGCGTCGCCGGGTCCATGGGCGGTCGCCGATCCCCGCCCCGGACAGGTTGATGACGGCGTGCGCGCCTTCAAGATGGGCTGGATCAAGCTGCCCGGCCGCAGGATCCCATCGAAATTCGCCGGCCGTTGCCGGTGCCCTGCGCACCAGCCGGATGACCTCATGGCCACCGGAGCGCAGATGGGCGGACAGGTCGGTTCCGATGAGGCCTGAGGCGCCGGCCATGATGATTCGCATGATCCATCTCACCATGCCCGGCACGGCCGCGGAACCTCCCGACCGGCCCGCCGACTTTGACTATGATCGAACGATGACCTCTTCGAGCTACTTTCGTTTCCCGCATGTGCACGGCGATCTGGTCACCTTCGTGGCCGAAGACGACGTCTGGATTGCACCCCTGGACGGAGGTCGCGCCTGGCGTGTTTCCTCCCTTCAGCTGCCCGCCCGCAATCCGCGCTTTACGCCCGACGGCAAGCGCCTGGTATGGACCGTGGTGCAAGGAACGGCACCGGAAGTTGTGACCGCAGACGTCGAGGGCGGCGGATACCGGCAGCTGACGTACTTCGGCCACAGCTCGACCCGGGTCAAGGGCTTCACCGCTGCGGGCGACGTCCTCGTCACCAGTGCGTTCCGGCAGGCCGAAAGCCGCCACACGCATGCCTACAGCGTCCCGCTCGAAGGCGGCTGGTCGGAGGAACTGGCGTTCGGACCGGTCGAGTCGGTGGCGTTCGGCCCTGAGATCGGCGATGAGCGCCCCGTGGTGGTGGCCAGTGTGCTCTCACGCGAGCCTGCCTGGTGGAAGCGATACCGCGGCGGAACCGCCGGAAAGCTCTGGATCGACGCCGACGGCAACGGCGAGTTCGAACGGCTGGTCCCGGAGCTGGACGGCAACCTGGCGGATCCCATGTGGGTTGAGGGACGGGTGGCTTTCCTTTCCGACCACGAAGGCTACGGGAACCTGTACTCGGTGCTCCCCAACGGCAGGGGGCTGCGCCGCCACACCGATCACGAAGATTTCTATGTGCGCCACGCTGCCACGGACGGCAAGCGCGTGGTGTTCGAATCCGCCGGCGAGCTCTGGCTGCTTCCCGACCTGGGTGCCGACGCAGTCAAGCTCGACATTTCGCTGGGATCGGCCTCCCAGGGGCGGAGGCCGGCACTCCTGAAGACCGCCCGTCACCTTGGCGCTGTCATTCCGGACCACACCGGTTCCTCCAGCGCCGTGGAGGCGCACGGCACCATCCACTGGCTCCGCCACAAGGACGGACCGTCCCGCGTTGTGGAGGCCACACCGGGTGTTCGTGCCCGCCTGCCGAGGCCGCTGGGTGAGGGCCGCATTGCCTACGTTGCCGACCATGACGGCGTGGAGGCACTGTACATCAACGAAATCGCTCCGCAAGTGGCGAGTTCGCAGGCCGCGCCGGTCACACGGCCCCAGCCGGCAGCAGCCGGGCAGGAGCCGGGAACGCCGCTGCCCAAGCCCGTCCCGGCGTCGGGGATGAACCGTCCGGGCGTCGAGTCGCCTGCGGGGGATGACTCCGCGCCCGAGTCCGTTCCCGGCGCTGGCGGAAACACAGCCGCAGCACAGGGTGCCGAGGGCGCGGGAGACGTTGCGGGCGGAGCGCCGGCAGATGCGGCCCTCACCGCAGGCGGCGGGGCCGTCGCGGGGGCCGCGCGCCTCAAGAAGGTCGATTTCCCCAAATCCACCCGGGCGAGTGCCATGGAGGCCAGCCCGGATGGCCGCACCCTGGCCGTGGGGACCTCCTTTGGCGATGTCTACCTGGCCGACACCCGGACCGGGAGCATCAAGCTCGTCACCAGCATCGGCGAGGGCACGATCGACGGCCTGTGCTGGTCGCCGGACTCGGCCTGGCTCGGGTGGTCAGAGCCGGTCACTTCCTTTGGCTCACGCAGCCGGCTCCGGATCGTCCGGGTGGACGATCCCGAGTTCAAGGTCGTTGACGTCACGGACGGACGCTTCCGCGACGCCTCGCCGTCCTTCACCCCTGACGGCAAATTCATCGCGTTCCTCTCGAACCGCAGTTTTGACCCGGTCTACGACGGACACTCCTTTGATCTGTCCTTCCCCAGCCCCATCAAGCCCTACCTGGTTGCGCTCGCTGCCGACACGCCGTCGCCGTTTGGCCCCTCGGTGGACCTCGTGGACGGACCGGACGGTGAAAGCGGCCCGGATGCCGATGGAAACCGGGCCGGCGGAACCGGTGACGGCGTCCCTGCTGTCCGGGTGGATGCTGAAGGACTGGCCCACCGCGTGATCGGAGTCCCGGTCCCGCAGGGCAACTATTCGGCCCTCGAGGCTACGCCCGGCGCTTTGCTCTGGCTGGACAATGCACTCGCCGGCGTCACCGGCGACGGCCGGGCCACGACGGACGACAAGGACGCCGCACCGGGACTGGTGCGTTTTGACATGGCCAAGCGCAAGACGGCCACCATCGTGGACGCCCTGGACAGCTACCGGGTGTCCGGTGACGGCAGGAAAGTGGTCTTCCTGCAGGACAAGCAGATCCGGGTGGCTCCTGCCGACGCCAAGGCCGACGAGGACTCCGGCCAACTGGTGAAGGTTGATGTCAGCCGCATCCGTGTGCTCATGCATCCGCTGAGCGTGTGGGGCCAGGCGTTTGACGAAGCCTGGCGGCTCCAGCGTGACTTCTTCTGGACCGAGGACATGGCCGGACAGGACTGGGAGTCAGTGCACCGCCGTTACCGTCCCCTCGTGGACCGGCTGGGGTCGCATGACGACCTCGTGGACCTTTTGTGGGAACTGCACGGCGAACTGGGGACATCCCACGCCTATGTTCGTCCGGTGGCTGTCACTGAAAACGGCAGCAACGGGCAGGGCCGCCTGGGCGCGGACCTGGCCTTCACCGGAGCGGGCTGGGAAATCGCCCGCATCCTGGCGGGCGAGTCTTCGGATCCGCTCGCAACCTCCCCGCTGACGCGGCCGGGAGCGGACGCCAAGGCCGGGGACATCCTGCTCGCCATCGACGGGGTGGAACTTTCGCAGACACTGACTCCCGCCATGCAGCTCGTCGGTGCGGCGGGAAGGGCCGTGGAGCTGACCCTCCGCAACGGCGCAGCCCACGGCGCGGCGGCAGGCGAGCATCGCCGCATCGCCGTGGTGCCGGTCAAGGACGAGGAGCGGCTCCGCTACCAGGAGTGGGTTGCCGGCAACCGGCGGACGGTGCGGGAAGCGTCCGGCGGAACCTACGGCTACCTCCATATCCCGGACATGATGGCAAACGGCTGGGCGCAACTGCACCGCGACCTTGACACCGAGACCGCCCTGGACGGACTGATCGTGGACGTCCGGCGCAACCGCGGCGGCCACACATCCCAGCTTGTCGCCGAGCTGATCGGCCGCAAGGTGACGGGATGGAGCATGCCGCGCGGCGAAAAGCCCCGGACCTACCCGCACCACGCACCACGCGGGCCGGTGGTCATTCTGACCGACGAGTTTGCCGGTTCGGACGGGGACATCATCACCCAGGTGTCCAAGCTCCGCGGCATCGGTCCGGTCATTGGCACCCGTACCTGGGGCGGCGTGGTGGGCATCGATAACCGTTTCTCCCTCGCGGACGGAACCGGAGTGACGCAGCCGCGCTACGCCACCTGGTTCAGCGGGGGAGTGGGCTGGGGTGTTGAGAACTTCGGCGTGACCCCGGACATCGAGGTGACGTTCCCGCCGCATGCCTACGCCGCAGGCAGGGACCCCCAGCTGGAATACGGCATCGGGGCCCTGAAGGAAATGATCCAGGAACTTCCCACGGACCGTCCGCCGCTGCGTGAAGGCTACCGGCGGCTGCTCCCGGCGCCCCTGCCAGCCCGCACCAACCAGGGCTAAGCCGGCCGCCGGCCGGGACACACAAAGGCCCCGTTTCCTGCCCTGATCATCAGGGCAGGAAACGGGGCCTTTGCCGTGCGGCTGCCGGAGCGGCCGCACGGCTGAAGCCTAGGAAGCTGCGAGTGTGGCCTCCATGGTGATGTCGATGCTGGCCAGTGCGCCGGAAACAGGGCAGCCGACCTTGGCTTCCCCGGCGATCTTCTGGAAGTCCTCTTCGGAAATGCCCGGGATCTTGGCGCTCACGGTCAGGTGGCTGCCGGTGATGCCGGTGCCCGGCACGAAGGTGACATCGGCCTTGGTGTGGACCTCGTCAACGGTGAAGCCGGCCTGGCTGAGCGCGAGGCTGAACGCCATGGAGAAGCAGGCCGAGTGGGCTGCGGCGATCAGCTCTTCGGGGCTGGTCTTACCTTCCGACTGTTCTGCGCGGGCACGCCAAGTGACCTCATAGGTGCCCAGTCCGGAGCTGTCCAGCGTGGTGTTGCCGGACCCCTCGAACAGGTCGCCGTTCCATACGGTGTGCGCGGTGCGTGTTGCTGCCATATCCACTCCTCAGCTTAGATTTGATCCGGTCCGGGCTTCCGCCCAAACCTTCCGGATCAATCCTATGGATTCAGGACCCGCAGCGCACGGGCTGTCCGCTGTCAGAGGATTATGACCGTCTACACTGGCGCCATGGGAACCCAACGCCGCAGGAACCAGGCCGCTGACATTTCACCGCAGGCGCGGATCGCCGCCATCATGGTCAACGCGGGCAACGCCGAAGAGCTGGCCACATTCTGGGCGGCGCTGCTCGGCACCACCGTTTCTGCACGCTTTGACCAGTTCGTCTGGCTGAAGCCGGCATCGCCGGGAGCGCCGCAGCTGGCCTTCCAGGAGGTCCCTGATGCCACACCGGGACGGCGGCGGCTGCACCTTGATGTCCACGGCCCCGATCCGGACGGCCTGCGCGCCCACGCTGAATCGTTGGGCGCGGTCTTTGTGGAAGGACATGACATCGGCGACTTCCACTGGGACGTGATGCATGATCCCGAAGGCAACGAATTCTGCATAGCCCGGGACTGACCAGCCCGCAGTCGAGAGGCGGGAACGACGACGGCGACGCCCCCTGGCCGGGAGCATCGCCGTCGTCGTTGGTCGCCGGGGTCGTTGAAGCAGTTACTGCCAGAGAGTGGCGATAGCCACGTTCAGCAGCGCCAGGCCGCCCACGCTGTGGGCCAGGCCCTTGCTGATCGGCTCATCCTTCTTGTACTTGCGGCGGCCGATGAAGGCCAGCACGCCGACAGCCAGTGCAATGGCGAACTTGATGCCGAGCTTGAAGTAGTTCGCGTCCATGTCCAGGGCCGGGATGAGCCCCATCATCACGATGCCGGTGATGAGCTGCAGGGCGGCGCCGTCGAACTGGCGGGGGTGCACCGTGGGTTTTTTCATGTTGCCGATCCAGATGCCGACAATCATCGCTGCGCCGACGATGTGGAGGAAGACCATGATGTTATAAACGATGTCCATGGGGCCAGTCTAGCCAGAGGGTTCTACGCTTCGTAGTAAGCCCCGCGGGAAGCTTTGGCGACGATTCGGTAACCAAAAACGGCGGCGGTGCAGGCCATCCGGTGGTTTCCCACCGGGCCTGCACCGCCGCCGTTGTTTGACGCTAAGGCTTACAGCCCCAGATCCGCCTCGAAGGCACCTTCTTCAAGGCGGGCCTTCAGGGTCTGCAGGAAGCGGCCCGCATCAGCGCCGTCCACCAGGCGGTGGTCGTACGTCAGGGACAGGTACATCATGGAGCGGATGGCGATCGAGTCGTCACCGTTCTCATCGGCCACCACCACGGGGCGCTTGACGATCGCGCCGGTGCCGAGGATGCCGACCTGCGGCTGGTTGATGATCGGGGTGTCGAACAGTGCGCCGACAGAACCGATGTTTGTGATGCTGAACGTTCCGCCCGACAGCTCGTCCGGGCCGATCTTGCCGTCGCGGGTGCGGCCTGCGACGTCGGCGATCTTGCCGGCCATGCCGGCAAGGTTCAGGCTGCCGGCGTCAGAGATGACCGGAACCAGGAGGCCCTTGTCCGTGTCCACGGCGATGGCCAGGTGCTCGGCGTTGTGGTAGGTGATTTCCTGCTTGTCTTCGTCGTAGGCAGCGTTCACCTTCGGGTGCTGCTTCAGCGCCTCGGCTACCGCCTTGGCGATGAACGGCAGGAAGGTCAGCTTCACGCCGTTCTGTGCCTGGAAGGAGTTCTTTGCCTTGAGGCGCAGCTTGGCAATCTTGGTCATGTCCACTTCGTGGACCTGCGTCAACTGGGTGGAGACGTCCAGGGACTCGCGCATGCGGCGGGCAATGACCTGGCGGATGCGCGGTGCCTTCTGCACGGTGCCGCGCAGCGACGAGGCCGCGGTGGAAACCGGGGCAGCCGTTGCGGAGGATGCCGGCGCCGCGGCGGCAGGAGCCGGAGCTGCCTTGGCCTCGGCCGCAGCAATCACGTCCTGCTTGCGGATGCGACCGCCCACGCCGGTGCCGGTCAGGGAGGAGATGTCCACGCCCTGCTGGTTGGCGAGCTTGCGTACCAGGGGAGTGACGTAGCCGGACTCGGCCGGTGCTGCTTCTGCGGCAGGTGCCGCTGCGGCTTCCTGCTTCGGAGCCGGTGCGGCCGGGGCTTCCTGCTGGGGAGCTGCGGGTGCTTCGGCCTTGGCCTCGGCTGCCGGAGCTTCCTGCTTCGGAGCCGGTGCGGCGGGTGCAGCAGCGGGTGCGGCTGCGCCGGAGCCGATAACAGCAAGAACGGAACCAACTTCGGCGGTCTCGTCCTCGTTGACGCGGATCTCCTGCAGCGTGCCGGCAACCGGCGACGGGATCTCGGTGTCCACCTTGTCGGTGGATACCTCGAGGAGGGGCTCGTCAACTTCGACGGAGTCGCCGACGGCCTTCAGCCAGCGGGTCACGGTGCCTTCGGTGACGGATTCGCCGAGGGCCGGCAGGGTAACTTCGTGGCTCTCGCCGGAGGCGGCAGGAGCGGCTTCCGCGGCCGGGGCCTCGGCAGCTGCAGGAGCCTCGGTGGAGGGCGCTTCTTCAGCGGCGGGTGCTTCTTCGGCCGGCGCCTGCTCTGCGGGAGCTGCTTCTTCGGAAGCACCGGCCGAACCGGAGCCGTCACCAATGCGGACGAGCGGGGCGCCGACTTCGGCGGTCTCATCTTCGGCGACGAGGATTTCCTCAATCACGCCAGCAATCGGAGAGGGGATTTCGGTGTCTACTTTGTCGGTGGAAACCTCGAGCAGCGGCTCGTCCACCTCTACCCGGTCACCTACCTGCTTGAGCCAGCGGGTGACGGTTCCTTCGGTGACACTCTCACCGAGGGCGGGCAAGTTAACGGATTCAGACATGTCGTCCCCGTTCTCCTTATTGATCTTTAGTGCGGATGATTGCTGCCTTGTTCGAGCTTAGTGCACCCTGCGGATCATGCCGGGTGCACTAAGCTCAGTGTTCTTGCGGTGGTGCGGGCGGAATTACTACCCGTGGAGGGCTTTGCCCGCGAGGGCAAGGTGGGCCTCGCCGAGGGCCTCGTTCTGGGTCGGGTGGGCGTGCAGCAGCTGTGCCACGTCCTCCGGGTAAGCTTCCCAGTTCACGATCAGCTGGGCTTCGCCGATCTGCTCACCCATGCGGGAGCCGATCATGTGGACGCCGACGACGGGGCCGTCCTTCTGGCGGACCAGCTTGACCAGGCCGCCGGTGCCGAGGATGGAGCTCTTGCCGTTGCCGGCGAGGTTGTACTCCTGGATTTCCACCTGGTCGTCACCGAACTTTTCCTTGGCGCCCTTTTCCGTGTAGCCCACAGTGGCGATTTCGGGCTCGGAGTAGGTGACCTTGGGGATGTTGACGTCTTCAACGATGACGGGCTTCAGGCCGGCGATTTCCTCGGCCACGAAAATGCCCTGCTGGTAGCCGCGGTGGGCCAGCTGGACGCCCGGGACGATGTCGCCCACGGCGTAGACGTTGCCGACGCCGGTGTGCAGGCGCTCGTTGGTGATGACGAAGCCGCGGTCGATGGTGATGCCGGCGTCTTCGTAGCCAAGGTTGGCGGTTACCGGTCCGCGGCCGACGGCCACGAGGAGCAGTTCGGCTTCGAAGGTCTTGCCGTCGACGAGGGTGACCTTGACGCCGTCGTTGCTCTGCTCAACGCCCTGGAAGAAGACGCCGGTGGAGAACTTGATGCCGCGCTTCTTGAACGCACGCTCGAAGTTCTTGACGATCGCGGCGTCCTCGTTGGGGACCAGCGAGGGCAGGCCTTCAACGATGGTGACGTCCACGCCGAAGGACTTCCAGACCGAGGCGAACTCGACGCCGATGACGCCGCCGCCCAGGATGATCGCGCTCTTGGGGATGTAGTCCATGGTCAGTGCTTCGTCGGAGGTGATGACCTTGCCGCCGATTTCCAGTCCCGGCAGCGTGCGTGAGTACGAGCCCGTGGCGAGGACGATGTTCTTGCCCTTGTAGGCAGTGCCGTTCACGACGACGGTGTCGGTGCCCTGCAGCTTGCCTTCACCTTCGATGACGGTGATGCCCTTGGACTTGATCAGGCCCTGCAGGCCCTTGAACTTGCCGGCGACGATGCCGTCTTTGTAGGCGTTGACAGCGCTCATATCGATGCTGTCCAGGGTGACGTTGACGCCGTACTTCGCGGAGTCGCGGGCGTGGTCGGCGAGCTCGGCGGAGTGCAGGAGTGCCTTGGTGGGGATGCAGCCATTGTGCAGGCAGGTGCCCCCGAGTTTCCCCTTCTCCACGAGGCCTACGGTGAGGCCAAGTTGAACAGCGCGGAGGGCTGTGGCGTAACCGCCGCTGCCGCCGCCGAGTACCAGGATGTCGAATTCTTGCGCAGTTGCCTGATCGGCCACTTAGACGCTCCCTCGCGTGAACGATGACACGAGAGTACGCATCATCTGGTCTTGGAACTTGCTCTGCCGTGATTATGTCAGCAGGCCGGTTCTCTTGCATTTGTGACTACCGCAGTTCACCTTAGCGAACCACTTATCCATGCTCCACCTTGTCACGGCGTTTGTGGAGCGCTTGTGTCGAGTGTCACGCGGCTTTGTGGCCGACGGATCATGGACCCGGCCACAAAGCCGCGTATGACACATGCGGACGCTTAGGCGGAAGCCGCCAGGACGTCTTCGACATATGCCACGAGGGTGCGGACAGTGCAGCCCGTGCCCTGCTTGGGGGTGTATCCGTAGGGGCCGCCGTTATTAAACGACGGGCCCGCGATGTCGATGTGGGCCCACGGAATCTGCTCGCCGTCCTTGCCCTTGCCGACGAATTCACGCAGGAACACTGCGGCGGTCATCATGCCGCCGTGGCGCTCACCGATGTTGGCGAGGTCCGCCACCTCGGAATCGATGCTGGCGCGGAGCTCGTCCGGCAGGGGCATCGGCCACACCAGCTCGCCGGCGCGGTCAGCCGCAGCCTTCAGCGGGCCGGTGACGCTGTCCGAACCCATAACTCCGGCGGTCCGGTTGCCCAGGGCGATCAGCTGCGCGCCGGTCAGGGTGGCGACGTCGATGATGGCGTCCGGGTACTCCTGGCTGGCGGCCACGATGCCGTCCGCCATGACCAGGCGGCCTTCGGCATCCGTATTAAGGACCTCGACGGTTTTGCCGCCGAACATGGTGAGGACGTCCGCCGGGCGCTGCGCGGCACCGGAGGGCATGTTTTCGGCAATGCAGAGCCACGCGGTGGCTTTTACGGGCAGGCCGAGGCCTGCGATCGCCAGCACGGTGTTAAGCACGACGGCGGCGCCCGCCATGTCGCTCTTCATGTCGCCCATGCCGAGGGCGGGCTTAATGGAAATGCCGCCGGTGTCAAAGGTGATGCCCTTGCCGACGAGGGCGATCTTGGCGGTGGCCTTGGACGGCGCGTACTCCACCTTGACCAGGCGCGGCTGCCTGGTGGATCCCTTGCCAACGCCCATGATCCCGCCGAAGCCCTCCTTTTCGAGGCGCTTCTCGTCCCACACCGTCACCTTGACCGGCAAGCCCTTGGAGAGTTCCTTGGCGGCATCGGCAAAGGACTCGGGGAACAGGTGGCTGGGCGGCTGGTTCACCAGCGAGCGGGTGGCGTTGACGGCCTTCCCGATCAGGGCGGCACGGTTCAGCAGGGGCTGCAGGTCCTTGTTTCCAGCGAAGTCCGTGGAAATCACCACATTCTGCACCGGATCCTTGCGGCCGTTGGCAGATGAGCGGTACTCGGTGAAGGAGTAGGAACCCATGGCGGCGCCTTCGGCGATGGCCGCCACGTCGGCGAGTGACGCCGTCGGAAGTGCCAGCGTCACGGTGGCGAGGCCGGCAAGCTGGCGGACGGCGGAGCCCGCCGCACGCCGCAGCGCCTCCTCCGAGAGCTTGCCTCCGGGACCCGGCTTGCCGACTCCGGCCAGCACCAGGACGGCTGCGCCGGCCTCGGGAAGGCCCGGGAGCCTGTGGACCTGGTCGGCCGCGCCGGTGAGGCCAAGAACCTTCAGGGACTCCGCGATGGCCTCGGCGGACTTGGCCGTCAGCGGGTTGTCCAGCAGCACGGGACCGTCGGGCCCCTGCGCCACTCCAATGACCAGAGCGTCCGTCGGCGACTTCTTAACGTCACGCGCAACGACGCTAAGTTTGATTTCAGTATTCTTGACCACGAGGATCAGTCCTCAATTCTCTGTGATTTTCGGCAGGAAGCGCATGTTGGGCGCCCCGCCATGGGAACCGGCCGTCGTCGGCTTGAGACGCAACCCGGTGTCTGCAAGGCCGTCCGTAGGGCCAGTTCCGATCGTAGTCTCTCCGCCCGGGCCGCGCTGAATCTCATGAGACCTGCAACACACCGCCGGTGGAACGGCTCGGTGCGGAATGCTTCGGGCGGCCGGTGCGTTGTAAGAAATATCCGGCGGATCTGCGCGGAGGCCTTGGCGCACGTGCCACTGAATCTGCTTATCGGGTTGCCGCCCCTACGGTGCTGACGCACCCCGCCCCCGCCGCCACTTCGAAAGGAACATGCCGTGCTTGAACGGATTTCCGGCTCCCTGCTGGACCCCGACGCTCTCTATGTGAGCAACGCCGAGCTGTTCGACAGCCCGTCACTTCGCGGGCTCAATCTGGTGATGGGCTTCACGGGATTCGCTGACGCCGGCCACGTGGTCAAGCAGATCACCACCGAGCTGCTGGACACCCTCGATTCGGAGCCGGTCGCCGTCTTCGACGCCGACCAGCTGATCGACTACCGTACGCGCCGTCCGCACGTCACGTTCGTCGAGGACCACCTCCAGGATTACCAGGCCCCCGAGCTGGCCCTCTACCGGCTCGTCGACGGGCTGGGGAGTCCGTACCTCTTCCTGGCCGGCTTCGAACCCGACCTCCAGTGGGAACGGTTCGCCCGCGCCGTGGTCCGGATCGTCGAGCATCTGGACGTGAACCTGGTGACGTGGATCCACTCCATCCCGATGCCGGTACCCCACACCCGGCCGGTGGGGGTTACCGTTCACGGCAACCGCCCTGAGCTCATCGAGGGAATTTCGGTCTGGAAACCCACGGTGGAAGTTCCCGCGGCCGTGGGCCACATTCTTGAACTGCGTCTCACCGAAGCCGGCCGCAATATTGTCGGGTACGTCATCCACGTCCCGCATTACTTGGCCGAAGCCGAATACCCCAACGCCGCCGTTGCGGGCCTGGAGTACCTGGGGGCAGCCACCTCCCTGATGCTGCCCACCGACCGCCTGCGTGAGGCCGGCCGGGAGGTGGGGCGGCAGATCGCCGAGCAGCTTGAGGCATCCGAGGACGTGCAGCAGGTGGTGTCCCGCCTGGAGACCCGCTACGACGAGAAGGCGGAGGGGACGGTGCGCCGTTCGCTGCTCGCAGATGAAAACGATGAACTTCCCAACGCTGACGAGCTTGGTGCAGCCGTGGAGGCTTACCTTGCCCGTGAAGAACCTCGCCCGTAAAGAACCCGGACAATAAATCCTATTTTTCCTGCCGCAGGCATAATAGGGTAGGTGACTGCACCCCGCGCCTGGCTCATCTGGACCGTCGGGATATTCGCGTACCTCGTTGCCGTCAGCCAGCGCACCTCGTTTGGCGTCGTGGGCCTCGAAGCGACGGAACGGTTCCACGCCACCGCAGCGGAGATCTCCTTCTTCACCGTGCTGCAGCTCCTCGTCTACGCAGGCCTGCAGATCCCGGTAGGGGTGCTCGTTGACCGCCTGGGATCGCGGACCATGATCGCCGGCGGAGCCGTCCTGATGGGCCTTGGCCAGCTTCAGCTCGCCTTCGCGGACAACATTCCCGGCGGCGTGCTCGGCCGCGTACTGGTGGGTGCCGGCGACGCCATGACGTTCATTTCCGTGATCCGGCTGATACCCCTGTGGTTCGCCCCGGCCAGGGTACCGCTCATCACGCAGCTGACCGGAATGTCGGGCCAGCTCGGGCAGCTCTTCAGCGTGGTCCCGTTCGCGATGATCCTCCACTCCGCCGGATGGACCCCCGCGTTCCTGACCCTCGCGGCGATGTCCGCGCTCGCCGTTGTCCTGGTACTGGCCGCGCTGAAGGACCAGCCGCCCGGACACCCGCGCCCGGAACCAGGCCAGGGGCTGAAGGCCACCGGCATCTCCCTTTCCAGCGCCTGGCGGCAACCGGGCACGCGGCTGGGGCTGTGGAGCCACTTCACCATCCAGTTCAGCGGCACGGTGTTTGCCATGACCTGGGGCTACCCGTTCCTGATATCCGCGCAGGGCCTCGATACAGGCACCGTGTCCGGACTGATGGCCATATACGTCGCCGCCGCCATCGCGGCAGGACCGCTGATTGGCAGGTTCGTCTCCCGGCATCCGCTGCGGCGCTCCACCTTGGTGCTCCTGATTGCCGCCACCACCGCGGCGGCCTGGGCCGCCGTGCTGCTGATGCCGGGCCGCTCGCCGCTCTGGATGCTCGCCGGGCTGGTGGTCGTTCTGGCCATCGGTGGGCCGGGCTCCATGATCGGCTTCGACTTTGCCCGCACCTTCAATCCGGCCCACCGGATCGGAACCGCCACCGGAATCGTCAACGTCGGCGGGTTCATTGCGGCACTGGTGGCCATTTACCTCGTCGGCGTTGTGCTTGACGTCCTGCACGCCAGCGGCTTCTCCCACGGTGAGCTGTACGGCCTCGATCCGTTCCGGATTGCCCTGAGCGTCCAGTTCGTGCTGATCGGCATCGGCGCGGGAGCGATCATCATCACCCGCCGGAAGGTCCGCCGCCAGATGGCCGCCCAGGGCGTTGTGGTGCCGCCCCTGCTCAAAGCCCTCGCGCAGCAGCGCCGCCGCAACCTGGAACGCCGTCGCACGGAGTAGGTCCCTGCCTTTGTCCACATAAGCGAAGTGCCCTCTGCCGGCGGGCGGCACGCCGTTCCAGTCTGGATGCATGACACCTCCTGAACGACTGACCATCACCGGCCCCGAGGACATCCTGGGCTTCATTCCGCACTCCCTTGGCTACTGGCCGGCCAACAGCCTGGTGGCCATGACCATGCAGGGCAAACGGCTGGGGGCCACCCTCCGCGTCGACCTGCCAGGCCTCGACTCCGATTCCGGGCTGAGGCGGTTTTCGCGCACGGTCAGGGACTACCTGGAAGCGGACCATGACGCCGACGGCACCCTCCTGGTGCTCTTCAGCGACGAGGGATGGGCTGGCCGTACGGGTCCTGATTCCCGGGATGTCCCCGCCGGTGCGCCGGTGCAGGGGACTCTGGGGTGCCTGCTGGCCGCCCTCGAGGTCGAACTGGAATCCTCCGGCCGGCCGGTCCGTGACGCCTGGTACGTCGGCGAGGCCTTCTGGCGGAACGCGTACTGCCTTGATCCGTCCTGCTGTCCGTTTCCGGGCCGTTCCGTGGATGAGATCAGGGACAGCCGGCTCAACGCCGAGATGGTGTTACGCGGCAGCAGCGTGGGCGAGGATCCTGCAGGTGCAGCGGGTGTCCTGCCCGCGGACGCAGCCGCCGACCTGTCCGTGCTGGACGCCGAACAACGTTGGGCCGGGGAGTTTGCTGCGCGCCGGGGGAGCCGCTCCCAATTCGCGACCATTCTGGACGCCTGGGAGCGCGTGCTGGCCGCAAATGCGGAAACAGGCCTCCCGGCCGAGCTGGCCGGATATCTGCGGGCTTCCCTGTGCATCCCCCATTGGCGGGACGCCGTGCTGGTGATGAGTGCGGCAGGCCGGCAGGCAGCGGAGCAGGGAGCCGAGGACTTCGGGATGTTCGATCCCGACGCCGGCAAGCACGTAGTCCCGCCGCCATTTGAACCGCCTGGGCGGAAGCTGCCGGAGGGACCGCCACTGGAGCGGCTGCCGCCGGCCGGTCCGGCGGACGATGCTGCCTGCCCTGTTCCCGCGTACGGGGATGTGCTGCTGGGGCTGGCCCCGCGGTCGCCCCGCTGGGACCGGATGAGGGCCCTGGAGGGTGTGTTGCTGCAGCTCGGTGCGGCCGGCGGGGGAGAGGGCGGCGCGGCATCGCTGACGGGACGGGGCTGGATCGAGTGGTGCCGCGGCAGGGGCTCGTTCGCGCACGCGCTGTTGGATCAGGCCGTCGGTGCGCATCCCGGTTACCGGCTGGCTGAGCTCCTCGCGGAACTGGTCAGCCGCGGGACGCTGTGCGGCTGGGCCGGGCGCCGTGACGCGGCCTGGCAGAAGTTCGAACCGGATGCGGCCTAGGGACCGCCGGACTCCGGCGCGCGGCCGGGCGGGAAGCGGGCCGTCCGGCCGAAACATTCCGGCCAGCGCACCGCCCTGAGGCAGCGATTGGGAAAACCGTGAGACAATGGATGCCGAGACCCGGTTGGGTCCGTGAATCAAGTGCATGTAGTGGTGCCCGGAAACGGGAACATTACGGCCGCTCCGGCAGTTCTACTTAATGGCTCTGCTGGCCGCGATCGCACCTGATGTGAATCACGGACTTGACAGGGTCATAGTGGTGTTGCCCGTATGGTGATTCCACAGACCGCCGCTAGAAAGGTTTTCTGTGACCCCGTCTTCCGCGAAGAAGGAACCCGCCGACCAGGCCGAATTGTCCCCTGAGGAGAAGAAGGCGGCGACGAGCGCCAAGCGTGCCGCCACGCGTGCAGCCAATAAGGCTGTCAAAGATGCTTCCGCCGACGGCAGCGCCCCGGCAAAGCCCGAGCCCAAGAAGCGCGGACCCAAGCCCGGCGCCAAGGCCGCAGCTGAAGCTGCCGGCAAGTCCCGCACGTCGGACGACGACGATTCAGAGGACGAGCCGGATGAGGATCTCGACGACGTAACTCCGGATCCGTCCGAGCTGACCGAGGAAGAGGCCGCCAGCAAGACCGGCGCCGCAACCACGGGCTCAGGATTCGTATACTCCGACGCCGATGACGACGACGCCCCGGTGCAGCAGGTCATGTCCGCCGGCGCCACAGCCGACCCCGTCAAGGACTACCTGAAGCAGATCGGCAAGGTTGCCCTGCTTAACGCAGAGCAGGAAGTGGACCTTGCCCTCCGCATTGAGGCGGGCCTGTTCGCCGAGGAGAAAATCGCGGCTGACGACGGCTCCATGGATCCGAAGCTCAAGCGCGAGCTCGAATTCGTCATCCACGACGGCAAGCGTGCCAAGAACCACCTGCTGGAGGCCAACCTCCGTCTCGTCGTTTCGCTGGCCAAGCGCTACACCGGCCGCGGCATGCTGTTCCTTGACCTGATCCAGGAAGGCAACCTGGGCCTGATCCGTGCGGTCGAGAAGTTCGACTACACCAAGGGCTTCAAGTTCTCCACCTACGCCACCTGGTGGATCCGCCAGGCCATCACCCGCGCCATGGCAGACCAGGCCCGCACCATCCGCATCCCGGTGCATATGGTGGAAGTCATCAACAAGCTGGCGCGTGTCCAGCGCCAGATGCTGCAGGACCTTGGGCGCGAACCTACACCTGAGGAGCTGGCCCTCGAACTCGACATGACCCCTGAGAAGGTTGTTGAAGTCCAGAAGTACGGCCGCGAGCCCATCTCGCTGCACACTCCCCTTGGTGAGGACGGCGATTCCGAGTTCGGTGACCTCATCGAGGACTCCGAGGCCGTCGTTCCCGCCGACGCTGTCAGCTTCACCTTGCTGCAGGAGCAGCTGCACTCGGTGCTGGACACCTTGTCCGAACGCGAAGCCGGCGTCGTCGCCATGCGGTTCGGCCTCACCGACGGACAGCCGAAGACTTTAGACGAAATCGGCAAGGTCTACGGAGTGACGCGCGAGCGGATCCGCCAGATCGAATCGAAGACGATGTCCAAGCTGCGGCACCCGTCCCGGTCCCAGGTCCTGCGCGACTACCTGGACTAAATAAGGCCCGGCCTCAACCGGCCGTTCCGGATCGAATCATGGGAAAGGCCCCGCCGGCGGCGGGGCCTTTCCCATGTGTGGAGCGTCCCATGTGCGGAGCGCCGGGTAAACGAAAAGGGCAAAGAAACAGGGCCCCTCCGAAGCGGAGGAGCCCTGTTTGAGTCAGCGAGTTGCCTAGTCCACCGAAACCGTCGGCTTCTCGTGAAGCCGGCCCGTCTCATCGTGCCAGTCAGAGCTCAACGGCTTGAGCGTTGCCTCGATCGCACGGGCGTGGTGGCCGCAGAAGAGCAGCTCACCGCCGGAGGACTCGAGTACAACCCGGACATATGCCTGAGCTCCGCAACGATCGCACCGGTCCAGTGCATTGAGTGTGCGGTCTGCCACTGCTGTTGTCATGTCGGCCTCCTTAGTAGATCTGTACCTCTATGTAACCAGCATTCGTAGCAATTCCATCGCAAGGATGGGGCAAGTTCGCTGTACGCGTATCCGCAAGAATTGATCAAGGCCTGCAAATTCGGTTACCAAAAGGTAACGGGTGAGCCCGTCCGCACCCGTCGGCAGGTGTGGCAGGCGGGACGCCGGGGCAAGGCCGACTAACCTAGGAAGAGCGTCAAAAGCCATAGCTGTTCCGTCACTGAAGGAGTTCACAACCCGTGGCACCAAGTTCTGATTACACCGCCCGGCACCTGTCTGTACTGGAAGGCCTCGAGGCCGTCCGCAAGCGCCCGGGCATGTACATCGGTTCCACCGACTCCCGCGGCCTGATGCACTGCCTCTGGGAGATCATCGACAACTCCGTCGACGAGGCTTTGGCCGGTTTCGGCCATGACATCAAGATCATCCTGCACGCCGACAACTCCGTGGAAATCCACGACGACGGCCGCGGCATCCCCGTGGACATGGAGCCCAAGACCGGGCTCACGGGCGTCGAAGTGGTCTTCACCAAGCTGCATGCAGGCGGTAAGTTTGGCGGCGGCTCCTACACGGCCTCCGGCGGCCTGCACGGTGTCGGCGCTTCAGTGGTCAACGCGCTGTCGTCCCGGCTGGACGTGGAAGTGGACCGCGGCGGCAAGACGTACAAGATGTCCTTCCGGCGCGGCGAGCCCGGCCGGTTCAAAGACCCGGGGACCAAGTCCGATCCGGCGTCGGCGTTCGAACCATTCGTTAATGACTCCGTCCTAGACATCGTTGGCAAGGCTAAGCGCGGCGTCACCGGCACCCGGATCCGCTACTGGGCCGACCGCCAGATCTTCACCCCGGACGCCAAATTCTCGTATGACGAACTGGCGGCACGGGCGCGGCAGACGTCCTTCTTGATCCCGGGCCTGAAGCTGACGGTCCGCGATCAACGCAAGCTCCCGGGCACGCCCGGCGAGCTCGGCGGCCACGAAGAGATCTTCCACCACGACGGCGGGATCTCCGAGTTCGTGGACTTCCTCGCCGCGGATCCTGCGGTCACTGACACCTGGCGGCTGCACGGCTCGGGCAAGTTCAAGGAAACCGTTCCGGTGCTGGACGAGCGTGGCCACAGCCAGCTGACCGAAGTGGAGCGCGACTGTGAAGTGGACGTCGCCCTCCGCTGGGGCATCGGATACGACAGCACGGTGCGCAGCTTCGTCAACATCATCTCCACTCCCAAGGGCGGAACCCACCAGTCAGGCTTTGAGCAGGCCCTGGTCAAGACCTTCCGCAAGGCCGTGGAAACCAATGCCCGCAAGCTCAAGGCCGGCAACGACAAAATCGAAAAGGACGACATCTTCGCGGGACTGACAGCGGTGCTGACGGTGCGCCTGGCCGAGCCGCAGTTCGAAGGACAGACCAAGGAGATCCTCGGCACGTCCGCGGTCCGGGCCATCGTGGCGCGCGTGGTGGAAAAGGAGATCAACGCCAAACTGAGCTCCGCCAACCGCAATGACAAGGCCCAGTCAGCGCTGCTGCTGGAAAAAATCGTCAGCGAGATGAAGTCCCGCATATCGGCGCGGGTGCACAAGGAGACGCAGCGGCGGAAGAACGCGCTGGAGACATCCTCCATGCCCACCAAGCTCGCGGATTGCCGCACCGATGACGTGGCCCGCTCGGAACTGTTCATCGTGGAGGGCGATTCCGCGCTGGGCACCGCCAAGCTCGCGCGCTCCTCGGACTTCCAGGCACTGCTGCCGATCCGCGGCAAGATCCTCAACGTCCAGAAGGCCTCGGTGGGGGACATGCTCTCCAACGCCGAATGCGCGGCGCTCATCCAGGTGGTGGGCGCGGGGTCCGGCCGCAGCTTCGACATCGCGGCGGCACGTTACGGCAAGGTGATCCTCATGACGGATGCCGACGTTGACGGCGCTCATATCCGCACGCTGCTGCTCACGCTCTTCTTCCGCTACATGCGCCCCATGATCGATGAGGGCCGCGTGTTCGCCGCCGTCCCTCCGCTGCACCGGGTGGAGGTCATCAACGCCGGGCAGAAGGCCAACGAAATGATCTACACCTACTCCGAAGCCGAACTCCACGTCCTCCTGGCCCGGCTGGCCAAGGAGGGCAAGCGCTACAAGGAGCCCATCCAGCGCTACAAGGGCCTCGGTGAAATGGACGCCGAGCAGCTCGCGGAGACCACCATGGACCCGCGCCACCGGACGCTGCGCAAAGTGGGCATCGAAAACGCCAAGCACGCAGAGGAAACCTTCGACCTGCTGATGGGTTCCGATGTCGCACCGCGCAAGGACTTCATCATCGCCGGCGCGGCGGGCTTGGACAGGGAGCGGATCGACGCCTGAGCCGGGCGGCGCCCGGCGCCGGCTGCCCGGTGGCGGTTGCCCGGCTACCCGCCCTTCTAGCCGAGGAGCCCCGGGACAATCAGCAGTGCGGTGGGGACGGCCAGCAGCAGCAGGCAACCGGCCAAAACCACGGCCCTCAACGAGGCCGGCAGCGGTTCCTTGGGGGACAGGAGCCGGCTGACCCTCGAGGCAGTGGTCCGGGCCGAACCCGCGCCGCCGGACGCGCCCGAGATGCCGCCGTCGGCAATTCCGTCGGTGACAATTCCTTCTGTCACCAGGGGAAGCGCGCCGTCGAGCACCGCGCGGTTGCCCGCCGACCCGGACGGTCCGCTGGCAACAATTGCAATGGCCTTGATCAGCGTGGACTTGCTTTCGGTCTTGAGGGCGACGTCGTCGGCCAGCATCTCGATGAGTGAGTTGACCGCTTCCTGGGCGAGGCGCGTGGTGGGAAGCCAGGGGAGGGCCTGCCGCCATGCCGCGAAAGCCCACAACAGAAGGTGGTGGCGCTGGCTCAGGTGGGCGTTTTCGTGGATGAGCACCGCCCGCAGTTCCGCCGGTTCCAGGGCTGCCATCAGGCCGTCGCTCAGTACCGTTACCGACCGTGCACCGCCGGGCAGGCAATAGGCCACGGGGGAATCATGGTTGATGACCACCGTACCCGGCCCGTCATTGGACGGTGACGCCAAAAGGGCCAGGAGTTCCCGGTGGCGTCGGCGCTGCCGTTCGATCCGGTAGTAAGTCAGCAGCAGGGTAAAGACGAGATGTGCTGTCAGGAGTGCCGCGGCCGACAACGCGAAAAGGTGCCAGAAACCCAGCGCCGTGGTGGGTGCGTTGAACAGGACCATGCCGGCCAGTCCGCGCAGCCCGGCCAGCAGGTTGTCGCCGATCGGTTCGAGGCCGTAGGCCAGCATGGCACCGATCATGGACAGGCCGCCGGCGAGGGCGATTGCCTGCCACAGCACCATGGCCGTAAAGGGTGACCGCGCCGGCCATTGGGCGCGCGAAAGGAGGATAGGCACCGGCCACGCCAGGACTATCGCCAGGACCGCCAGAAAATATGAGGTCCAGAACATGCGCTGTTAGCTGTGGCCAAGCAATTTGCGCAGCGTTTCGGCTTCACTTTCGGTGACGGAGCCAATAAAGCGGGCGAGCACGGCTTCGCGGTCCGGCGCGGAGCCCAGCACTTCATGCATGAGTTCGGCCGTGTGGTCCGCCCGGCTGGATACCGCCTGGTACCGGTGGGGGCGCATGCCGCGTTCGCGCTCCACGAGCCCCTTCTTCTCCAGGCGTGAAAGCACGGTCAGGACGGTGGTCACCGCGAGGTCCTTGCCCTCGTGGCCGGCCGTGCCGCCCTGGGCCTGCGTGCTCAGCGCCAAGAGGTCCCTGAGGGTGTTGGCAGTGGCCGCTTCCTGGCCTGCCCAGAGCAAGTCCATCACTGCCCGTTCCAGTTCACCAAGAGTTGCCATGCCGTACATCCTTCTCAAAGGTCCGATCCGCGGGACCGGAACGGCCGTCGCGGAGCGTTGATCGAATACTTAAGTTCTAAATTTACCTCCTTTTGGATTTTCTTTCTACATGAGGTAGAACAATCGGCGCGTCGCGCCCTTGCCACCGGCTCCGGCCAATGGAACTGTTGTTTACACTGCACGCCGAAAGTGTTCTACACTCTGTAGAAGTTGATGTTCTACGTTGCGTAGAAAGACTTGGACTGTTGAGAGCCTAGCCAAAAGTAGGGACTGCCTTGGACGCTTTGGAAATCGCACGCTGGCAATTCGGAATCACCACCGTCTACCACTTCATGATGGTGCCGCTGACCATCGGGCTGGGCCTCGTGGTGGCAGTCATCCAGACAGTCTGGTACCGCACCGGCAAGCCGGAATACCTGCGCATGACCAAGTTCTGGGGGAAGCTGTTCCTGATCAACTTCATCATGGGCGTTGCCACCGGCATCGTGCAGGAGTTCCAGTTCGGAATGGCCTGGAGCGAGTACAGCCGCTTCGTGGGCGACGTGTTCGGGGCGCCGCTGGCGCTCGAGGCACTCCTGGCCTTCTTCGTGGAGTCCACATTCCTGGGCCTGTGGATCTTCGGCTGGAAACAGCTCAGGCGGGGCGTTCACCTGGCCTGCCTCTGGATTGCCGTGATCGGCTCAGTGTTCTCCGCCTACTTCATCATCGTGGCCAACAGTTGGATGCAGCATCCCGTCGGTGTGGAAATGGTCAACGGGCGGCCGGTCATGACAGATGCCTGGGCCGTCTTCACGAACAACACCGCCTTGGTGGCAGTACCGCACACCCTCTTCGGCGCCCTGGCAGTCGCCGGCGGCTTCCTGCTGGGCATTGCCTGGTACCACCTGTGGCGCCGCCGCCATGACGGCATCGACACCGTGGGATCCGACGGCAAGGTCATTCCCGGCGAAGCGGACATCCCAGGCCGGGACAAGGCTGACTACAAAGTTTGGATCACCTCGCTGCGGATCGGCGCCGTCGTCGCCATGATTTCCTTTGCAGGAACCGCGCTCACCGGTGACCTGCAGGGCAAACTGATGTTTGAACAGCAGCCCATGAAGATGGCCGCGGCGGAAGCAGCCTGCCACGACGGCACCGGCTTCTCGGTCCTCAGCGTCGGCAACGTCGGTTCGAAGAACTGCGACGACATCGTGGCGGTCATCGAAGTGCCCGGGATCCTGTCCTTCCTCGCCAAGGGCGACTTCACCACCGAGGTGAAGGGCGTCAACAGCCTGCTGGACCAGTACAAGGCCGACTATGGTACCCACCTCCCGGACAACCCCATCTACGGAGACCGTGCCGGGCAGGAAATCGAGTACGTTCCGGTCATGGAAGTGACCTACTGGGGCTTCCGGATGATGATCGGGTTCGGCGGCCTGGCAGCCCTCGCGGCCCTCGTGGCGCTCTGGGCGACCCGCAAGGGCACCGTGCCGGCGTCCCGCGGACTGATGCGGCTCGCCGTCGTCGGTATCCTGGCCCCGTTCGGAGCCAACGCTGCCGGCTGGATCTTCACCGAAATGGGCCGCCAGCCGTTCGTCGTGGCACCCAACCCCGACCCGAGCGGCATCGACCAGGTGTTCATGTTCACGGCCGCCGCCGTCTCGCCTGGTGTCTCTGCGGGAGAACTCCTCACATCGCTGGTGGTGCTGACGGCCGTCTACGCCGTGCTCCTGGTGGTGGAGGTGAAGCTGCTGGTGAAGTACATACGCGGCGGCGTCGTTTCCGCCATGCCGGAACTGGCGCACGCACCGGCGGACGAAAACGAAGACGCCACACCGGGCCCCGGCGGCACCGGCAAACCCGGTGACTCCGACGACGTCCTGGCATTCGCCTACTAAGAGCAGAGGAATTCGACAATGGAACTGCTGCCCACCATCTGGTTCATCGCCATCGCGGTGCTGTGGACGGGATACCTCTTTCTCGAAGGATTCGACCTCGGCGTCGGCATGCTGATGAAGCTCTTCGCCCGGAACAACACCGAACGCCGCGTCCTGCTCAATACAATCGGACCCGTCTGGGACGGCAACGAGGTCTGGCTGCTGACCGCCGGCGGGGCAACGTTCGCCGCCTTCCCGCTCTGGTACGCCTCCCTGTTCTCCGCCCTGTACCTTCCCCTGCTGCTGGTCCTGGTGGCGCTCATTTTCCGTGCCGTGGCCTTTGAATACCGCGGCAAGGTGGACACGGATCGCTGGCGGGCGGTGTGGGACTGGGCCATCGCCGCCGGATCCCTCGTGGCTGCTTTCGGCGTCGGCGCAGCGCTTGCCCTGACCACCACCGGGCTTCCGCTCAACGCCAACGGTGACCGCGAGGGCGGACCGTTTGCCTGGTTCAGCGGCTACGCCGTCCTGGGCGGCCTTGCCGTGGTGTGCTTCTCCCTGCTGCACGCGCTGGCGTTCCTGGCCCTGAAAACTGACGGCGATATCCGGCACCGCGCCCGCCGCTGGTTTGTCCGGCTCCTGCCGGTGCTGCTGCTGCCCATCGCCGGCTGGGCCATCTGCGTCCAGCTTCTCAGCGGCGAGGCCTGGACCATCGCAGCAGTAGCCGCGGCCGTGGTGGCTGCGGCCTTCGCCTGGCACTTCGGCAGGAACGGGCTGGAGGGGAGGGCGTTCCTGTCCCTCGGCGCGTTCCTGCTCCTCGGCAGCGCCTCGATTTTCGGTGCGGCCTTCCCGGTGGTGCTTCCCTCCACCATCAGCGCCGACTTCAACCTGACGATTTCCAATGCCTCATCCTCCGACTACACCCTGGGGCTCATGAGCATCGTGGCCTGCGTGGGACTGCCGCTGGTCCTGGCCTACCAGGCCTGGACATACTGGGTGTTCCGCCGCCGCGTCAGCGCTGCGCACATTCCGGAAGCCCACAGCTTCCTGCCCGCCATCGCCGCCAGGGCCCTGGCACCCAAGGACTAGGACCACATGAGACCGCAGTTCCCCGCCGGCCCCGCCAACCGGTCCGCGCTTTATTGGCTGGGCCTGCTCGCAGCGCTCAAGGCGCTGTCGCTGGTCCTCATGGCACAGGCGGTGGCATCCGTCCTGGCCGGGCTGGTCTCCCAGAGCCCGGCCTGGGCAGACCAGCTGGGCTGGGGACTCGCCGGCGTGGTGCTCCGGTCGCTGACCGTGTGGGCCCAGGGGGTCGCTTCACGCCGCGCGGCGCTCGGGGTCAAGGAGGAACTGCGCGCGGCGCTGCTGGAACGCGCCCTGCGGAACGGCACGCGGGCCGCGGGTCCGGCCGACGGCGGCCTGGCCATCCTGGCAACGAGGGGCCTGGACGCCCTGGACAGCTACTACACGCAGTTCCTGCCCGCCCTCGTGAACTGTGCCGCGATCCCGCTCCTGCTGGGGGCCCGCATCCTGTTCGCCGACTGGGTCAGTGCGGTGGTGATCGTCCTGACGGTGCCGCTGGTGCCGGTCTTTATGGTCCTGATCGGCCGCTACACCGAAGACCGGGTCCGGGCGGCGCAATCCGCCCTGGCCCGGCTCTCGGGCCACATGCTGGAATTGGCCAAGGGGCTTCCCGTGCTGGTGGGCCTTGGCCGGGCCACCGCCCAGCGCAAGGCACTCGAGGACATTTCGGAGCAATACCGGTCCCGGACCATGGACACGCTCCGGACGGCCTTCCTCTCCGCCCTCGCCCTGGAACTCATCGCGACGATCTCGGTGGCGGTGGTGGCAGTCTTCATCGGCGTGCGCCTGGTACATGGCGACATGGCCCTCGAAGCCGGGCTGCTGGCCCTGATCCTTGCCCCCGACTGCTACCTGCCGCTGCGCGAACTGGGCACTGCCCATCACGCCAGCGACGACGGACGCGCCGCCCTTGCCGAGGTCACCGCTGTGATGGACGCACCGGAAGCCGCCCCGTTGCAGCCCCAAAACAGCTTCGGGGCCGGGGAGAGGGCGTCCGACGGCGGCGGGGACCTTCCGGCGGTAACTGTCCGTGACCTCACGGTTGCGTACGGCGGACGCCTGGACCCAGCCGTCGGGCCGCTCAGCTTCGACGCGCCCGCGGGACGGATCACCGCCCTCGACGGCGCCAGCGGTGCAGGGAAGAGCACCATACTCGGCGTCCTGGCCGGCATCGTGGGCGCGGGCGGCGGTACGGCCGTGAGCGGCCGCATTGCCGGGTTCGCGCCCTCGGACGTCGCCTGGGTGCCGCAGCATCCGGTCATGGTGGAGACCAGCGTCCTGGCCGAAGTGCGGCTCTACTTGGAGGGTGCCGGGAATGCCAAAGCAGGGAACGCCAGGGATACCGGTGCCACCGACACCGTCGGCACTGGCACTGTTGCCGGTGATACCGCGCTGCGCTGCCTCGAGGCGGCCGGTGCCGGGCACCTGGCCGCCAAGCATCCCGCCGAGCTGAGCCCGGGGGAGCTCCGCAGGGTGGCCCTCGCGCGGGGCCTGGCCCGGATTGAAGCCGGCGCCACGCTCCTCCTGCTGGACGAGCCCACCGCACACCTGGACCGCAGCTCCGCCAATCTGGTCGACAGCGCCATCCGCACGCTGCGCGGCCGGGCCACCGTCCTGCTGGTGGCCCACGACCGGCTAACCCGGGAGCTCGCGGACCATATCGTGGCGGTGGCCCCCGGCGCCACCACGGCCGGGCGCGCCGCAGTACGCCCGGCAACGGACCCGGCGATCCCGGCAACGGACACGGCGATAGTGGCGGTCCCGGTCGTCGGTGCGGCCGCGGAACATCCCGTGGAAGCGGACCGGACCCGCACGCCCGGTTCCGCCCCGGTGCAGGGCAGCAGCACTGTACCGCCGCCGACCGGCGGCAACACACCGGCCCGGATCGTCCGGCTGCTGCGGCCGCAGTCCGTCAAATTTGGCCTCGCCGGCGTGGTGGGTGTGCTGGCCGCGCTGTTCGCCGTTGCGCTGGCCGGACTGTCCGGCTGGCTGATCATCCGGGCCGCCGGGCAGCCGCCCATTCTCTACTTGCTCACGGCAATCGTGGGCGTGCGGTTCTTCGGCATCGGCAGGGCCGTCCTGCGCTATACCGAGCGGCTCCTGCTGCATGACGCCGTCTTCGCGTCGCTGACCCGGCTGCGGGGGCGGTTGTGGGATTCGCTGAGCCGGCGGGCGCTGTCGCTGCGCCGGCTCCTGCAGGGCGGTGACGTCCTGGGAACGGTGATTGACGACGTCGACACGGTCCGGGACCTGCTGCCCCGGGTGGTCCTGCCGCCGGTCACCGCCGTGGCCGTGGGCGCGGCAGCGGTGGCTGCCACCGGCCTACTGCTGCCTGCAGCGCTGCCGGCCGTCATCGCCGCGGCGCTGGTGTCACTGGTCGCCGCGCCGGCGGCCGCCCTGCTGGCGGACAGGAAGTCGGCCCAGGCCGAACAACGGCTCCGCTCAGGGGTACTGCGTGACGTCGCCGCTGCCCTGGATGCCCGGGCCGAACTGCACGCCAACGGTGTCGCGGCACCGGTGCTCTCCGCCATCGGAGACGCAGACAAGGCGGCAACGGCCGCCACCCGGCGGTCAGCATGGGCCGAAGGGCTGGGCCAGGCCGTCACCGTCCTGGCCTGCGGTGCCGCCGCCCTCGCCAGCGCTGTGCTGGCCGGACCCCAGGTGCTGGCCGGCTCCGTAGACGCGGCCACGGCCGCCGTCGTGGTTCTCCTGCAACTGGCGCTCGTGGAACCGTATGCCGCCATGACAACAGCGGTCCGACAGTACCCTGCGCTCCGCATGGTCCTGGACCGGGTCGGCGAAGCCGGTGTGCTGGACGCCGCCGGGGCCCGGGGCCCTGGCACAACCGATTCCGACGCCGTGCCCGCCGGCGCCGTGGACTCCGGGGGACTGGAGCCCGTGGCGCATCGTCCGGATGCGCGGCCCGGGATCGAGCTAGAGGCTTTGTCCGCCGCCTGGCCCGCCGGGCCGGAAGTCTTCACGGGGGTCTCCGCAACGGCGGAACCAGGCCGCTGGCTGGCCGTGACAGGAGCTTCAGGGTCGGGGAAATCCACCCTGCTGGCCGTGATGCTCGGGTTCCTGCCGCCGCACTCCGGACGGCTCGCCGTCAGCGGGCGCGCGGCGTGGTGCCCCCAGGAGGCGCACCTTTTTGATTCCACCATCCGCGGGAACCTCATGCTCGGCCGGCCCGAGGGCAAGGCCGGCGACGCGGAACGGGAAATGGCGGACGCCCTGGCCGCCGTCGGACTGGAACCGCTGCTGCACCGGCTGGCTGACGGCGCGGACACGCGGATCGGACCCGCCGGCGCGTTCCTGAGCGGCGGGGAACGGCAACGGCTCGCGGTTGCGAGGACGCTCATGACCGGCGCCGACGTGATCCTGCTGGACGAACCTACCGCGCACCTTGACGCCGGGGCGGGCAGGGCAATGCTGGCCGACCTTCGCAGGGGCCTCACCGGACGGACTGTCGTGCTGGTGACGCACAACCCGGACGACATCGACGCGGCGGACCGCCGGCTGGACCTCGACGCAGGGTCCCACGCAGGGCTGAATACAGTGGACGGTATGGGCGGCCCCGGTACGGGCAGGGCTCCAGCTTCCAGGGAGGACGACGGCGCGCCCGTCACGGTCACGGGGCCGGTTCTGGCGCGGGGCGGGGCCGGCAGCTAGCCTGTTGGCATGCTCAACGACGACGCCCTGACGCCCGTATCCTGGCAGAAATCCCTGGTTGGCCTGGGCCTGGACTGGCGTCCCGCGGCGCAGCCTGACCTTGAGGCGTGGGCTGCCCTGATCGCACGGACGGCCGAGGTGGAGAAGCCTGTGTGGTTTGAGCGCATCGCGGACCTTGAACAGATCCTGCAGTCGAAGAAGAACCATCCCGCCGCCAACACCCTCCTGGTGCTGGACGGCCAGTCCGTTCCCCGCGCCTACGCCCGCATCACCAAGAACAAGGAGGGCGACAAGGCCTACGGCTTCGGCTGCGTCGACCCCGCCTGGCAGCGCCGGGGGATCGGCATGGCGCTGCTCGGCTGGCTCAGCGAGCGGACCATCCGGCGTTTCGCGGAAGACGGCCAGCCTGCCGGGAGCCGGCCTGACGCGGAGCGCCCCGTGCCGAGGCTGCGCATCCACATGGAGCAGCAGCACGAGCACCAGCAGCAGCTGCTCCGCCAAGCCCGGTTCGGCGTGGTGCGCTATTTCAACGAGATGCACCGTCACCTGGGCGGCGTCCCCCTCCCCGAAGTGCGGCTTGCCGACGGGCTGGACCTGGTGACCATGCGCCCGGAGCTCAGCGAGGACGTCCGGCTGGCCCACAACGCCGCCTTCCGGGACCATTGGGGGAGCGAGCCCCGGGATGAGGAGTCGTGGGGATTCACCGTCAATGATCCGCAGGCGAGGCCGGACCTGAGCGCCGTGGTCCTGGACCGCAGCACCGGAACCGTGGCGGGCTACCAGCTGGCCAGCCACGATCCGGACGGCGCGGTGTCCCGGGGCTACAGCGAGGGTTACACGGACCTGCTGGGAGTGCGCCGCGAGTACCGCGGGCGCGGCATCGCCCAGGCCCTGCTCGCCGACGCCATGCGGCGCTTCGCGGCTGCCGGCATGGACCGGGCGTCCCTGGATGTTGATTCCGAGAATCCCACCGGCGCGCTCGCGCTCTACGAAAAGATGGGCTACGCCGCCGTCAACAGAAGCCTGGCCTGGGACAAGGAACTGCCCGCGCGCACCTGACCGGGCCAGCTGATCAACTCAGGCGTCGACGTCGTTCAGGTGGTGGACGACGTCGTGCAGGAAGTACTGCGCGAGGGTCATGACCGTGAACTCCGACCCGTTGCTCCGGAGGCCCGTCCGGCCCCACTCGTCCTGGTGCACGCCGGCGAAGGACTCCGCGATCTGTTCGCCCTCGGCCGTCAGTTCGGCACTGACCACGGCGGGGTCGGCGTTGGCGTAGTCCTTCTCCACCGCTGTCTTATCCTGGTCCCAGTCCTCGAACCGGGCGTTGTCCTGGCTGAGCATGAGGTTGAGCCTGTGGTCGAAGAGGCTGAAGACGTCCCGGACGTGCGACGCGTACTCCAGCACGGACCATATGGCGTCGTCGGGCCGTTCCGCCACATCCGCCCGGCGGAGGGCCGCCCGCCAGCGGGGAAGCATGTTGGACACGCTCCCGGGAACCGTGGCCGGCGTGACTGTTGACGCGTCGAAGCCGCATTCGGGGCAGGGCCGGGTCAGCACCCAGGTCCAGTCCTTTTCGTCGGGGATGATAGGCATGCCCGTAGTCTAAGCCCAGGTCAGGCTGGGCCCAATGGCGTCCACTGCCTGTGACAGCGGGATGCCGGAACCGTCCCGGCGGCCATGCTCCTGCGGAAGCGACCGCGCCACCCCTGCCAGCGAAGACGCCTTGGCAGGGCCGTGGCCCGCCCAGGCGATGAGGAGGGTGTCTTCGCCCTTCAGGAACCGGTGTGCCCGGACGCCCGCCGTCGCCCGGCCCTTGGCCGGATACTCGGCAAACGCTGTTACTTTTCCGGCCCCGGGTGCGGTGCCCGGCAGGGCGCCGTCGGTTCCGGAAACCGTCACGACGACGGCGGCGTCGTCGCCCGGCGCGACCGTTCCGAAGAACAGGACCTGGTCCCCGGCGGCGAGCTTGATGCCGGCCATGCCGCCGGCAGTACGGCCTTGCGGCCGGACCGTGCCGGCGCTGAAGCGCAGCAGCTGGGCCTGCCGGGTGAGGAACACAAGGTCGACGTCGTCGGCCCCGGCAGGGTCGACACCCACCACGGTGTCCTTGTCCTTGAGGGCGATGACTTCCCAGTCCTCGCGGTTTAGCGGGTAATCGGGCTGCACGCGTTTGACGATGCCCTGCGCCGTGCCCACTGCCAGGACCGTGTCCAGCGGCGCGAAGGCCACGAGCGTCTCGCCCTTCAGGAGCGTGATGAAGTCCTTGGCGGGCACGCCGCCGGCCAGGTTCGGCAGCCCGGACATCGGCGGCAGTACGGGCATGTCCATGACCTGGAGACGTAGCATCCGGCCGAGGGACGTGACGGCGGCGATCTCGCCGCGGGCGGAGGTTTTCACCACGGAGCGGAAGACATCGTGCTTTGACCGCGGTCCGGACTCGGCGAGGGGCTCCTGGTTGGAGGTCCGGGCGATCTGCCCGCTGGCGGTAAGGATGGCCCAGCAGGGGTCATCGGCGATCTCCAGCGCGAGCGGGGCCGCCTTGCCCTTGCCGCCGGGTGCAGCTGCCAGGGCGGCGGCCACGGTCGGGGACACCGCCTCGGACTCGAGCAGGACCGTCCGTCGGGGTGTGCCGTACTTTTCGGCGATTTCGGCGAGCTCCTCGGAGACAAGTTCGCGCAGGCGCTGGTCCGAACCCAGGATGGCCTCCAGCTCCGCGATCTCGCGCTTTAGCTGGTCCTGCTCTTTTTCGAGCTCGATCCGGGAGTACTTGGTCAGCTGCCGCAGCCGGAGTTCCAGGATGTAGTTCGCCTGGATTTCGGTGAGGTCGTATATGGACATCAGGCGTTCCCGGGCGGCGGCCACCTCGTCCGAGGACCGGATGATCTGGATGACCTCGTCGATGTCCACGATGGCGATCAGCAGGCCCTCCACCAGGTGGAGGCGGTCCTTTTTCTTCGCCAGCCGGAACGCCGTCCGGCGCCGCACCACACTGATGCGGTGGCCGACGTAGACGGACAGCAGCTGCACTAGCCCCAGCGTCTGCGGCTGGCCGTCCACCAGCGTCACGTTGTTGATGCCGAAGGAATCTTCCATCGGCGAGTAACGGTAGAGCTGCTGGAGCACGGCGTTCGGGTTGAATCCGTTCTTCAGCTCGATGACCAGGCGGAGCCCGTGCTTGCGGTCCGTGAGGTCCACAATGTCGCTGATGCCCGTCAACTTCTTGCCGTTGACGGCGTCCTTGATCTTCTCGATCACCTTTTCCGGGCCCACCATGTAGGGAAGTTCGGTGACCACCAGGCCCGTGCGGCGGGCGGACAGCTGCTCCACTTCCACCTTGGCGCGGGTCTTGAACGAGCCGCGCCCGGTGGCGTATGCGTCGCGGATGCCGTCCAGGCCCACGATCCGTCCGCCCGTGGGCAGGTCCGGGCCGGGGACGAAGCGCATGAGGTCCTCGAGGGTGGCCTCCGGGTTCGCGATCAGGTGCCTGGCTGCGGAGATGACCTCCACCAGGTTGTGCGGGGCCATGTTGGTGGCCATGCCGACGGCGATGCCGGTGGCGCCGTTGACCAGCAGGTTGGGGAACGCGGCCGGGAGCACGTCCGGCTGGGTGAGCTGGTTGTCGTAGTTGGGGACGAAGTCCACGACGTCCTCGTCGAGGTGGTCCGTCAGGGTCAGGGCAGCCGCCGCCAGGCGGGCCTCCGTGTACCGCGGTGCTGCCGGGCCGTCGTCGAGCGAGCCGAAGTTGCCGTGACCGTCGATCAGCGGCAGCCGCAGGGAAAAGTCCTGTGCCATCCGGACCATCGCGTCGTAGATGGCTGTATCGCCGTGCGGGTGCAGCTTGCCCATGACCTCGCCCACCACACGGGCGCTTTTTACATGGCCGCGGTCCGGGCGAAGGCCCATCTCGCTCATCATGTAGAGGATGCGCCGCTGAACCGGCTTCAGGCCGTCGCGGGCGTCCGGGAGGGCCCTCGAATAGATGACCGAATATGCGTACTCGAGGAACGAGCCTTCCATTTCCGATGTGACGTCGATGTCGACAATGTTCTCGGTGTAGTCCTGGACGGCGTCCCCTGCCGGGGCGGAACTTTGGCGGCGGGCCATGGGGCTGGTGGATCCTTAACGGTTTACTGGCGGAGTTTTAGCTAGGCTAAGCCTATGGTGGATCAGCCCGGGGACGGCGTATATCCGGAATATTGGGAAGCCGATGTTGTTCTGCGGGACGGCGGGACGGCTCATTTGCGCCCCATCCACCCCCCTGATGCCGATGCGGTGCAGGCTTTCCATACCGGCCAATCGCAGAAGTCCATCTACATGCGGTTCTTCGCCTTCAAGGCGCGGCTCTCCAGCAAGGAACTGAAGCGCTTCACGGAGGTGGACTACAAGGACCGGGTGGCGCTGGTGATCACCATCGGCGGGGAAATCCTGGGCATCGGCCGCTACGACCGGCTGGCCGATCCCGAAGAAGCCGAGGTTGCCTTCAATATAGCCGACGCCCACCAGGGCCGCGGCATCGGGTCCATCCTGCTGGAGCACCTGGCCGCCGCTGCCCGCGAAAACGGCATCCGCAAATTCAGCGCCGAAGTACTGCCGGAAAACCGCAAGATGCTGATGGTCTTCTCCGACGCCGGATACGACGTCAAACGGCACTTCGACGACGGCGTGGTGAGCCTGGAGTTCAACATCGACCCCACGGAAAAGTCCCGGGCGGTGATGGAGGCACGTGAACACCGTGCGGAGGCGCGCAGCATCCAGGAGCTGCTGGCGCCGTCGTCGGTTGCCGTGATCGGTGCCAGCCGCAAATGGGGCACGGTGGGCTACCAGCTGCTCGAACACATCATTGAAGGCGGCTTCACCGGCCCCGTCTATGCCATCAATCCTGAAGCCCTCGAACTCGCCGGGATGTTGTCCTTCGCCCGGCTCGCCGAAGTGCCTGACGCCGTCCGGCTGGCGGTCATAGCCGTCCCGTACGAGGAAGTTCCGAAGGTGGTGGCGGACTGCGCTGCGGCGGGGGTCAAGGGCGTCGTCGTCGCCACGGCCGGGTACGCCGACGACGGCGAACGCGGGCTGGCACGGCAGCGCGAGCTGGTCCGGCAGGCCCGGTCCAACGGGATGCGCGTGATCGGCCCGGCGTCCCTCGGCATCGTCAACACCAACCCGGAGGTGTCCCTGAACGCGTCCATGGCACCGAGCCTGCCCCGCCGTGGCGGCCTGGGCCTGTTCAGCCAGTCCGCGGCCATCGGAGTGTCCCTCTACGCTGGCTCCAGCCGGCGCCGCGTGGGCATCTCCACCTTCCTCTCCGCCGGCAACCGCGCGGACGTCTCCGGCAACGACATGATGCAGTTCTGGGAAGACGACGCCGACACCGCAGCGGTGGGACTCTACCTCGAATCCATCGGCAACCCCCGCAAGTTCTCCCGCCTGGCACGGCGGCTGGCCCGCACCAAGCCCGTCATCGTGGCGAAGTCGGACGCCATGGGGCTCCAGTTGCCGCCGGGGCACGCCGTGCGCACCACCCAGGCGCCCTTCGGCGCCCTCGACGCCATGATGCGCCAGGCGGGTGTCATCCGGGTGGAAACCATTGAGCAGCTCATGGACGTCGCCCAGATCGTCTCCGGCCAGCCCCTGCCTGCCGGAGCGGACATCGCGGTGTTCAGCAACTCCCGGGCACTCGGCAAAGTGGTGGCGGACGCTGCCGCCGCGAACGGGCTGGGCGTTGAACGGATCGTCACCGACGTGGACTTCGACGCCGGTATGTCCCTGGCGCTGCCGGCCCTCCGCGAAAGCCTGGCCCGGACCCTCGCTTCCGACTCCGTCCACGCCGTGGTGATTGCTCTGCTCCCCGCACGCGGCCTCACCGTGGAGAAAATCGCGGGTGTCCTGGCAGAATGCTCGGCAGCGGCCGGGAAACCGGTGGTTGCCGCTTTCACGGGGATCCTGGACCCGTCCATCTACGTAGAGGGCATGGTCGGCGCAGAAGCAGCCACCGGGACCGTGCCCTGCTACTCCAACCCGGGCGCCGCCGTCGCGGCGCTCGCCGCCGTCGTGAGGTACGCCGAGTGGGTGGTCCGCGACAAGGGCCTGTTCGTGGAGCCCGAAGGCTGCGACCAGGAGAGCGTCAGGGCCGAACTGGAGGACCTGCTCCACGACGTCCCCGGTGAGCAGCTGGTGCAGCTCGCCCCGGCTACAGCAGCCACCCTGCTGGCCCATTACGGCATCCATGTGGTTCCCTCCGAAGGCTTCGAAACGCCCGACCAGGCCGTGGCGGCCGCGGACCGGCTGGGCTGGCCGGTGGTGCTCAAGACCATGGACCCCGCCCTGCGCCACAGGCTCGACCTTGGCGGCGTGCGGCTGGACATCCAGGACGCGGATTCCTTGCGGCGGAACATCATCCAGATGCACCGCGCCCTGGCGCCGTACGGCTCCCCATCGATGGAAATCCAGACCATGGCGCCGGTGGGTCAGGCCTGCACGTTCCGCGCCATTGAGGATCCGCTGCTGGGTCCCGTGGTGTCCTTCGGGCTGGCCGGCGACGCCGTGAACCTGCTGGAGGACTGGTCCCACCGGGTTCCACCGCTGTCCGGGGCCGACGTCCACGACTTTATTCGCGCGCCGCGGGCGTCCCGGAAACTGTTCGGCTACCAGGGGCTGCCGGCGGTGGATGTGGCGGCGCTGGAGGACATTGCCGCGCGGCTGACCAGGCTGAAGGACAACCACCCCGAAATCGCGTTGATTGAGTTCAACCCCGTGCTGGCCGGCCCCGGCGGTGCATCGATCCTGTCCGCCGATGTCCGGATCGCCAATGCCGCCCAGCGGACCGACAGCGCGCGGCGGGCAATGCGGAGCTAGCGCGGACTGCGGCCGCCGGCTGCCCGCTTGGCCGGGTTGGGACACACAGTTAGCAAGTGCACAGCCGATCTGTGAAAATGGGGTAATGACCCAGCCTCCCACGTCGAAGCCGCAAGCACCCCGCTCCGGTCACCAGGCCGCACCCAGCCACAGCGCACATGACCACGGTGCCCAGGGCCAGAGCCTCGAAGGGGCGCTCCAGCAGGCAGGCTTCTACCCCCGGCTTGTCGCCGATGTTGTTGACGACGCCCTGGACGGCCGCGACTGCATGGCGCACCTGGTGCACCTGGAAACCCATTTCGACCGCGCCGAGGTCCGCCGCCATATCACCGTGCTGGTGTTGACGGACGACATGCTGGTCATTGCACATGTTGACGACCAGCAGCTGGATGAGGCCGGGGAACAGATCGTTGCGCAGATTTCCACCGAGTCCGTGCCCGTGGCGCAGATCCGTTCCGTGGTGCTCAGCTACATGTACGCCCAGCCGCAGAACTACAAGCCGTCCGATCCCGTCCGCGAGCTGACCCTGTCCATTGCCTGGTCCGGCGGCCAGCGGCTGGACATGGGTCCGGCCAGCTGCGGCGACCCGCAGTGCGAAGCTGACCACGGCTACAGCGGCACCATCGCCCAGGAGGACATTGTGCTGCGCATCAGCGCCGAAGCCGACGGCCTGCAGGCCGTGCAGGACGCAAAGCTGTTCGCCCGGGCCCTGCGCGCTGTCAACACCGGCTCGGCCGCGCCCGTCCCGCACAGCGGCCCCGTGGCTGCGCCGCGTCCGCGCACCGGCGTTTTCGGAAACCGCCTCAGCCGCGGACACCAGCGCTGAGATGACGCCCGAAAACCCCTCAGAACCGTCAGTCATAGCCATCGCCGATGGTGCCCCGGCTCCGTCGCCGTTGCCACCGGCGCCCGCCTTCGGCCAACGGTCCATCGCGGAAGTCCTCACCAGTGCGGCAGCCAGCCTCGGAATCGACGGCTTTGAGAACAGGCTGAACCTGCCGGCGGCCAAAAGGGTGTGCGTTGTCCTGGCCGATGGCCTGGGCCGCAACCTGCTCAAACAGAAATCGGCGCACACCCCCTTCCTCCGGTCGGTGATGCAGCAGGGCCAAGGAGCCGTGCCGGTGGCTCTGGACTCCGCTTTTCCGTCCACCACTGCGTCCTCCCTCGCCAGCTTCGGCACCGGACTCCCGGCCGGTCAGCACGGCATGGTGGGCTACGACGTCCTGGACCCAGGGCAGGACAAGGTGGTCAACATGCTGGGCAACTGGGATGCCGGTGTGGACCCCCGCGAGTGGCAGCCGTTTCCCACCGTCTTCGAGCGGGCATCCGCCCACACGGACGTCAGCACCATCAGCCTTCCGCAGTTCGGGGCGTCACCCATGACGCAGGCCGCGCTGCGGGGAGGCCGGTTCATCGCCGCCAGCACCCCGCACGCCAGGACTGCCGCGGCGGCAGAAGCCATGCTTGGCGCCGACAGCTCCCTGATGTACTTCTACGTCAACGACCTGGACAAGGCCGGGCACCGCTACGGCTGCCAGTCGGCACAGTGGGAACACCAGCTCGAAGAACTGGACGCCACCGTACGGCGGCTCAACGCGACCCTGCCGCCGGGGACCACGGTCCTGCTGACGGCAGACCACGGCATGCTCGACGTCCCCGAATCGCAGCGTTTCGACTACTCCGCAGAGCCGGCCCTCATCGACGGGGTGCGGCACACAGCGGGGGAGCCCCGCATGGTGCACCTGTACCTTGAGCCCGGAGCCGGGGAGCAGCACCGCGCCCGGCTGATCGACGCCTGGCGTACCAGGTTCGGCGACAGGATCTGGGCGTTCACAAGGGAAGAGGCCGTGTCCGCCGGGCTGTTCGGCGACGTCCGGCCGGAGGTCAGCCCCCGGATCGGGGACGTTATGATCGCCGCCCGGGACGCCCTGGCGTTGTACGACACACGCCGCGTCCGTCCTACCGCCCTCGAGGTGGTGGGGCAGCACGGCTCACTGACCAAAGCAGAGCGTGAGGTTCCGCTGCTTTGCTTCCAGGCCCAGGGCAGAAAGGGTGCGCGTGGCTGAACTCGTCTTCTTCTCGGGCACCATGGACTGCGGAAAATCCACCCTCGCCCTGCAGATGGACCACAACCACCGGGCCCGGGGACGCGGCGGTGTCCGGTTCAGCCGTAACGACCGAGCCGGCGGTGCACGGATCTCCAGCCGCCTCGGGCTGGAGACGGACTGCGTAGAGGTCCTGGACACCACAGACTTCTGGGACGAGGTGATCGAGCGCCGGACCCGCGGCCTCCGCGTGGACTATCTCATCTGTGATGAAGCCCAGTTCTACTCGCCGTCGCAGGTGGAGCAGCTGGCCCGCGTTGTGGACGAGATCGACGTCGACGTGTTTGCGTTTGGCATCAGCGCGGACTTCCGCACCCGGCTGTTTCCGGGATCCCAACGGCTCATCGAACTCGCGGACCGTGTCCAGGTCCTGCAGGTGGAAGCGCTGTGCTGGTGCGGACGTCGGGCCACCCACAACGCCCGCACGGTCGACGGCGTGATGGTGACCGAAGGCGCGCAGGTAGTGGTGGGCGACGTCGATATGGCCGGCGACCCAACCGGTGCCGGCGAGGCGGACCACACTCCTGTGGTGGGGTACGAGACACTGTGCCGGCGGCACTTCATGCGGCGGGTCACGGCCCACGGGGCCAATGTCATGGCCCAGGAGGACCAGTTGCTGCCGTTCGAGGTGGACGCCTGCCTGTGGCGCGGCTCAGGGGAAATCCGCCGGAGCTGATTGGCTATGGAGGCCGCGGCAGATCAGTCGCCGCGTGCGCCGAAGACTATTTCATCCCAGCTGGGCACGCTGGAGCGCTTGGGCTTGGACGGCTGCCGTTCGGGCTGTTCAACCTCACGGTCGCTCCTGGTTTCATTCCTAGTACCGGCAAGTGCATCGTCCCGGCTCCGCCTGGGGCTCCCGCCGCCAAGTAGCTCATCCAGGCCGACGGTCGGAGCGGATTCGCGGTTCCAGCCGGACTGACGGCCGGGAGCCGCTTCCCGGACGGGCGTGGATTCAGGGGCGGTGACGGTTTCAGGCTGCGGGCTAGCGTCGGGTGCCGCCGGCACGGTGCCGGACTCCGCCGCGGCTGCCTCATCCGGATCCGTAACCGGGCTCAGCGGGGACGCCACAATCGTGATCTCTCGGGTCTCCGTGCTGACGCCGTCGTGAAGCTTCAGCCGGTCGTCGTCATCTTCGGAGTTCCGCGGAGCCAGGCTCAGGCGGGAAAGCATGGAGACGCGGCCCTCGCGTTTCCGGGTGAAGGAATCTCCCTTGGCTGCCGGAGCATCGGTTTCTTCGCCGCTTTGCGCGCCGGTTCCGCTCTCTTCGGCCTCGGGCTCCGCCACCACTTCCGACGGCCGGGGGTGGGCGGCCGGAACACCGTTGGTGAGCAGCATTGCCAGTGCGTCGTCGCCGTCTTCGTCCACACCCAGCCGCTGGCCGCGGCGCGAGCGGAGCATATCGAGAAGGCCGTCGGAATCCTTGCCGGATTGTCCCGACGCCGTCCGGGCGGCAGCCGCCTCGGCATCTGTTTCAAAGTCGAACGGGCGGTCTGAAACCGCTGACAGCCGGCGGGCTGGCACCGGGCCGTCAAGCGGCTCCAGTTCGCTCAGCTGCTGGGCCCAGCGGTTGGCGTTCTGCAACGATTTCCGGGCGGGACTGAAGGTCCACATGGCCGGAGGTTCCTCGCCGATGCTGGCGTGCCCGCCGGGTTTGGTCTCAAAGCGGGCAACCACGGTCCAGGTTCCGTCCGGGCGCCGCCAGGAGTCCCATTCCACGGTTGAGGATTCGATGCCATGGGCCGTCAGCCGGTGCGCCACCATGTCGCCCAGGGTGGCCGGGTTGTCTCCGAAGGCGGAGCGGTAGACATCATGGCCGGGGGCGGGTGAAGCCACTTCGATCTTCCGGGCCTGCTGGGCTACGTACTCCCGTTCGGCGAGCACCGGGCCCTCGTAGCGCTGGACCTTGGCCAGCGGAATGCCCGAGAGTTCTGAAACTTCGGCAGCCGTGGCACCGCTTCTGATGCGGGCCTGGATATCCCGAGGGGACATGGCGACGGGCGCAGCTGTAGCAGCACCCCGCGCCGGAGAGCGGCTGGCCGCGAGCCGGAGAGCTTCGTCGATCGGCAGCTGGAACATCTCGCCGCCGGTGCCGCTCAACAGGAGATGCCCTCCGTCGTCGTGGACGCCTACAAGCCGTAGATCCTGCATACAAATCCTCCACCCTGGCATTACTGACATTCGAAACTCTGCCATCCGGCAGCCGTCTTTCCGGGGAGGGGAGAGGGCGCGCCGCGATATTCCGCGACTTTCCAGGCAGTACCGTGCGCTGGGCCTGCCTCCAGCCGCCCGCCAGCCACCCTCCGGCAGGTCTCCGCCGGGAAGCAACCGGAAAACTCTCGCTTTCACGGTCCGCTTAGGGAAAAATGGGCGCCTAAGTCGGGCACAAAACCGGGCAATCCAGCGTTTACATCGGTGAACCGGACCAGGGGACAGCCAAAGGGCGCAATTGCCCGCAAGGACAGTCCCCAGGACCCGGCGATCCAACCGAACAAAGCGGAGTGTGAGCAGACAATAATGGCGACAGATTACGATGCGCCGCGGAAATCAGAAGAGGACCTGAACGAAGATTCCATTGAGGAATTGAAGACCCGGCGCTCGGACAAGCCAACGGCTGTGGTGGATGTAGACGAGACCGACCTGGCTGAAGGCTATGAACTCCCGGGTGCTGACCTGTCCGGCGAGGAACTCCTGGTCCGCGTCATGCCGGCCCAGGCTGATGAATTCACCTGCTCGTCATGCTTCCTTGTCCGTCACCGCTCGCAGATCGCCCGCGAAAAGGACGGGTTGCTCTTCTGCAAGGACTGCGAGGGCTGACAGGGCCGGCGGGAGTCGGTACTGCAATGCGACTCATGCCCTGCGCCGGCCGCCTTTACGTGTTGGTGAGGGCCGCCGTTAGTTGTGCCGGCCGCCGCGTGGACGTGAGCCAGTACGGCGTGGGATCGGAGGGATCCGTGATCTCGATCCTGACCACGGGGTCCACCCAGCCGCGGATGCAGAGATAGGCCAGTCCGTTCAGGCGGGTGCCGCGTTCGGCCGTGGCCTCCTTGCCGCTGAACGGCGTCACCGTACCGATGTAACGGCGCTCGATGGTGGCCCGCCCTACCTGGAGCGTTTCCGCGGTGACCGTGATCGACGGCGTGGACATGATGAGCAGAACCGCGATGATGACGAAGAGCACCACGGCCGCCGTAATCCCGGCCGCAATGCTAATCGGGGCGAACACCAGGATGCCGGCGCCGGAGAGTCCGGCTGCCACCAGCCAGATCCACAGATTGGGGTGGAGCTTCTCGCTGTATAGAACGGTAGTTCCATGGGGTGTGCTGTTGGGGGCAGGCACAGCTGCACTAGATTCCGGCATAGCCCCAGCTTTCCACCTTTTCCGGGGTATTTCACCTTGGCTTCAGCGCCGGCCTCGGCCCGCGGCGGCTAGGCCCAAGGCCGTTACGGGCGTTAGAGTGAATGACTGTGACTGAAGAAACTGCAGCCGTGAGTACTTTGCCGCCGAACTCCCTGGAAGGCAGCGCCGGTGCCTACGGATCGCCCACCCTGTCGGTCCAGCTGAAAATGCTCGACGCCGGCCTCGAAGCCCCCTCCTACGCCCACCCCGGCGACGCCGGAGCGGACCTCTGTGCCCGCGAGGACGTGGTCCTCGAACCGGGTGAGCGCCGGCTGGTGCCCACCGGGGTCTCCATCGCCTTGCCTAACGGCTACGTCGCCCTCATCCACCCGCGCTCGGGGCTCGCCACCAAACACGGCCTGACAGTGGTCAACGCCCCGGGAACGGTCGACGCCGGATACCGCGGCGAGATCGCCGTGACCCTCCTGAACACGGACCGCGAGAAGGCCATTGAGCTTCGGCGCGGCGATAGAATTGCCCAGATGGTCATTCAACGCGTGGAGTACGCGCAGTTTGTGGCCGTTGCGGAATTGAGCGACTCGGTCCGCGGTGACGGCGGCTTCGGTTCCACCGGCGGATTCGCGGCACCGCAGGCCTAGCCCCCGGCGCTGCTGGCTTTGCCGGTACTGCCCGGCTTTGCCGGTGCTGCATGACTTACCGCGCTGCCCAGGTGGCACGGCGGGACAAGATCACAACTAAGGAGACAACCCGATGGTTTTTGGGCGTGGCAAGAAGGCCAAGAAGGACCAGGCAGCAGAGCCCGGGGACACCCTTGAGACTGCAGAGGCCGTTGCCGCGGAAAGCACGGGCCGGGAAGCCACGGGGCCTTTCGACGTCTCGGAAATCGACAGCACCAATGGATATGTGGACCTCGGCGCCCTCCTGATTGCACCCCGTGAAGGACTCCAGCTGCGCCTCGAGGTCGAGGAAGCCACGCAGCGGGTTGTGGCCGTCACCATGGACCTCGAAGGTTCGAGCCTGCAGCTCCAGGCCTTCGCTGCCCCGCGCAGCGAGGGACTCTGGGATGAAATCCGTGAGCAGATCGGACAGTCCGTGGGAAGCCAGGGCGGCCAGGTCGAAGAGGTCCCCGGAGCCTTCGGCACCGAGCTGGTGGCGAAGCTTCCGGCAGGCACGGGCGACGGCGCCGGCGGCTACCGCGTGGCCCGGTTCATCGGCGTCGACGGTCCCCGCTGGTTCCTGCGCGGCGTTCTGGGCGGCGAGGCTGCCATTGACCGCGACGCCGCCGCAAACCTTGAATCCCTGTTCCGGCAGATCGTGGTGGTCCGGGGCGAGAGCCCGATGCCGCCGCGTGACCTGCTTCAGCTCCGCCTGCCGAAGGACTCGAGCCCTCAGCCGCCGCAGGGCGCACCCGACTTCGAGCAGCCCGAGCGCGGACCGGAGATCACCCAGATTGGCTGACCCGGCCGGCGTATTTCCGCAGCCCGAACACTCCATCAGTGGATTGCCGGACCGTGGACGTGTGCTGTGCCGTGGCTTTATCGAATCCGTGACCTACGTTCCGGCCACGCAGGTGGCCTCGTTCACCGCGATCGTCACGGACCACGATGTCCCGCGAGGCAAGGTGGGCTTCGTCCCGGCCGCCGTGGAGCCGCCGACGGCGCGGAAACCCGGGGGACGGGGCCGCCGCGACCGGCTGCGGGTCGTATGGCTCGGCCGGCGGCGGGTTTCCGGCGTGGATCCCGGCTGCGAGCTTCGGCTGGAAGGCATGCTGACGTTCCGCGACGGCCTTCCCACCATGTTCAATCCCCGCTACGAAATACTGTCCCGCCAGGAGAACCAATGACGCCGTCCGAGAACCCGGATCCCGCTGCCGGGCCCGCCAAGCCGCGGCCCACACCGGAGACCCCTTCAATGGCCGACTTCGCGGAAGACTACGCGGTCAAGGCCGGGCTGCACCGGTCCAAGGACGGCAGCATAGACGTGCTCAAGAGCGCCGGCGGGGTACAGGGCATCGCCGAGAGCATTCTTCCCGGCCTCATGTTCCTGGTGGCCTTCACCATAACGCGCGAGCTGCCACTCTCCCTGATTGCCGCCCTGGCGGCGGCGGCCGCTTTCACCGTGGCGCGGCTGGTCCAGCGGCGTCCGCTGACCCAGGCACTCGCCGGGATCGCCGGCGTCGGCATCTCCGCGTGGCTGGCCAACACCACCGGCAAGGCGGAGGACTTCTATGTCCTCGGATTCCTTACCAACGCCGCCTACATCACCGGGATGGTGATTTCCATCGCGCTCCGCTGGCCCATTGCAGGGCTGCTGTTCGGATTCATCCGGAACGAGGGCCTGGAGTGGCGCAAGGATCCCGCCCGCGTCCGGGCCTACCGCCTGGGCACGTGGGTGATCGTGGCCGTCCTCGCGCTGCGGCTGCTGGTCCAGGTGCCCCTGTATCTCCTCGGCGAGCAGGGACTGGCAGGCCTCGCGACCACGCGGCTCATCATGGGTGCCCCGCTGTACATCCTGGGCATCTGGGTTGCGTGGCTCATCACCAAGCCCGTGGCCCCGGCGTCGCCATCAGCGCAGCCGAGTGATCCTTCGCAGCCGGGTTCGCCGCCACAGCACTAGCCGTCGAAGCCGTCTTCGTCCGGAGCCTGCTGCTCCGGCCGTTCGGCGGTATCCGGGTGCCCGTCGTCTGATCCGTGCTGCCGGTCCGGTTCGTGGTCCTGCTGCTGGTCGGGGGACAGCAGCGCACGGAGGCCGTCTTCAGCGGCGATGGTGGTGACGAAAAACAGTTCGTCGCCGCCGTCGAGGACGTCGTCCCGGCTGGGCGTGATGGGCGCCTGGTCCCGGAGGATCGCCACGAGCGTGGAGTCTTCGGGCCAGTCGATGCCCCCCACGGTGAGCCCGATGACATGCGAGTCGTGGGGCACCGTGAACTCCACGAGGGACGAAACGCCCGTCTGCAGGGTGAGCAGCCGGACGAGGTCACCGATTTCCACCGCTTCCTCAACCAGCGCGGTCATGAGCTGCGGAGTGTTGACGGCGACATCGACACCCCACGAATCGTTGAACATCCAGTCGTTCTTGGGGTTGTTGACGCGCCCGACAGTACGGCCGACGCCGAACTCGGTCTTCGCCAGCAGGGACACCACAAGGTTGACCTTGTCGTCGCCCGTGGCGGAAACCACCACTTCGGCGTCTTCGAGCTTGGCGTCCTGGAGTGTGCTCAGCTCGCAGGCATCCCCGACCAGCCAGTGCGCGCCCCGGAGCCCGCTGCGCCCGATGACTTCCGGTTTCAGGTCGATCAGCAGGATCTCGTGCTTGTGGGCGAGGAGCTCACGGGCGATCGAGGAACCGACGCTGCCTGCCCCGACGATGACGACTTTCACTTACTGCTCCTTGGGGGGTTCTTTGGCGAGAATGTGGCCGACTTCGGCGCTTCGGTCCACGCGCAGCATGGCATGGACCGTGTCGCCCTCCTGGTAGGACGTACCTGCCCCGGGCAGCATGCCTTCGCCGAACCGGGTCAGGTAGGCAACCCGGATTCCGGCCACCTTCTCGATTTCGGCCACGGCGTGGCCAACCCAGGAGGGGTCGAGGTCGATTTCGGCGAGGACCAGTCGGCCCGACGGCTCACGGAAGTCCCCGGCGAGGTGCTGTTCGGGCAGGATCCGGCGCAGCACCTGGTCTGCGCTCCACCGCACCGCCGCGACCGTGGGAATGCCCAGCCGCTGGTAGATTTCGGCCCGGCCTGGGTCGTAGATCCTGGCCACGACGTGGGGCACGTGGAACGTCTCGCGGGCAACCCGGGTGGCCAGGATATTGGAGTTGTCACCGCTGGAGACTGCGGCGAAGGCGTAGGCCTCGCTCACGCCTGCCTGCTTCAGGGTTTCCCGGTCGAACCCGACTCCGGTCACCTTGCGGCCGGAAAACCCGGTGCGGAGCCTGCGGAAGGCACGGTCGTCCTGGTCGATGATGGCCACCGAGTGGCCCGCATCCTCGAGGGTGTGCGCCAGTGTTGCTCCCACGCGCCCACAACCCATGATCACGAAGTGCGCCACCCGTGCCTCCTCAGTCATTTTTCCTGTTGCTCCGTAAGACTCTACCGGCCCGCCGGGCCGCCCTGCCCAGCGTCCGGCAGATCCCTCCCGGCGCCCCCGGAGACACCGTGCGGAGGCCATCATGACATCGCGTCCGAATCAGACTAGCTTTGTGGGGTGCTGACAATATTGAATGCCGTGAAGCGGGTGCTCGTGGGGAGGCCCTTCCGGAACGACCGGCTGGCCCACACGCTGTTGCCCAAGCGGATCGCGCTTCCGGTTTTCGCCTCAGACGCGCTGTCCTCGGTGGCTTATGCGCCCGATGAAATCCTGCTGACCCTGGCCCTGGCAGGTGTCAGTGCGGTGGCGTTCTCACCGTGGGTGGGACTCGCCGTCATGGTGGTTTTGCTCACGGTCGTGGCCTCCTACCGCCAGAACGTGCACGCCTACCCGTCCGGCGGGGGCGACTACGAAATAGCCAACGTCAACCTGGGCAAATACGCCGGCCTGACTGTTGCGTCGGCACTCCTGGTGGACTACGTGCTCACCGTCGCCGTCTCGATGTCATCGGCCGCGACGTACCTCACCACCGCAGTTCCGGCACTTCACGGCCAGCAGGCGCTGATTGCCACCGTGGGCGTGGCCATCCTGGCTCTCGTGAACCTGCGCGGGATCAAGGAAGCCGGCAGCGTCTTCGCCGTTCCCACGTACATCTTCATGGCATCCATCCTGGGCATGACCGCCATCGGCGTCTTCCAGGCTGTCACCGGCCAGCTGGGGGAGGCCCCGTCCGCAGACTTCACGATCGTGCCGCAGGCCGGTTTCGACGAGGGGCTGGTGGGGCTGGCCGGCGCCTTCCTGCTGCTCCGGGCGTTCTCCTCGGGTGCCGCGGCCCTGACCGGCGTGGAAGCCATCAGCAACGGCGTCCCCAACTTCCAGAAACCCAAGAGCAAGAACGCGGCAACCACCCTGCTCCTGCTCGGCCTCATCGCCTCCTCCATGCTGGCCGGCATCATCTACCTCGCGAATGCCACCAAGGTGCACATCGTCCTGGACCCGGCCACGGAATTCCTGGTCAACGGGCAGCCCCTCCCGGAGGACTACATCCAAAGCCCAGCCATCAGCCAGATAGCCCAGACCATCTTCGGCCCCGGCTCGCTGCTGTTCTACATCGTGGTGGCCGCGACGGGCGTGATCCTGGTTTTTGCCTCCAACACCGCCTTCAACGGCTTCCCGGTCCTAGGATCCATCCTGGCGCAGGACGGCTACCTGCCGCGCCAGCTGCGCACGCGCGGTGACCGCCTGGCCTTCAGCAACGGCGTCCTGGCCCTCGCCGCCGGCGCCCTGGTGCTCATCCTGGCCTTCAACGCCGACGTCACCAAGCTCATCCAGCTCTACATCGTGGGCGTTTTCATTTCCTTCACGGCAAGCCAGCTCGGCATGGTCAGGCACTGGGGGCGCGAACTGAAGCTGGCGCGGGACAAGACGGTTCGCCGCCGGATGCTCAAGTCGCGCACCATCAACATGATCGGGTTCGGCATGACCGCCCTGGTCCTCACCATCGTCCTGATCACCAAGTTTGAGCAGGGAGCCTGGATCGCCCTGCTGGCGATGTTCGTGCTGTTCCTCATCATGTGGAGCATCCGCGCGCACTACGACAACGTAGCCAAGGAACTCGCAGTGGACGAGGATTCCTCGCCGCGCGCCCTGCCGTCCCGGGTCCATGCCGTGCTGCTGGTTTCGCACGTCCGCAAGCCCGTTCTGCGGGCCCTGGCCTACGCCCGCGCGTCGCGGCCGTCGAGGCTCGACGCCATCACAGTGGACATCAACTCCGACGAAACCGCCCACACACTTGCCGACTGGGAAAAACTGGAGATTCCGGTGCCGCTCACCGTTCTCGCCAGCCCGTACCGGGAAACCGTGACGCCCATCATGGAGTATGTGAAGAACATGCGGCGGGATTCGCCGCGCGACCTCATCGTCGTCTACATCCCCGAGTACGTCGTGGGCAAGTGGTGGGAACAACTGGTCCATAACCAGACCGCCCTGCGTATCAAGACCCGTCTCCATTTCGAGCCGGGAGTCATGGTGGCCAGTGTGCCCTGGCAGCTGAAATCGTCCGAAGAAGCAAAGAAAATGCAGGATATCCAATGAGCTCCGAGACCCAGACCCGCACACATGCCGAACTCGTGGTGGATATCGGGCCCATAGCCCACGGGGGGCACTGCGTTGCCCGCCACGAAGGCCGCGTGGTGTTCGTCCGCCACGCCATCCCGGGCGAAAGAGCCCGGATCCGGCTGACCGACGCCGGCGAGGGATCCAAATTCTGGCGTGCCGACGTCGTGGAAGTGCTCGAGGCCTCGCCCGAACGGGTACCCCATTTCTGGCACCTGGCGGACTCCTTGCGGTCGTGGTCCCACGGCCACGCGCCCGTGGGCGGTGCGGAGCTGGGCCACGTGTCCCTCGAGCACCAACGGGGCCTCAAGGCTGCAGTCCTGGCCGAACAGCTGAAGCGGCTGGCCGGCGTCGAACATCCCCCGGTGTGGACGGACCCCGCAGGGCGCGGGAACATCGTTGAACCGGTGGGTGAAGCGGCGGCCGCCGGCACAGCGGACGCACCCGGCCTGGGCTGGCGCACCAGGGCAAGCTTTGCCGTAACGCCGGGCGGCAAGCTGGGCATGCACGCCCACCGTTCCGACCAGGTCATTCCCGTCCGCGAGATGCCGCTGGCTGTGGCTGGCATCAACGACCTCCGGCTGTGGGACATCGACCTCCAGGGCATTGAGCGCGTGGAAGTTGCCGCTCCGGCCAACGGATCGCGCCCGCTGGTACTGCTGGCTCCGGCCGCAGGCACGCGGGCGAAGCGCCTCAGCGCCATCCTGGCCCAGCTGCCCGCCGACGTTTCGGTGGCCAGCTTCGACCCGGCCAAGGGCGAGGCGCTCCAGCTGCGCGGGCGCACCTGGGTGCAGGAGTCGGCCGCGGGCCACGAGTACCGGGTCACGGGGGAGGGCTTCTGGCAGATCCACCGGGACGCACCGGACACGCTCGTCGGCGCGGTCAGGGACTTCCTTCACGACGGCGGCTACCTGGAACCGGGCGCGGTGGTGGCGGACCTGTACGCAGGCGCCGGGCTGTTCACGGCCGCGCTGGCCGACGCCGTGGGCGTCACCGGTTCCGTGCTGTCCGTCGAGGGCGCCCCCGGCACCAGCCGGGATGCCCGGAAGAACCTGCACGGCGCACCGCAGGTGGAGATCGTGCAGGGACGGGTGGAACGCGTGCTGCGCCAAACGCCCCGCAACTTCGACGCCCTGGTGCTCGACCCGCCGAGGGCAGGCGCGGGCAAGGCAGTGGTCAGCCAGCTGATGGCGGCAGGTCCCCGGGCCATCGCTTACGTGTCCTGCGACCCGGCGTCGTTCGCCCGGGACCTGGGGTACTTCCAGCAGGGCGGCTGGTCACTTGCCGGGCTGCGGGCCTTCGACCTGTATCCGCACACCCACCACATGGAGACAGTGGCGTTGCTGACGCCCCGCCTCTGATGTGACTAGGATGGGCGTAGTAGTCCCACGTCGCGCGCCGGATTCCCGGCTGACCCCATGCTCTTTTGTATGACCTTGCACTAATTAGGATGGCCTAACTAGCAAGCGGTCAACCGCGCGACAAAGATGAAACTGTTGCGAGAGGAGTCCTGCGATGAGCATTGTGGACAGCTTCGGTTCAAAAGGCAAACTTAATGTAGCCGGTACCGAATACGAAATTTTCCGGTTGAACTCCGTTGAAGGTGCAGAAAACCTTCCGTTCAGCCTCAAGGTATTGCTTGAAAACCTGTTGAGGACCGAGGACGGCGCGAACATCACGGCCGATCACGTCCGAGCACTGGCCGGCTGGGATCCCAACGCCCAGCCCGACACTGAAATCCAGTTCACGCCGGCGCGCGTGATCATGCAGGACTTCACTGGCGTGCCCTGTGTTGTCGACCTCGCCACCATGCGTGAGGCCGTCAAGGAGCTCGGCGGTGACCCCAAGCGGGTGAACCCGCTGGCACCTGCCGAGATGGTGATCGACCACTCGGTGCAGATCGACGCATTCGGTAACTCCGGCGCACTGGAGCGCAACATGGAGATCGAATACCAGCGAAATGGTGAGCGTTACCAGTTCCTGCGCTGGGGCCAGACCGCGTTTGACGACTTCAAGGTCGTCCCGCCGGGAACCGGCATTGTGCACCAGGTCAACATCGAGTACCTGGCCCGCACGGTCATGACCCGCGAAATTGGTGGCGTCCTGCGTGCCTACCCGGACACCTGCGTCGGCACCGACTCGCACACCACCATGGTCAACGGCCTGGGCGTGCTGGGCTGGGGCGTTGGCGGCATCGAGGCCGAGGCCGCAATGCTGGGCCAGCCCGTTTCCATGCTGATCCCGCGCGTCGTGGGCTTCAAGCTGACCGGTTCCATCCCGGCCGGCGCCACCGCCACCGACGTCGTCCTCACCATCACCGAGCAGCTGCGCAAGCACGGTGTTGTGGGCAAGTTCGTGGAGTTCTACGGCGAGGGTGTGGCGGCAGTGCCGCTGGCCAACCGCGCCACCATCGGCAACATGAGCCCGGAGTTCGGCTCCACGGCCGCCATGTTCCCGATCGACGACGTCACCATCGAGTACCTGCGCCTCACCGGCCGCTCCGAGCAGAACGTTGCACTCGTGGAGGCCTACGCGAAGGAACAGGGCCTCTGGCACGATCCTTCGCACGAGATCAAGTTCTCCGAGTACCTCGAGCTGGACCTGTCCACGGTTGTTCCCTCCATCTCCGGCCCGAAGCGTCCCCAGGACCGCATCGAGCTCACGGATGCCAAGGAGCAGTTCCGCAAGGACATCCACAACTACGTGAGCATCGAAGACGGCAGCGTCGACGAGTCCCTGGAAGAATCCTTCCCGGCCTCCGATCCGCCCTCGTTCACCCACGCTGATTCCCACACCACGGAAACCGCACGCGTGGTCTCCGCAGCGAACGGTGCCCAGGGACGTCCTTCCACCCCGGTGCACGTTGTCACCGAAGACGGCCGCGAGTTCGAGCTGGACCACGGAGCGGTGTCCATCGCCTCGATCACGTCCTGCACCAACACGTCCAACCCGTCCGTGATGCTCGCCGCAGCGCTGCTGGCGCGCAACGCCGTGGACAAGGGCCTGACCTCGAAGCCGTGGGTCAAGACCTCAGTGGCTCCCGGTTCCAAGGTAGTCACCGACTACTACGAGAAGTCCGGCCTCACCCCGTACCTGGAGAAGCTCGGCTTCTACATCGTGGGCTACGGCTGCGCCACCTGCATCGGTAACTCGGGCCCGCTCGACGCCGAAATCTCCGAGGCCATCCAGGCCAACGACCTTTCCGTCACCGCCGTGCTGTCCGGTAACCGCAACTTCGAAGGCCGGATCAACCCGGACGTGAAGATGAACTACCTGGCCTCCCCGCCGCTGGTCATCGCCTACGCCCTGGCCGGTTCCATGGACTTCGACTTCGACACGGATTCACTCGGACAGGACGAAGCAGGCAACGAGGTCTTCCTGAAGGACATCTGGCCGAACCCGGTCGAGGTCCAGCAGGTCATCGATTCCTCCATCGACAAGGAAATGTTCGCCCGCGGCTACGAGGGCGTCTTCGACGGCGACGACCGCTGGAAGGCCCTCGACACCCCGGCCGGCGACACCTTCGCCTGGGATCCGAAGTCCACTTACGTGCGGAAGCCCCCGTACTTCGAGGGCATGAAGGCGAAGCCGGAGCCCGTCACCGACATCTCCGGTGCCCGCGTGCTGCTCAAGCTCGGCGATTCCGTCACCACGGACCACATCTCCCCGGCGGGTTCCTTCAAGTCGGACACCCCGGCCGGCCAGTACCTCCTGGCCAACGGTGTGGAGCGCAAGGACTTCAACTCCTACGGTTCACGCCGTGGCAACCACGAAGTCATGATCCGCGGCACCTTCGCGAACATCCGCATCAAGAACCAGCTGCTGGACGGCGTCGAAGGCGGTTTCACCCGCGACTTCACGCAGGCAGACGGCCCCCAGGCCTATGTCTACGACGCCGCCCAGAACTACCAGGCAGCCGGCACCCCGCTGGTGGTCCTGGCAGGCAAGGAGTACGGCTCCGGTTCGTCCCGTGACTGGGCTGCCAAGGGCACCGCGCTCCTGGGCGTCAAGGCTGTCGTGGCCGAAAGCTACGAGCGCATCCACCGCTCCAACCTGATCGGCATGGGCGTCCTGCCGCTGCAGTTCCCGGCCGGCGAATCAGCTGCCACCCTGGGCCTGACCGGTACGGAAACCTTCGCAGTCGAGGGCGTCACCGCCCTGAACGAAGGCACCACGCCGAAAACGCTCAAGGTCACCGCCACGGCCGAAGACGGCTCCGCCAAGTCCTTCGATGCGGTCCTCCGCATCGATACCCCGGGCGAGGCCGACTACTACCGCAACGGCGGCATCCTGCAGTACGTGCTGCGCCAGATCTCCGCTAACTAGCGGCAGCGGGCAACACCGGCGCCATCAAAAGCCCCGGCCTGTCTCTGACAGGCCGGGGCTTTTGCGTTGCGCCGCCCGGGTCCGGCGCCCGTCCAGCGTTCAAGGCGTTAGAGTTAAAAGGCATGTCTACCACCCGAAGGAGGCCCCGTTGGGAATTTTGGACACCATCCGGAATCCGCAGGACCTGAGCAAGTTGACCGAAGAACAGCTGTCCCAGCTGGCTACGGAGGTCAGGAGTTTCCTGATCGGCAACGTGTCGCAAACGGGTGGCCACCTCGGACCGAACCTCGGCGTCGTGGAACTGACCATCGCCGTACACCGTATTTTTGACTCTCCCCGCGACAGCATTGTCTTTGACACCGGACACCAGTCGTATGTCCACAAGCTCCTCACCGGGCGCCAGGACTTCAGCACCCTCCGCCAGGAAGGCGGAATGTCCGGTTACCCGGACCGGGCCGAGTCCGAGCACGACATCGTGGAAAGCTCCCACGCGTCCTCCTCGCTGTCCTGGGCCGACGGCATCTCCCGCGCCCGGCAGCTGACCGGCGACGGCGACCGCTATGTGATTGCCGTGGTGGGCGACGGCGCCCTGACCGGCGGCATGGCCTGGGAAGCGATCAACAACATCGCCGCGGACAAGCGCCGGCGCGTGGTCATCGTGGTCAATGACAACGGCCGGTCCTATGCACCCACCGTCGGCGGCTTTGCAGACTACCTCGCATCACTGCGTCCCACCATCGATTCCTTCCGGGCAGCCCCGGCCTACGAGGGGACCCTGGACTGGTGGAAGCGGAAGCTGCAAAACGGCGGACCGGTGGGCCAGTTCACCTACCGCAGCCTGCATGCCATGAAGAAGGGCATCAAGGACTGGTGGGCGCCCCAAGGCATGTTCGAGGACCTTGGCATGAAGTACATTGGCCCCGTCGACGGCCACAACCTCCAGGCCATGGAGCACGCACTCTCTACTGCCAGGAACTACGCCGGTCCGGTCATCGTGCACGCGATGACCGAAAAGGGCCACGGCTACGCGCCCGCGCGCGCCCACGAGGCTGACCAGTTCCACGCCGTGGGCATCATCGATCCTGAAACCGGCATGCCCACCGAAGCCGGCGGCGCCCAGTCCTGGACGTCGGTCTTCGCCGACGAGATCGCCGCCATCGCCGATGAGCGCAAGGACATCGTGGGCATCACCGGTGCCATGCTCATTCCTGTGGGCCTGCACAAATTCGCGGCACGGCACCCGGAACGCGTCTTCGACGTCGGCATTGCCGAGCAGCACGCGCTGACCTCCGCCGCCGGAATGGCCTTCGGCGGGCTCCACCCCGTGGTTGCCGTCTACGCCACGTTCCTGAACCGCGCCTTCGACCAGCTGCTGATGGACGTTGCGCTGCACCGGGCCGGCGTCACCATCGTGCTGGACCGCGCCGGGGTCACAGGACCCGACGGCGCCAGCCACCACGGCATGTGGGACATGGCCATGGTGCAGATCGTTCCGGGCCTCCACCTGGCCGCGCCCCGCGACGCCACACGGCTCCGTGAAGAACTCCGCGAAGCCGTGGCCATCAGGGACGCCCCCAGCGTTGTCCGGTATTCCAAGGGGAACGTGGGCGCCGAAGTGGAAGCCCTCGAGCGCCTCAGCGACGGCGTGGATGTGCTGGCCCGCCGTCCTGCAGGCTCCAGCGAAAATGACGTGCTGATCGTGAGCGTGGGCGCCATGTCCGAACTCGCCCTGGACGTCTCCAACCGCCTCGGTGCCCAGGGGATCAGCTCCACCGTGGTGGACCCCCGCTGGCTGCTGCCGGTCCGGAAATCCATCATTGCGCTGGCTGCCCGCCACCGCCTGGTCATCTGCATCGAAGACGGCGTCCGCGCCGGCGGTGTGGGATCACGCATCCGCCAGGAAATGCGCGCCGCCGGTGTGGACACCGCCCTGAACGAAGTGGGGCTGCCGGTGGAGTTCCTGGACCACGGCACCCGCGCCCAGGTGCTGGAACGCGTCGGTTTGACGGCACGCCAGGTCACGCACGACGTCGTTGCCCAGGTCCTGGGGACCAAGGTGCCTTTCGCACGTCCCCTGCCGGGCCAGGAGCATCCGACTACGGGCAGCCTGCCGAAACTGTGATCCCGCACGAGGCCACACCTCCCGAGAGCCTCAAACCGGGAGACCTGGTGGTGTCGCGGAACCGCAAGTGGAACGGCGGCGCCCACTGGGTGGTCCCGGGCAACTATCTAGGTGAAGACCGGCACGGCTGGTGGATCTTCCAGCCCAAGGGTTCGTTCATCTCACGGCCCGGTGCCGCCTTCCACGCCAGTTCCGATGCCGTGCTGCTCGTTCCACGCACCGGCGACTACGTGGCCACGTTTTACGACGACACCTACCCTGGGGACTTCCGCGTGTACGTGGACCTCGCCGTGGGCCACGGCTGGAACGGCATCAGGCCCGGGACCCTGGAGTTCCACGTGGTCGACATGGACTTGGACGTGATCCGGTCCGTAACCCGGGGCGTGTACGTCGACGACGAAGACGAATTCGCCGAACACCAGGTGAGCATGGAGTATCCGCGGGACGTCGTGGACCGCATGCTCCAGGAGACAGAACAGCTATATCAGGCCGTCAAGGCACAGCACGCACCGTTCGACGGCACAGACGCCGAGTGGTTCAGGAGAGGACGGGCATGAGCGGAATTATCAGGGTCTACAAACGCGACGACGAAGGGGTTCTCCAGTTCCGGGAAGCCTGGTTCGATGAGGACTACAGCCAGTTCGTGATGAATCACGGCGTGGTGGGGCACCAGAGCAAAACGGACGAAACGGATGTTGCGGATGCCGCAGCTGCGGAAGGCCTCATGGACGCCTTCGCCGTGCAGTGCGCCGAGGACGGCTACGCCGAGATCGCCGAGGAAGACCAGTTCTGGGTGGTTGCCCAGTACGCGTTGAAGACCAAGGACGGCACGGACCGCGACCGCTACCTCGAGGAAAAGGCGAAGGACGCGCTCATCAGCCACCTCGCGTGGCGCGGCCTCGGCACCGTGGAGCGGTCCGAGTTTGGCGATGCCAAACTCAACATTTTCTGCCTGTGCCCGGACGTCAACAAAGCCGTCAACGCCATCAAGGTCTGCATCCGGGGCGAGGACCTGGACTTCACGAAGCTCAGCATCGGGGCGGCGCCGTTCGGAGAACCGGAGGCGTTCAAGCTCAAGCACTCGCCGAAACCGGCTTCGGGCTTTACCCTCTAAGAGGGGGCAACCGACTTTCTGGGAGGCATCCGTAATGACGCGTAAATCCGTTCAGCCAGGCCACACCCCGATTCCCCACGGAATCGGCGCGCCTGCCCGCCGGGCCATGGCCCACGCCGGACTGGAAACCCTGGAACAGGTGGTCCAGTTCGGTAAGCGGGAACTGTCGAAGTTGCACGGAATGGGCGTCAAAACCATGGCCCAGCTTGAGGATGCCATGGACGAGCACGGACTCGAGTTCCCGGCCGCCTGACCGGGCGCAGTACCCGGCCGCTGCCCCAACGGGCAACGGCCGGTCTCTCCGTGCGGCCGTTATAGGCTGATTTCATGACTGAACAGCGCCGCCTTGGAAATTCCGGATTGACCGTCTCTGTTGTCGGCCTTGGCTGCAACAACCTTGGCCGGACCAATACGGTGACGGAGTCGCAGGAGGGGACCGACGCCGTCGTCCATGCCGCCTTGGACGCGGGCATTACGCTCTTTGACGTCGCGGACACTTACGGCCGCGAGCCCGGACTGAGCGAAACAATGCTGGGCAGGGCCCTCGCCGGCAGGCGGGAGGACGCAGTCGTTGCCACAAAATTCGGCATGGACATGCGCGGAGCCAACGGCAACGACTTCGGTGCCCGCGGCTCCCGCCGGTACATTGTCAAGGCGGCCGAGGCGTCGCTACGCCGGCTGGGGACGGACTGGATCGACCTCTACCAGTTCCATACCCCGGACCCGCTGACTCCCATCGACGAGACACTCGCCGCCCTGGACGACCTCGTCACGAGCGGCAAGGTCCGCTACATCGGGCACTCCAACCGGGCCGGCTGGCAGATTGCCGAGGCCGAATTCGTGGCCCGAGGCCGCGGCGGTTCCCGCTTCATTTCGACGCAGAACCACTACAACCTGCTGGACCGGCGCGCCGAGCTGGAAATCACTCCGGCCGCGGAAGCCTACGGCCTGGGCGTGCTGCCCTACTTCCCGCTGGCCAACGGCCTGCTGACAGGCAAGTACGCGCCGGGCAAGGCGCCGGAAGGCTCCCGCCTCAGCCACACACGCACCAACCTTGTCCACGACGCCGACTGGGACCAGCTGGAGAAGTTCAGTGCGTTCGCCGCAGAGCGCAACCTCAGCGAGATCCAGGTGGCGTTTTCGTGGCTGGCGGCCCAGCCGTCCGTGAGCAGTGTGATTGCCGGCGCCACGAGGCCTGAGCAGGTCCGCGAGAATGCCTCCGCTGTGGCCTGGGTGCCCACTGCCGACGAACGTGCCCAGCTGGATGAGATCTTCCCGCGCACGCCCAAGGTTGCTCTCTTCTGATGCATTCGGTCCTGATGGACGTCGACACCGGGATCGACGACGCACTGGCCCTGGTTTACCTCCTGTCCCGCCCCGACGTCCGGTTGCAGGCCATCACCTGCACCGCCGGAAATGTTGGCGCACGGCAGGTTGCACTGAACAACCTGGCCCTGCTTGAGCTGTGCGGCAAACCGGGGGTCGAGGTGGCCATTGGCGCAGAGGTGCCGCTGGAGATCCCGCTGGTCACCACGGAGGAAACCCACGGCCCGCAGGGCATCGGCTATGCGGAACTTCCGCCGCCGGCCGGCGCGATCTCAACGCGTCATGCCGTGGACGTGTGGGTTGACGAGGTGCGGAAGCACCCCGGCGAGATCACCGGCCTGATCACCGGCCCGTTGACGAACTTCGCCCTCGCCCTGCGCCGGGAACCGGACCTGCCACGCCTGCTCAAGGGCCTCGTGATCATGGGCGGCAGCTTCTACTACCAGGGCAACACCACGCCGACGGCGGAGTGGAACGTCTCCGTCGATCCGCATGCCGCGAAGGAGGTGTTTGCCGCCTACCGGGGCCTCCCGGAGGACAAACTGCCCGTGGTGTGCGCGCTGGAGACCACCGAGCTGATCGAGATGCGGCCCGAACACCTGCAGAAACTGGGGGAGGCCGCGGGCACCGACCTGCCGGAACTCGTCCTCCCCGAACAGCCGGAGGGCCTCCGAAGCCGCTCCGGCAACCCCCTGGTGGCCTGCCTGTCCGATGCCATCCGCTTCTACATGGAGTTCCACCGCCTCTATGGCCAGGGCTTCGTGGCACACATGCACGACGCCTTCGCCGCCTGTGTGGCCGTGGGGCGGACGGCAATCACCACGGAGCTGGCGACGGTGGACGTCGAAACCCGGTCACCGCTCCTGGTGGGCACCACCGTGGCCGACTACCGGGGACTGTGGGGGCTGCCGCCGAACGCCCGGATCGTGACGTCCAACAACCCGCAGCAGTGCTTTGACGAGCTCATCGGTTCGGTGGGGGCATTGGCCCGGCGGCTCGGCTCCGTAGAGGCCCCCGAAGAGCCCTCGAAGTAGGAAGCCCCAACGCACGGCGGCCGCTAAGATGGTAGCTGCGCCGAGGTGACATAGGCGCACGTTTGCCGGTCCCGGTACCGGTGTACCCGCGGAGCGCAGCCCACAGCCAAAGGAACAACCATGTCACAGCAGTCCCTGATCCTGCCCGCGCCCGGACAGCGGGCGGTCCGCATCCGTCGCCTGCTTGAGGTGCTCGGCGCGGTGTCCATTGCGGCCACTTTCATCTTCCTTGTCCTGACGCAGCCCGCGGACATCACCAACGGGCTGGCCAGCGGGTCCACGCTGGTGGCTCTGGGCGGGTTCCTGCTGGGAGCCATTCTCCTGATCATCGGAGTGCTGCCAACCCTTCCCACGTCCACCCTGGTGCTGATTCCGGTGGCACTGGTCCTCAACATCGCCCTGGGACAAATCATGGGATCCACCGGCCTGCCGTTCTACTTCGATGCGATCGGCACTGTGCTCATCGCCGTCCTGGCCGGCCCGGCCGCGGGCGCCGCAACGGGTGCCCTGAGCAGCATCGTCTGGTCCTTCATCAACCCCACCGTGCTGCCCTTCGCCGCCGGGGCGGCGCTCATCGGCTTCCTGGCGGGGCTGGCTGCCCGCCACGGACTGTTCCGCCGCTTCTACCTTGCCCCGGTGGCCGGTTTTGTGACGGGCATCCTGGCCGGCGTCGTCTCCGCACCCATCGCGGCCTTCGTCTTCGGCGGCACGTCCGGCGCCGGGACCGGCGCGATTGTCGGTGCCTTCCGGGCCATGGGCGACACGCTCCTCGCTGCGATCACCAAGCAGGCGCTGATTTCCGATCCCATGGACAAGGCCATTGTGTTCACCGTCGTCGCGCTGCTGGTGTACGCGCTGCCGCGCAGGACCACGCTGCAGTTCGCCTTTGTGCGGCGATTCAACGTCCTCGCCGGCAAGAAGCAGGAAACGCCGGGCGCCTGATTCCGTGCCGGCACGACTGAACCCCCTCACCGCCTTGGCGGCGGCAGCAGCCACCGCGGCGATCACGACGGCGGCGTCCAGCTGGGCCGTGTCCCTCGCCGTGATCCTTGGCGGCGTTGTGCTGGCGGTGCGTGCCGGAGTGTGCGGCCGCCTGGCGCCGGCTGCGGCCGTGATCCTGGCGCCGTTCTGGCTGTCCCTGTTGATCATGCACGGGCTGTTCTTTCCCGAGGGCCGGACGGTCCTGGCGGAATGGGGCGCGGCCCGAGTGACGACGGAAGGGCTTGGCTTCGCGCTGGACATGGGCACCCGGACGGCAGCGTACGTTGTGGTGTTCCTGCTCTTTTCGTTCACCGTCCGCGTGCCCGACCTGGTGGCGGTGATGTCAGCACGCCGCGTGCCGCCGCAGTTCGGCTACGTGCTGGCATCCACCCTCACACTGGCGCCGGCAATCTCCGGGCGGCTGGCCCGGATCCGGCAGGCCCAGGAATCACGGGGACTGGTAATCCATGGCGGACCGCTGCCCCGGCTGGCGGCAGCCCGGCTGCAAATGGTGCCGCTGGTCCTTTCGCTCATCCAGGAGGCCGGCGACCGGGCCCAGGCCCTTGATTCCCGCGGCTTCAACGGCGCCACGGCACGGACCAGCTACCGGGACGTGCCGGACACCGCCGCCCAGCGGGGCTTCCGCGCCGTCGCCCTGCTGCTGGCCGTCGCCGCGGTGGCGCTGCGGATCTCCGGACAGTGGCCCGAAATAAAGTGGCCTGACATGCAGTGGCCCGGGGGAATGCCCGGATGAGGCCGCCATTGCTGCAGGCCCGGATTACGGAATTCAGCTACCACGGGGAGGACGTGTCCGTTCTGCGGGACCTGGCGGTTGACGCGGTGCCGGGTACGCTCACTGCCGTGCTCGGCGGCTCCGGCAGCGGCAAGTCCACCCTCGGCAGGCTCCTGGCCGGCTGGCTGTCCGGAGGACACTCCGGCCGGTTCCGGGGCAGCCTCCAGCTGGGCACCGCGGCCGGCACTGCGGCAGGGGACAGCGCTCCCATCGTTTTTCACGGCAGCCCGGACGACCCGCGCATCAATCCTTCCCTGTGGTCCGAACACGTGGGCTACGTTCCGCAGGATGCGGCCGCCCTGTTGTCCACGGTCGGGTCCACCGTCGCCGAGGAACTCGCGTTCGGCCTCGAGAACCGCGGCATGGACCGGCGCCTGATGCACGACGCCGTGATGCACGCCGCCGAAGCAGCGGGACTGGCGGCCTTGCTGGAACGCGATCCCGCCACCCTCTCCGGCGGTGAATTGCGGCGCCTGGCGGTGGCGTGTGCCGCCATTACGCGCCCCGGTGTTCTGGTGCTGGATGAACCGCTCGGCTCGCTGGACCAAGCCGGCGCGGCGTCGGTCCGCTCACTGGTCCGCAGGCTGAACGGCTCAGGAACCGCCGTGATCGTACTGGGCCAGGCCGTGGACGAGCTGGTCCTCGAGGCAACCCAATGGCTGGTGCTCGACGGCGGGACGGTCACCGCCCGCGGCACGCCCGGCGAGCTGGCGGGCAGCCCCGGGCTGCTGCAATCCGGCGTCGTGACGCCCGCCGGGACGGCCGGTTCCTTCACTCCGGTCCGCCGGGCTGCTGACCCGCACACGGCCGACCACCGTCCCGGTGCAGGAACCTCTACACCTCCCGTTCTGGAGCTGGAGAGCATCGCCTTCGGCTTCCCCTCCGGACGGCGCGGAAAGGGTCCCGGTATCCTGGCCGACCTGAGCCTGGCCGTACAGGCGGGACAGATCGTGGCGGTGACGGGCCCGAACGGGGCCGGGAAGTCCACGCTGCTGCGGCATTTCAACGGCCTGCATCGTCCGGACCGGGGGTGCGTCCGGATCGGGGGCGCGGACATCGCCGGCATTCCCACCGGAAAAGTGGCGGACCGGGTGGGCCTGCTCTTCCAGCATCCGCGCGACCAGCTGTTCGAGCGGACGGTCCTGGCCGAAGTGCTCTTCGGCCTGGACCGCAGGTTCGGGCCCGAAGCGGCCACCAAGGCGCTGGCGGCGCTGGCCGCCGTCGGGCTCGCGGACCAGCTGGAGATCCATCCGCATGAACTTCCGGCGTCCCGGCAGCGGCTCCTGGCCCTCGCCACGGTACTGGCCCGGGAACCGACGCTCCTCGCGCTGGACGAACCCACCGTGGGGCTCGACCGCCACGGCCTCGAACGCCTCAACCAGGCCATTGGCGCCGCCGCGCTGCGGGGCGCCGCCGTCGTCATCGTCACGCACGAGCTCGCCTACGCCCGGGCCACCGCCCACCGCATCCTGGAGCTGAGGGACGGCACGCTGCGGGAAGAATGATGCCGGTGCGGTGGCCCGCGGGCAGCACAACGGCACCGCCGTCCGCACCGGTAGACAGTGCGGGCGGCGGCGCCGGTTGATTGGGTAGGGTGCTGCTAGGCCGCCACTGCCGCGGAGGCGACACCAGGAGCCAGGAACCGCTTGCCGTTGACGCGTTCCGAGGCGCCCACGCGGTCCAGGTACGGCGTGATGCCGCCCAGGAACATCGGCCAGCCGGCGCCGAGGATCATGCACAGATCGATGTCCTCCGGTCCGGCCACCACGCCCTCGTCCAGCATGAGCCCGATCTCTTCGGCCAGCGCGTCCTGCGTGCGGCGGAGGACCTCCTCGCCCGTGGACGGGGACGTGCCGAAGGAGAGCAGCGCCAGTGTTTCGGCCGGAATGAACGGCTTGCCGTCCGGGCCCTTCTCCGGCGCCCACAGGGACTTGACGCCGTTGTCGATCAGCTTCTGCAGGTTCTGTGAGACCGTGAACCGGTCCCCAAACGCGGCGTGCAGGGATTCCTGGACGTGCTGCGCCACCGGCAGGCCCACCATCGCACCCAGCGTGAACGGCGTCATGGGCAGGCCCATGGGCCGCAGCGCGTTGTCCGCGACCTCGGCGGGCGTTCCCTCATCGAACGCGGCCGTCACTTCGCCCATGAGCCGCAGCAGGAGGCGGTTGACCACAAACGCGGCGGCGTCCTTGACCAAAACGGCGGACTTCTTGAGTCCTTTGGCGAGCTCAAACGCGGTGGCCAGCACGGCGTCGTCGGTCTTCGGTGCACGGACGATCTCCAGCAGCGGCATCACAGCCACCGGGTTGAAGAAGTGGAATCCGACCAGCCGTTCGGGGTGGACAAGGTCCGCCGCCATGGCCGTGACTGAAAGCGACGAGGTGTTGGTGGCCAGGATGCACTCGGGCGAGACGATGGCCTCAACCTCGGCGAACACCTGCTTCTTGACGTTCAACTCTTCAAACACCGCTTCGATGACGAAGTCGGCGTCGGCAAACGCCTCCTTGGAAACCGAACCGGTAACCAGGGCCCTGGTGCGGTTGGCGGCGTCGGGGCTGATGCGCTTTTTTGCCAGCAGCTTGTCCACTTCCGCATGGACGTAGCCCACACCCTTGTCCACGCGGGCCTGGTCGATGTCCGTCATCACGACCGGCACCTTGAGCTGCCGGGCGAACAGCAGGGCCAACTGGCCGGCCATCAGGCCTGCACCGACCACGCCCACTTTGGTCACGGGGCGGGCCAGCTTGCGGTCCGGAGCGCCGGCCGGACGTTTGGTGCGCTTCTGCACAAGGTCCAGGAACGCGTACACGGTGGAGCGGAACTCATCGGTCTGCATGAGGCCGGCCAGCGTTTCGCACTCCAGCGCCGCCGAGTCCGCCTGGCTCATGGTCCTGTTGGCCTCCATGATGTCCAGCACCTTGGCCGGGGCGGGGGAGGCATTGGACGTCTTGGACTCCACAAAGGCACGCCCGGCGGCAACGGCGCCTGCCCAGCGGCCGGCAACCGCCGGGTCGGCGGGGTCGACCGCGTTGGGCCGCTCCGGGGCGACGTCGCCCGAGATGACCCCGGCAGCCCAGGCGAGGGACTGCTCCACGAAGTCGGCGGGTTCAAACACGGCGTCGGCCATTCCCAGGCCGAAGGCCTGCGGGCCGGTCAGCGTGCGGTTGTTGCTGAGCGGATTTTCGATCATCACCTTGACGGCGTTCTCCGGCCCGATCAGCCGGGGCAGGATGTAGACGCCGCCCCAGCCGGGCACCAGGCCGATGAAGGCTTCAGGAAGGGCCAGCGCGCCCGCGCCGGTCGACACCGTGCGGTAGGTGGACTGCAGGGCGATCTCCAGGCCGCCGCCGAGGGCGACGCCGTTGATGAACGCGAAGCTGGGAACGCCTAGGTTGGCCAGGGTGGCGTAGACGTCGTGGCCGAGCTGCGCCATCCAGAGGCCGTGGTCCCGGTTGTTGAGGGATTTCACGGCGGACAGGTCCGCGCCCGCCACCAGGAAGTACGGCTTGCCGGTGACGCCGACGCCCACGATTTCGCCGCGGGCCGCACGGTCCTTGAGGCCTTCGAGGACCGTGCCCAGCTCCACTAGGGTGTTGGGACCGAGCGTGGTGGGCTTGGAGTGGTCCAGGCCGTTGTCCAGGGTGATCAGGGCGAAGGTTCCGGCGCTGGGCTTCCCGCCTGCGGCGGGCAGCTGGATGTCCTGGACGTAGGAGTGCGTGACGGTCTCGTCGGGGAAGAGATCGGCAAGCTTGCGGAAATCTGCGGCGCTCATGCTGCGGCTCCTTCGGTTTCTGTGGTGGCAGGTTCGGTGGTGGCAGTTTCGGCGGTGGAATTGTCGGCTGGGAACACGGCCCCGCTGTAGTCGCCATGGTGCGGGTTTTCCCAGATGACGGTGGCGCCCATGCCCAGGCCGATGCACATGGTGGTCATGCCGTAACGGACCGAGGGGTCCTCTTCGAACTGGCGTGCCAGCTGGTTCATCAGCCGCACTCCGGACGAGGCCAGCGGATGCCCCACGGCGATCGCACCGCCGTAGCGATTGACGCGGGGATCGTCGTCGGAAATGCCGAAGTGGTCCAGGAAGCTCAGCACCTGGACGGCGAACGCCTCGTTGATTTCGAAGAGCCCGATGTCCCCGATGCCGAGGCCGGCGTTCCTGAGCGCCTTTTCCGTGGCCGGGACCGGCCCGATCCCCATGACTTCGGGCTCGACGCCGGCAAAGGCGTAGCTGACCAGGCGCATCTTCACCGGCAGGCCCAGCTCCGCTGCAGCGTCGGCGGAGGCGAGCAGGGCCGCCGTCGCGCCGTCGTTCAGTCCGGCGGCGTTGCCGGCGGTAACCCGGCCGTGGGGTCGGAAGGGGGTACGCAGCGCGGCGAGGTCCTCGAGGGAAGTTCCCGGCCGGGGCGGTTCGTCAACGGTGTTGACCGTCCAGCCCTGGCCCGGTTTCATGGTGGCCACCGGCGCAAGGTCCGGCTGGATCTGGCCTTTTCCGTAGGCGGCTGCCAGCTTGTCCTGGGAAGCTACGGCGTAGGCGTCGGTGCGGTCCTTGGTGATGGCCGGAAAGCGGTCGTGCAGGTTTTCGGCGGTATTGCCCATGTTGAGCGCTGCGGGATCCACCAAACGCTCGGACATGAACCGCGGGTTGGGATCTGCGCCCTCGCCCATCGGGTGGTTGCCCATGTGTTCCACTCCGCCGGCGATGACGACGTCGTAGGCCCCGAAGGCGATGCCGCTGGCGGTGGTTGTCACCGCGGTCATTGCACCGGCGCACATACGGTCCACGGCGAATCCCGGGACGGTGCGGGGGAGCCCCGCCAGCAGTGCCGCCGTGCGGCCGATAGTGAGGCCCTGGTCGCCGGTCTGGGTGGTGGCGGCAATTGCTACTTCATCGACGCGGTCGGCGGGAAGGGAAGGATTGCGGCGCATCAGTTCGCGGATGCACTTAACCACGAGGTCATCGGCGCGGGTTCCGGCGTAGATGCCCTTCTCGCCCGCACGGCCGAACGGCGTTCGGACACCGTCCACAAAGACGACGTCGCGGACGGTGCGGGTGTTTCCGCTGCTGTGATTTCCGCTGTTTGTTCCGCTGCTCCGGGCTTGGCTCACGTGATACTCCTCATCGAGACATTGATGCCGGACGCACGCCAGTGGCAGCAGCGGTCCGGGCGACATTGATCCCAATGTTACTCGTGAGTAACTTAGCTGGCAAGGGCCCCTGCGGCCGTTCTGTCCTTGCCTCGAAAATCATGCGATGAGGGCGGGCTAGCCTGACGCCCCGCGGCCAGCTCCCGTGCTAACTCCCGGCGGCGGGAGCGGCCTTGGGTTCCTTCGGAGGCAGCGGCTGCGGATTGAGGAACGCCGTGGTGATCAGGGGCGCCGTCAGGTCGATCTGCCATGGTCGGGCGCCGAGCTCACTGAGCTCTTCGGCGATTGCTTCTTCGCTGAGCTCCACGGGTGGACGCCAGGCCACGCGGCGCAGGAAGTCCGGCGTGAGCAGGTTCTCGACGGGAAGGTTGAGCTCATCGGCTTTGTCCTGCAGCAGCGGCCTGGCAGTCGACAGCCGTTCGGCAGCTGCCGGGTCCCGGTCGGCCCATACGCGCGGCGGTGGCGGCGCGTTCGTGGGCAGATGCAGCGGCGGCAGTTCCTCCATGGTCCGGGCAGCGGCGATGCACCGCAGCCAGCGGGGTGCCTCCCGTTGTGCGGCCCGGCCGTGGAAACCTTTGGTGCCCAGCAGTTGCGGCACCGTGGCGGGCATGGCCTTGGCAGCGGCCACAAGCGAGGAATCCGGGATGAGCCGGCCGGGGGCAACATCGCGCTTGTGGGCCAGTGAATCGCGTTCCATCCACAGTTCGCGGACCGCGGCCAGCTGGCGGCGGTCACGGATCTGGTGCAGCCCTGAGGTCTTGCGCCAGGGATCCACCCGGGGAGGGGCAAGCCCGGCCGCGAGGATGGCCGCGAATTCCTGTTCGGCGTATTCAAGCTTTCCGTCGGCCTGGAGCAGCTCGATGAGCTCCTCGCGCAGTTCCGTGAGGACCTCAACGTCCAGGGCCGCGTACCGCAGCCAGGGTTCGGGCAACGGGCGCGTGGACCAGTCGGCAGCGGAATGTTCCTTCGCGAGTCCGAAGCCGAGCAGCTGCTCAATGACGGCCGCGAGGCCTACCCGCGGCAGTCCTGCCAGCCGGGCAGCCAGTTCCGTATCGAACAGTTTGTGCGGCCACATGCCCAGCTCCGAAAGGCACGGAAGGTCCTGGCTCGCTGCGTGCAGGATCCACTCAACGCCGTCCAGGGCATCGTTGATGATCTGCAGGTCCCCGAAGGGTTCCGGATCGATGAGCCAGGTTCCCGAGCCTTCGCGCCGGATCTGGACCAGGAAGGCCCGCTGTCCGTAGCGGAAGCCGGAGGCACGTTCAGCGTCCACGCCCGCCGGACCTGTCCCGGCGGCGATGGCGGCTGCGCAGCGTTCCAGGCCGGCAGGGGTTTCAATAACGAGCGGCACTCCGTCGCGGGGGGCATCGAGGTCGATGACCTCGGGGACCAGGCTGTCGAAGCCTTCCACCGTGATGTGGGGAGTAATGTCAGCAGCCGGGACGCCGGCTGTGGTGTGTTCCGGATTTTGAGGGGTCATGATGCCTTCAGTTTACCGACATCGCGCTGAAGGGCGTCCCGCCGTGGCCAGCCATGGTCAGTTGCGCCGCCTGCGGGGCAGGGCGGTCACGCCCTCCGGCAGCGGGGGGAGTCCGGCGAAGGTGCAGACCATGTCCGACCACGCTTCGAGGTGGGACCGGATATCCGGTCCGGCGGGCGTCCAGGAGGCCCGCAGTTCGATGTCGATCGAACCGGGCCGGTCCGAGAGGGTGCCGAAGCTCTCTGACAGGACCCTGGTGGCCGTTCCGCCCGCCGCCCGGTACGGTGCCCGGTGGTTCTCCAGCGCTTCGACGAGCCAGGTCCACGCCACCGAGCCGAGCATTTCGTCGTTTCCCATTTCCGGCTCCAGCTGGGCGCGGATATAGGTCACGATCCGGAACTCCCCGTCCCACACCGCTGATCCGTCGGGGTCGTAGAGCAGGATGAAGCGGCCGGTGGCGAGTTCTTCGTTGTCATCGTCAACGGTGCCGGCAGCGCGGACGAGCGCCGCGGAAACCGGCCCGTGCACTGCTGCCGGGCCCGGGTGCGGGACGGGCCCGATGACCTCAGCGCCAAGGGCCACCGCAAAGGGTGCCAGCCTTGAGGGCGCGGGGATCTCGTCCAGGTGTAGCTCACTGCGGCACCGTGCTTTGCGAAGGGAATCCAACGCGGTAAGGAACTCCGCGGGAACCTGATCGAGTGCGTTCACCTTCGCAGGTTACGCAAGATGTGGCGCCGATCCCCGCAGGCTCGCCGCCCCGGACGCCCACTCAACCGGCCGCCAGCTCCCGCTTGATGGCGGCGACGAACGAATCCACGTCCTCTTCGCTCGTGTCGAACGAGCACATCCAGCGCACTTCCCGGGCGGCCTCGTTCCAGTCGTAGAAGCGGAAGGATTCCCGCAGCCGGTCCGCAACGCCCTCGGGCAGGATGGCGAACACTCCGTTGGATTCTGTCTTCTGGGTGGGCTCCACGCCGTCGATCGCGTCCACGGCAGCGCGCAGCCGGGCAGCCATGGCGTTGGCGTGCCTGGCTGACCGCAGCCACAGGTCGCCCTCGAGCAGCGCGATGAACTGGGCGGACATGAACCTCATTTTGGAGGCCAGCTGCATGTTCATCTTCCGCAGGTACACCAGGCCGTGGGCGGCCTCCGGGTTTAGTGCCACCACCACCTCGCCGAACAGCAGCCCGTTCTTGGTCCCGCCGAAGGAGAGGATGTCCACGCCGGCGTCGCGCGTGAACGCCCGCAGCGGCACGTCGAGGTGGGCTGCTGCGTTCGCCAGCCGGGCACCGTCCATGTGGAGCTTCATGCCCTTGGCATGGATGTGGTCGGCGATCGCGCGGACCTCTTCGGGTGTGTAACAGGTGCCAAGCTCGGTGGTCTGGGTGATGGATACGGCCAGGGGCTGGGCGCGGTGTTCGTCGCCCCAGCCCCAGGCTTCCCTGTCGATCAGCTCCGGGGTGAGCTTGCCGTCGGTGGTGGGGACCTGGAGCAGCTTGATGCCGCCGATCCGCTCGGGCGCTCCGTTCTCGTCCATGTTGATGTGCGCCGTCGACGCGCAGATCACTGCGCCCCAGCGTGGGAGCAGGGACTGGAGGGAGAGCACGTTGGCTCCGGTTCCGTTGAAGACCGGGAAGCATTCGATGCCTGCGCCGAAGTGCCCTTCCATAAGAACCTGCAGCCGTGCGGTGTAATCGTCTTCGCCGTAGGAGACCTGGTGCCCCTCGTTGGCTGCTGCCAGGGCCGCCAGGACTTCGGGGTGGACGCCTGAGTAGTTGTCGGAGGCGAAGCCCCGGACGGCGGGGTCATGGAGCCGTACCGCGGTGGCGGCAGGGGCAGTTTCAACTGTGGTTGTCATCGCTTTGGTCACGCTTTCAGTCTAGGGATGTCCGCGGTCAACGGCTAAGGAACAGCCGCTGGCCGTTCAGTTCCGCCGCGGAGGCGGTGAAAAGTCCGACGGCGGCGGCGGCCAGGTCCGCAACGTCGGTATAGCCAGGGAAGCTGCGGCCGGGGGACTTCGCGCGCATTCCGGGCTCCACGAGGCCTTTGACGACAAAGATGACCGCGGCGCTGTGCTGTTCGCCGCTGCCGCTGTGCGGTTCCGTGCTGAAGCCCTCGGCCACCGCCAGGGTCCAGGCTTCGGCGGCCGCCTTGGCCGCAACGTAGCTGGCGCCGGCCGCCGTCGGGGTGGCTACTGCCGTGGAGGTAACCATGGCAAAACGGCCGGCGTCGGAGGCCGCGAGGTCGTCGTAGAACACCCGCGTCACATTCCTCAGGGTGGTGATGGCGCCACGTTCCAGGAAGTCCCAGTCCTCGTCAGTCTGGTCCGTGATGCCGCTGGCGCCGCGCCAGCCGCCCACAAGGTGGATGACGCCGTCGACCCTTCCGGCCCTGCCGGCAATCGTGGCGTGCAGTGCCCCGACATCCGCCAGGCTGGCGAGGTCGCAGGTCAGCGGAACGACGCCGTCACCCGCTTCCGCAGCGGCGGCAGCGATCCGGGGGGCGTCCGAACCGACCGTGAAGACCGTATGGCCGGCTTCGCGCAATGCACGTGCCGTGGCGATCCCGGACGGTCCGCTGCCGCCGGTGACCACAACGTTCAATGGGCGTCCGGCACTCATCCGGCGTTGAGTGCCCGGGCAGAGCCGCCGTCGTTCGTCGCTGCTCCGGTGTCGGACGTCCCCGTGATGCCGGCCGTGGATTCGATGACCGGGCGCATCTTCTTTTCGAGTGCCTCGTAGAACATGGACAGCGGGAATTCGTCGTCGAGCACCTGGTCCGTGAGGCCGCGCGGCGGTCCGTCCAGCCGGAGGGCTGCGGGACCCTTGGCCCAGACGGAGGCCGGGTGGGGTGTGACTGTTCCGGAAATCAGCTCATAGGCGGCGAGCCAGTGGGCAGCCTTGGGGCGGTCGATCGAGCGCCAGTACAGCTCCTCGATCCGGGCGCCGAGCTCAACCACCACGTCCGCGGCCTCGTCCCAGTCGATGCTGAGCTTGCTGTCGGTCCAGTGCAGGACACGGTGCTGGTGCATCCAGGCGAACAGCAGCTGTCCGCCGAGGCCGTCATAATTGCGGACCCGGCTGCCGGTGATGGCGAAGCGGAAGATCCGGTCGAAGATGACGGCGTACTGGACCAGCTTGGCGTGCCGGCGTGCTTCCGGATCGGCGTCTTCGTCCTTTTCGATCTTCACTGATTCCCGGAAGGCCGTCAGGTCGCAGCGGAGTTCCTCCAGGGAGTACAGGAAGAAGGGCATGCGCTGCTTGATCATGAAGGGATCGAAGGGCAGGTCGCCGCGCATGTGCGTGCGGTCGTGGATGAGGTCCCACATCACGAACGTTTCCTGGGTGAGTTCCTGGTTTTCGAGGAGCTCCGCGGCCTCGGCCGGCAGTTCCAGGCGGGTGATGTCGGCGGCCGCCCGGAGGACCCGGCGGAAGCGGGCGGCCTCGCGGTCCGCGAAGATGGCGCCCCACGTGAAGGTGGGCGTTTCCCGGACCGCGACGGTTTCCGGGAACAGCACGGCCGAGTTGGTGTTGTAGCCCGGGGTGAAGTCCAGGAACCGGATTGGAACGAACAGCTTGTTGGAGTATTCGCCCTCCTCGAGGCCGGCAATGAACTCCGGCCAGATGACCTCGATGAGGACGGCCTCCACGAGGCGGCTGCTGCTGCCGTTCTGCGTGTACATGGGGAAAACCACCAGGTGCCGCAGTCCGTTGATCCGGTGCTGCTGCGGCTGGAAGGCGAGCAGCGAATCCAGGAAATCCGGTACGCCGAAGCCGCCGGCGGCCCACCGGCCGAAGTCGCGGACGAGGAGTTCGAGGTACCGGGCGTCGTGCGGGAACTCAGGGGAGAGTGCCTCCACCGCTGCGGTGATGGTGCCGACGTGTCCGGCGGCGGCCGCATGGTCAGCGGCGTCGGGCACCGAACCGTCCTGGGCCTGGAGAGCCTGCAGGGCGGTGGCGGCGGCCTTGAGCCGCACCCACTCCGGGTGGTTTTCGGTGAGTGGGGCGGCTGCGGTGAGAGCGGTCGTAGTCATGGTCGGCGATCGCCTTTCTGGTTGCTTGGAGCTTCTACGGCGAGCGTAGCAAGCAAACAGATCTTCTAATGCAAAATATGCCTGAGCATAAGTAAGTCTTGGGCAAGTGGCTCGGCAAGCCCGCCCCAGCTACAGCGGTGGGCGTGGCTGCCTGTCCCGGCGCTCGCCGGATGGGGAGCCTGGCGGTGGCCTGCTTGCGCGGCTGGCCACCGCGCGGGAGCCGGGCGGAACGGACTACTTGGCGGAGTCGTCCGCCGAAACCAGCTTCAGCGAGACGGAGTTGATGCAGAAGCGCTGGTCCGTGGGGGTGCCGTAACCCTCGCCCGCGAACACGTGGCCCAGATGGGAATCGCAGTTGGCACAGCGGACCTCCACCCGGTCCATGCCCATGGTGCGGTCATGGATGTAGCGGACGGTGCCGTCTGCAAGCGGGGCCCAGAATGACGGCCAGCCACAGTGGGAATCGAACTTTTCATTGCTGGTGAACAGTTCGGCACCGCAGGCGCGGCAGTTGTAGACACCCGCCGTGTGTGTATCCCAGTATTCGCCGGTGTACGGACGCTCGGTCCCGGCCTGGCGGAGCACCCGGTACTCCTCCGGAGTTAGCTCCCGGCGCCATTCCTCGTCTGTCTTTTCAACCGGCGGGATGGCGTTTTCGGTTCCGGGTGCGGCGCCGGGGGACGGGACGGGCGCGACTTTTGGCCTGTTGCTAAAGATGCTCATAGCTTCAATAACGCTCAGGAGTCCCCGATAAATCCCGAACCTGCGTACAGGTGCAGCACGGGCAGTCCCAGCTGGTCCTGGGCCTTGTTGGCCCAGTCGGTGTGGAAGGTGTCCGCGATGGCGTGCGGGCGGGTAATAACGACAGCCTGGCCTGCGCCGAGTTCCTTGACCTTGGCCACCAGGCCCTGGACGGCGCCGCCAGCCACCACTTCGCCGGTGACCCCGCTGCCGATCCCGGCCAGCGCGTTGAGCGACACCGCCAGGGTCTCGGCGGCGGCGGCCCGTTCTGATGCAGGGTCCGGGGAATGTGAGGTCAGCTCCCGGAAGGCCTTCGCGACGTCCAGCAGGGACAGGTTCTCGAGGAAGTCCACCAGGAGGTGCCGTTCGGTGTTGGCCGGCACCAGCACGACCAGGGGCGCGTCACCCCCGTCCACCAGGCGTTCGATGTTCACGCGGTCGTCCGCACCCAGCGGCTCTTCTGTCAGAATGACGATTGGATCGCTCATGCCCTCAGCCTAGTCCCGGCCTGACCTTCCCGCACGAATTTCGTCCGGGAGGGCCCGCAGCAGTAAGAATGGATCCATGGCATCCATTCCGGGGCTGCGCCCGGCCACCACAGCGAATCCGCCCCTGGCAACGGGCAAGGTCCCGGCCCCCACTGAAGCCGGCATGTCCTCGAGCGCCAAGTGGGCCCTGGGGGGCGTCATCGCAGGAAGTGCGGCCGCCGGCCTGCTGGGAGCCGGATCCTCGGCGCTCGCCCTGTACTTTGCCAGGCGGGTCATCACTCCTGTGCGGGTCCGGGACGAGAACCAGGAGGTACTGGCTGTCATCCGTGCCGCCGGCGGCCTCCAGGTCATCCTTGCCGCGACAGACGACGCCACCGTGCAAGGCGTCTACGGGCTGTTTTTCGACGGCGGCCGCGGCCACGCACGGATCGGCAGGATCATTTCGTACTCACCTGCGGAACGCACCGTTCTGCGCGAAGTCGAAGCGGTCTATGCCGGAGACCTCACCACCGCCCGCCGCGGCTACTGGAGCGGCGCCGCCTACCCGGATGCGGCTTCCATCGGACTGTCCGCCGAGGATGTACAGATCGACGTTGAAGGCGGGACCGCGCCGGCCTGGCTGGTGCGCGGGGCGCCGTCGTCGGACATCTGGGCGATCATGGTCCACGGCCGCGGCGCCAGCCGTCAGGAATGCCTGCGCGCCCTGCAGCCGGCGCAGGAGCTCGGCATGACAAGCCTGGTGATCTCCTACCGCAACGACGGCCTGGCGCCGTCGGCCCCCGACGGGCGCTACGGCCTGGGCTCCACCGAATGGCGCGACGTCGAGGCAGCGATCAGTTTCGCCGTAGCCAACGGCGCAAAGGAAGTTGTCCTGTTTGGCTGGTCCATGGGCGGCGCGATCTGTTTGCAGACGGCCGACCTCTCCCGGCACCACCAACGGATCCGGGCCATGGTGCTGGACGCACCGGTGGTGGACTGGGTCAACGTCCTGGCGCACCATGCGCAGCTGAACCGCATCCCATCCGCGGTGGGACGCTACGGACAGCTGATGATGAGCCACCCGCTGGGCCGCCGCCTGACCGGGCTGGCGGCACCGGTGGACCTGAAGTCGATGGACTGGATCTCCCGGGCCGTGGAACTCAGGACCCCCACGCTGATCCTGCACAGCGTCGACGACGAATACGTCCCCTACGGACCGTCAGCAACCATCGCGGAGAAAAACCCGGAGATGGTCACCTTCGAGACCTTCCGGGACGCCCGGCACACCAAGGAATGGAACGTCGATCCGGAGCGCTGGGAAGGCCTGGTCACCGCGTGGCTGCGGCGGCAGCTGGCGCCGCGGGCCAATCCGGGTTCCCGCTCCCGGGAGCGCGATGACGCCGGACCGCGCCCCGCAACGGACGCCCCGGGGACAACCGCCGGCCCTGCCGCTAACGGTCCGGAGTAGCTTTCGGCCCGGTCCCAATGCGGGCCGTGACTGCACCGGTGAGCCGCACCAGGTGGTCCGGACCCAGTTCTATGTCCAGGCCGCGCCGGCCGCCGGAGACCAGGATGCTGTCCTGGCCCAGGGCGCTCTCGTCCAGGACCGTGGGGGACGGCTGGCGCTGCCCCAGCGGGGAAATTCCGCCCAGCACATAGCCGGTCCTGCGCTGGGCCGTGGCCGGATCCGCCATGGCGGCCTTCTTGCCGCCGAGGGCAGCAGCTATGGCTTTCAGGTCAAGGTTTCCGTTGACCGGGACGATCCCCACCGCGAGCCTGCCGTCGACCTCCACCATGAGCGTCTTGAAGACCTTGGCGGGATCCACGCCCAGTACCTCAGCGGCCTCCATGCCGTAGCTGGCGGCCGAGGGATCGTGGACGTACGGATGCAGCACGAAGGGAACGCCGGCTGCAGCGAGTGCTGCTGTAGCCGGCGTTCCCTGGGAAACCTGTTTGCGCGCCATGCGGTGCCTGGGCCTTCCGGCTCAGGCTTTCAGTGCGGCGGAGGCAGCGACCTTGCGCTTGATCCGACCCAGCATGGCCGTCATTCCCCGCATGCGCAGGGGAGTGATGGCACGCGTGAGCCCCAGGAGCTCGGGCATGTCATCCGGCACCGCCAGGATCTCCGGGGCCGTCAGGCCGTCGAGGCCCTCATGCAGGACACCTGCGAAGCCGCGTGTGGTCGGTGCTTCCGGCGGCGCCTTGAAGAACAGCCGCACGCTCTCCGGAGAACCGCCGCCCGGCCTTTCCGTCTCAATGGTCAGGAACAAGGGCGACTGGCACTCCACGACCTGCTCCAGCAGTTCCGGATGGTCCTTCAACCGGTCCGGAAGCTCAGGGAGCCCCTGCGAGAACTCCAGCAGCAATTGCAGCCGCTCGGGTTCGGTAAGGGCCTGGAAGTCGTCAACTATTTCCGCCAGTGCGGCGGGAAGGGCTTGGTTACTCATCGAGTCCAGTTTACGCCGGTACCGTGCCGCGCTCGGCGCCCTTGGCGATCGGCACGCGGACGGCGTTGCCCCACTCGGTCCACGAGCCGTCATAGTTACGCACGGTATCGAAGCCCAGCAGGTACTTCAGGGCGAACCAGGTGTGGCTGGAACGCTCGCCGATGCGGCAGTACGCCACGACGTCGTCGCCCGCCTTGAGGCCGGCTTCGCCGAGGTAGAGGGCTTCCAGTTCGCCGCGGTTCCGGTAGGTGCCGTCCTCGGCAGCCGCGCGGGCCCAGGGAATCGACGCCGCAGTGGGGATGTGGCCGCCGCGCAGGGCGCCTTCCTCGGGGTACGCAGGCATGTGGGTGCGCTGGCCGGTGTATTCCTCGGGGGAGCGGACATCGATCAGCGGCTTGCCGAAGTGCGCCAGCACGTCTTCCTTGAAGGCGCGGATGGGGGCATCGTTGCGCTCCACCTCGGGGTATTCGGCGGGGGAGGGGACCGTAACGTCGGTGGTGAGGGCACGTCCTTCGGCGATCCACTTGTCCCGGCCGCCGTCGAGCAGCCGGACGTCCTCGTGGCCGAACAGGGTGAAAACCCACAGTGCATAGGCAGCCCACCAGTTGGACTTGTCACCGTAGATCACCACGGTGCTGTCCCGTGAAATGCCCTTCGCCGCCGCCAGGGCCGCAAATGCCTTGCCGTCAACGTAGTCACGGGTGACCTCGTCGTTCAGGTCGGTGTGCCAGTCGATCTTGACGGACCCCGGGATGTGGCCGGTTTCGTAGAGCAGAACATCTTCATCGGACTCCACCACCACGAGCTTGCCGTCGGCCAGGGCTCCGCCCTCGAGGGCTGCCGCGAGCCAATCGGTGGAAACGAGACGCTCGGGGGACGCGTACGCGGAGAACTTGTCGTTATGTTCAACTGGGTAGGACATTGAGATGGCCTTTCACTGAAACGGTCAGGGGACCCGTGCCACCGGGAGGCGTCGCTGCGGCCGGGCCAGTTCCAACACTAGCCACGGGCCGGAAGTATTGCGCCCCTGCGTTCACAGAGGGAAATATGGCCTTCGTCACGTGGGCTGCCCGGCCAATGAACCCGGCGCCGCATTGCCGGTATCCTTTCTGGGGACACGAGACCAGCAGAACGGACCACCTTGGTACAGATCGAACAGCTCTCCGCGCGGACACCGGCGGTTTCCGTGGATGAACTCCTCAAGGGTTTCTATCCCTCGCCGCGCTTCGGGGAGGTTTCCTTCGCCAGTTACCGGCCGGACTCCTCGCAGCCGAGCCAGGCGGGTGCAGTGACTGCGCTGGAGTCGTTCGCGACAGGCGTTGGAGCCAACGGCAGCTCCGGTCTCTTCAAGAAGTTTTTTGCGAAGAAGGACAATTCCCGTGCCGGGATCTACCTCGACGGCGGCTTCGGCGTGGGCAAGACCCACCTGCTGGCGTCCCTGTGGCATGCGTCCCCGGGCCCCAAGGCTTTCGGCACGTTCGTTGAATACACCAACCTCGTGGGCGCCCTGTCGTTCCGCAAGACGGTGGAAGCGCTCAGCCACTACAAGCTGGTGTGCATCGATGAGTTCGAGCTCGACGATCCGGGCGACACAGTCCTGATGTCCCGGCTGATGCGGGAACTGGCCGACGCCGGCGTCAAGCTCGCCGCGACCTCGAACACGCTTCCCGGATCGCTCGGTGACGGACGGTTCGCCGCCGTCGACTTCCAGCGCGAGATCCAGGTGCTGGCTGACCAGTTCGACGTCGTCAGGATCGACGGCGAGGATTTCCGCCACCGCGGACTCCCGGCAGCTCCGGCTCCCCTGAAGAACGAGGACCTGACGCACCACATGCAGTCGGAGTTCCACGGCAAGACGGTGGCCCGGGATGACTTCAAGACCCTGATCAACCATCTTGCGGGTGTCCACCCCAGCCGCTACCGGCAGCTCCTGGCCGGGATCGAAGGCGTGGTGTGGCGTGACGTGGAAACCATTACCGAGCAGGCTGTTGCCCTGCGGTTCGTGGTGCTGGCGGACCGGCTCTATGACAAGGATGTCCCCATCCTTGCCAGCGGCGTCCCCTTCGACCAGCTCTTCACCGACGAGATGATGACCGGCGGCTACACGAAGAAGTACTACCGGGCGGTTTCCCGGCTGACGGCACTGGCCCGCGAGGGGCAGAACCACGAACCGTCCTGACTGTTGAACACGGCCCTTGAACGCCGCGCCCAGACACCGCCTTAAACGCCAAAGGTGCCGGCGCCGCCTCACGGCGGGACCGGCACCTCGCTGACGTTCCTGGGTTAGAGGCCCTGCTGCCGGGGTTCCCCGGCTACAGGTGGCTCTCCGGCGACGGGAGGTTCTTCGACAGGAGCCGTGTCCGGCTTCGGGTCGACCTTATCCACGAGGCCGGTTGCGCCCTTCTGGACGGTATCGATCTTACCGGCGTACTTTCCGCCGGTCTTTGAGTCGATGAAATCACCGGCTTTACCGATGCCGTCCTTGATGGCCTGTTCATTGCCACCGACCAGTCGCTGAGCCTTGCCCTTCAGATCGTCAAGAATACCCACGGGCACCTCCCTTCTGTCGCGGAGCCAGATCGCTCCTCCGCATTCGATCCTAGCCCCAGACCCTGGGTGTGCCAAGGGCAGGGCCAAAGGTGCGCGCCGGTGTTTGTCCAGGGTCTTGTTGCCCTATCAGGGGCCGGTCGGCGGATTCGGGCAACAAAAAAGCAGCTCCGGGGAGCTGCTTCGTAGTGGGCGATACTGGGATCGAACCAGTGACCTCTTCCGTGTCAGGGAAGCGCGCTACCGCTGCGCCAATCGCCCGCGCCCGGAAGAATCCGGCGGGAACATCCGGCGTGGCCGGGGTGTTGCGTCATTAAAGAAAAGAGAGCGGACGACGAGATTCGAACTCGCGACATCCACCTTGGCAAGGTGGTGCTCTACCAGCTGAGCTACGTCCGCACATGAAGCACGTACCGGTGCGACCGGCCGTTCAACAACAAGCAAGTTGCCTTGCTCTGGTGGGCGATACTGGGATCGAACCAGTGACCTCTTCCGTGTCAGGGAAGCGCGCTACCGCTGCGCCAATCGCCCAAATGTTCTCCGGGATTAACCGGAAACCAAGGTTTTCACCGAGGTGGGTACGGGATTCGAACCCGTGTATACGGCTTTGCAGGCCGCTGCCTCGCCTCTCGGCCAACCCACCGTGTAAGCCAGATTCCTGGGAATCTTTGCCTTGACAGTGTCCTGCGAGCGGACGACGAGATTCGAACTCGCGACATCCACCTTGGCAAGGTGGTGCTCTACCAGCTGAGCTACGTCCGCATTATTGTCAGCATTTCCGTGCCGCATTCGGCATTTCCTCGCGTTCCAACGAGTAAGAACTCTATAGGAGGTTCAGGGAACTTACAAATCGGGACGGCGTCACAAGCGCCCGATGGCTCCGCTTCCTTGAAATCTAGCGGATTTTACTAATTACAGGCGTGTAATTTGGGCTGGTGCTCCGACTGGTGCCACTCATGCCTAGGCGACGCAATCGGACGCTGCGCCGGCGTCGAACGGCCCGATTTCCAAATGCCGCCAGGGTGGGCTAGCATTCAATGGCATTGGGGCGATTGGCGCAGTGGTAGCGCGCTTCGTTCACACCGAAGAGGTCACTGGTTCGAACCCAGTATCGCCCACCAATGAATGGCCCGTTCTGCTGAATCAGCGGAACGGGCCATTTCGCTTTTGTGGCGGCCTGGTCCCGTCAGCACATCACGCACATATTCCTGTCAGCCCTTCATGAAAGAGTATTTGCATGACTGATCCACTCCTTGCCCACGCCACGGAATATGGGCGGATGTATGCACGCTCAACAGCCGACGCATTCTCCGTTCCGTCCATTACGACGGTCATCGGCCAGCAGCCGCACGGCCTTGACGGCTGGTTCGGGTACATGGGGGCGAACAGCCTTGCCAACGATCCGGCGCTCCCCGCCATCCTGGGAAGTCCGGCCAAAGTCCGCCAGGCGGTCAGCCGGGCAGCCAAAGCCGCAGAAACCTACCGCGACGACGCCGCGAAGCGCGGGGACCGGGTGCACAACTACTGCGAACAGGTTGCGCTCAGGGCCCTCGGCCGGCCCCATCAGATGAAGGAAATGCGGGAGGCGCTGGCCGCCAACGGCGAGGAAGCCTTTGCCGCGCGCTTCGATGAGTGGTGGGAACTCTTTGGTGTGGAACCCATCGCACCGGAAGTCACGGTCTGGAACAAGACAGTGGGCTACGCGGGCACCCTTGACCTGGTGGCAAAGATCAACGGCAGGACCTGCATCATCGACTACAAGACCAAAGGCACCACGCGGGACGGCGCCGTCAAGCCGCTGGACGACAAAGTGGTGATGCAGCTGGTGGCAGGAATGAAAGCCGAGGAGAGCCTGGTTGATCCCGTCGCGGGGGAGTGGGAGCCGTGGAAGCACGGTGATTCCCCGGTGCTGCTGGCGGTAGCCGTGGGCGAAACTGAGGTCCGGCCGATGCGGGCCAACCCGGATGTGCTCAAGCACCACTGGTGGAAGTTCTGCTCCCTCCGCCGGGTCTGGGAGATGTCTGCCGACACGGTCAGCGCCGGCACGGCACTGCTTCCGGTGGCGCCGCCGTCGCTTCCCGTGCCAGCGCCAGCGCTGCAGGCTGTGCCCGGAAGGTAGCGGGCCAACTAAACTGGACTGGATCCCGTAGCGCCCACCGAAGGACAGATTGCACATGGCCATTTTGAATATCCGCATCATCGGCGACCCCGTGCTGCGCACAGTGGCCGATCCTGTGACGGAATTCGGGCCGGAACTCGCAAAACTGGTTGCCGACATGACGGAAACCATGGAGGACGTCGACGGCGCAGGCCTGGCCGCGCCGCAGGTCGGTGTCAGCAAGAGGGTTTTTACCTACCGCATCGACGGCGTGGAGGGCCACATCATCAACCCCGTGCTGGAGAACAGCGACGACTTCCAGCCCGATGAGGTGGAAGGCTGCCTGTCCATCCCGGGCCTTGGCTTCCCTGTCCGCCGCCGCCGGGCCACCCGCGTTACCGGCGTCGACCTGCACGGCAACCCCGTCTCGGTGGACGGCGAGGGCATGCTTGCCCGCTGCTTCCAGCATGAAACGGACCACCTCGACGGCATTCTCTTCACCGACAGGCTCGAAGGCGAAGACCGCAAGGCCGCGCTGCGCTCCATCCGCAATGCCAACTACGACGCCATCACCGAAAAGACGACGTCGAAGCGGGCGAAGACGGTGGGCTCCAGCTTCGGTGGCGGAAGCTTTGGCAGCGGCAGTTTCGGCGCCGGCGAGTGAGGGTACTCTTTGCCGGCACCCCGGCTGTTGCAGTACCGTCCCTCGACGCATTGGTACAGGCCGGCTTTGACGTCGTTGCCGTCCTGACCCGGCCGGATGCGCCGATTGGACGCAAACGCGTGCTGACGCCGTCGCCCGTTGCCGCCCGCGCCGCCGAACTGGGTATTGAAGTGATCCACGCCGCCAAAGTGGATGCGGATGTCACGGCAAGGATCGCCGCAGTCGCGCCGGATGTCGCGGCGATCGTCGCGTACGGCGGCCTGATCCCGCGCGCGGCCCTGGACGTTCCGCGGCACGGCTGGATCAACCTGCACTTCTCCCTGCTGCCCGCCTGGCGCGGCGCCGCGCCAGTGCAGCGCGCCGTCATGGCCGGCGATGACATCACCGGCGCTGTCACGTTCCTCCTCGAGGAAGGGCTGGACACCGGCCCGGTGTTCGGGACCCTCACCGAGGCCGTCCGCCCGGAGGACACCGCCGGTGATCTCCTGGAACGCCTCTCGCACAGCGGCGCGGTCCTGCTGGCCCAGACTCTATCTGCAATTGAATCCGGGCGGACGGCAGCCGTCCCCCAGGCGGGGGACGTGTCCCTGGCGCCCAAACTGGGCATCGAGGATGGCCGGATTGACTGGCACGAGCCTGCCCTCGCGATTGGGCGCAGGGCGCGCGGCGTCACGCCCGAACCCGGCGCCTGGACCACGCTTGAAGGGCAGCGCGTCAAACTCGAACCGGTGGTGCTCCGCGCCGCGGGCCCGGAACTGAAGCCGGGGCAGGTGCTGCTGGACGGAAGAAGCGTGCTGGTAGGGACGGGCTCCCACCCTGTTGAGCTGACGCGGATACAGCCCTCGGGCAAAAAGATGATGGCCGCCGCTGATTGGGCGCGCGGACAAGCGGCACTGGAAGGCGTGGTATTCGAATGAGCGAGTCCGGAACGGGCGGCAGCAGCCGCGGCAGGGATCCCCGGCACGGGAAAGCAAGCGGCGGAGGGCAATCCGGAGGGCTCTCCGGCGGCAGCCGCCATGGCAGCCAGCGGGACGCCCAGGGCCGGGAGCGCAACCGCGGCCCGAAGCGGAACTTCACCGAGAACGCACCCTCCCAGCGCACCCGCCGGGCCGATCCGGCCCGCCTGGTGGCTTTTGAAGTGCTGCGTGCCGTCGCCTCGGACGATGCCTACGCAAACCTCGTGCTGCCGGCCCGGATCCGCCACCATGGGCTGGACAAGCGGGACGCCGGTTTCGCCACGGAGCTGAGCTACGGGGCCCTGCGCGGCCAGGGGACGTATGACGCCGTCCTGGCACGCTGCGTCGACCGCCCGCTGGACCAACTGGACCCCGCCATCCTGGACGCCCTGCGGATTGGCGCCCACCAGCTGCTGGCCATGCGCGTCCCCGCCCACGCTGCCCTGGACCAGACCGTGGGGCTGGCCCGCGCTGTCATTGGCGCCGGGCCGTCGGCCCTCATCAACGCGGTACTCCGCAAAGTCTCCGCCCACACCCTCGAGGAGTGGCTGGAGCTGCTCCTCAGTGACGAGACGGACGAGACCCGGATCGCTTCCATCCGCTACGCCCACCCGGAGTGGATTGTCCGCGCGTTGAGGCAGTCCCTCGTGGCACACGGCCGCCCCGTCACCGAAATCAACGAACTCCTCGAGGCGGACAACGCAGCCCCGGTGGTGAACCTCGTGGCGCTGCCCGGGCTGGGCAGCCTGGACGAGGCGCTGGAAGGCGGAGCAACCGCAGGCGAGCTCGTGGAAGGCTCGGCGCTCTCCAGCGGAGGAGACCTCGGCCGGCTGGCGTCCGTGCGCGAAGGCAGCACCAGGGTCCAGGATGTGGGCTCGCAGCTGGTGGCCCGCGCCATGGCCGCCGTGGACCTGGCTGCCGTCGATGGGGAGCGTGCGGACCTTGCGGTCACCGGCCAGGCCGGCGAAAAATGGCTGGACCTCTGCGCCGGACCGGGCGGCAAGGCGGCGCTGCTGGGTGCCCTCGCCCGTGAGCAAGGCGCCACCCTGCTGGCCAACGAACCCGCACCACACCGTGCCAAGCTGGTACGGCAGGCACTTGCCGCGGTTCCGCACGGGGTCTGGCATGTCCGGACCGGAGACGGCCGCGACGTGGGCACGGAGATGGCGGAGACTTTCGACCGCGTACTGGTGGACGTCCCCTGCAGCGGGCTCGGTGCCCTGCGGCGCCGGCCCGAGTCGAGATGGCGGCGCACCCCCAAGGACCTCGCGGACCTTGGCCCCCTCCAGCGTGAACTGCTCAAGTCGGCACTGGATGCCGTCCGGCCCGGCGGCGTGGTGGCCTACGTGACCTGCTCGCCGCACCCCGCCGAAACAACCGCCGTCGTCACCGATGCGCTGCGCAAGCGCGATGACCTCGAACTGCTTGACGCCGGCGCCGCCCTGGACAAGGTGAGCCTGCCCGGCCACCTTGAAGCCGGGCATGAACTGACGGCCCAGCTGTGGCCCCATGTGCACCGGACCGACGCCATGTTCCTGGCCCTCATCCACAAGAAACCCTGATCCCTCCGCCCTTTTGTGAAAGGAGCCGACATGGCTCAGTGCTGCATCAACCCCAGCATCCTCTCCGCCGACTTCGTCAACCTCGAGGCGGAGCTGCGTAGAATCAGCAACGCCGATGCCGTCCACGTCGACGTCATGGACAACCACTTTGTGCCGAACCTGACCCTCGGCCTGCCTGTGGTCCAGCGCATCCAGGCCGTCAGCCCGGTGCCGCTGGATGCGCACCTGATGATCGCTGACGCCGACCGCTGGGCACCCGCCTACGCCGATGCCGGCGTCGCCTCCGTGACGTTCCACGTCGAAGCCTCGATCGCGCCCATCAAGCTGGCGCGCGAACTCCGGGCCCGCGGCGCCAAGGCCGGAATGGCACTGCGCCCCGGCACCCCGGTGGAGCCGTACCTGGACATGCTTTCCGAACTGGACCTGCTCCTGATCATGACCGTGGAGCCGGGTTTCGGCGGCCAGTCATTCCTTGACCTCACCCTCCCCAAGATCAGGCGGGCCCGGGCAGCCATCGATGGTTCCGGCACCGGCGTGGCGCTGCAGGTGGACGGCGGCATCACCGAAGAGACGATCGTCCGGGCAGCCGAGGCCGGCGCCAATGTCTTCGTCGCTGGGTCCGCCGTGTACGGTGCGGACGACCCCGCAACGGCGATTGACCGACTCAGGGCCGCCGGCTCGCGCCCGGTTTCGGCCGGGGCGCATGCCGTCCCGGAATCATGACGGAGTCTGACGGGAATAGCAGGACGAGTCATTCAGTTGTGACAGAATAACAACACACATACGTGCTCCGGGGTCGGTGTAAGTCCGAACCGGCGGTGACAGTCCGCGACCCGCGAGCCGGCACAGGTCCTATCCAGGAGCTGTTCCGCCGGACGGTTGAACCGGTGAAATTCCGGTACCGACAGTTAAAGTCTGGATGAGAGAAGCACGTACAGCTGTTACTGCAGCGCCCTTCAGGCGGTGCGGTATTGCGCTGTCGTATACCCCCGGAGCCAACGCGGTTCTTGAGGGAAGGAACGACGAACGCTTTGACGCCGCAGACAACAGCCATGTTCAGCGCTGCCGAGATCGGTGCCATGGAGGCCGCCCTCGACGTGGCCCTCCAGGGTCCCCGCGGGGCAAACCCGCTGGTGGGCGCCGTCGTCGTCGGCTCCGACGGCCAGAGGCTGGTGACCGGATACCACCGCGGCGCCGGTACCGCCCACGCGGAGGCCGACGCCATTGCCCAGGCAGGCATGAAAGGCATCGACCTGGCCGGGTCCACCATGGTGGTCAGCCTGGAACCCTGCAACCACTGCGGACGGACCGGGCCGTGTGCCCAGGCAATCATCGACGCCGGCATCGCGTCCGTGGTGTACGCCGTGGACGACCCCCACGATCCTGCCGCGGGCGGAGCCGCAACGCTGCGGGCCGCCGGAGTCGACGTCCGTTCCGGGCTGTCCGCCCGGGCCGCGTTCGAGCTGAACCGCCGGTGGTTTGAAGCCGTCCTCGCCAAGCGCCCCTTCGTCACCCTCCACATCGCCCAGACGCTGGACAGCCGCATCGCAGCAGCGGACGGCACCAGCCAGTGGATCTCCAGCCCGGAATCCCTGGCTGACAACCACGGGCTCCGCAGCCGGGTTGATGCCATCCTGGTGGGCACCCAAACACTCCTGGTGGACAATCCCCGGCTCACCGCCCGCGACGCCTCGGGCGAGACGGCCGGCAGCCAGCCGCTGCGGGCGGTCATGGGGCTCCGCGGGATTCCCGACGACGCCGCCATCCACGGGGACGACGGCCGCGTGCTGCACCTGCCCACCCGCGACCCGAACAAGGCCCTGGAGCAGCTCTTCGCCGCCGGCGTCCGGCACGTCATGGTGGAAGGCGGTTCCCGGATCCTGAGCGCCTTCCTCGCCGCCGGACTCGTGGACGAACTGATCGTCTACCTGGCACCCACCCTGCTCGGATCCGGCACGGCAGCCCTCGGCGACCTCGGCATCACCACCCTGGCGGAGGCCCAGGGCTGGGAATGGGATGCGGCGTCCGGGGGAGCCGTGCAGACCCTCGGCCGGGACCTGAGGCTGCACCTAAGCCCGGGGCATCCCGAACCCGCCGGCCTGGCAGTCGATCCCGGCCCCGAACTTTTCCCATCCGAAATCCACCCACCCGAACCCTTACCGCACCGCACCGGCGCGGGCACCGCCACAGGAGGCCACTGATGTTTACCGGAATTATTGCCGAACAGGGCAAGGTCCTGTCCGTTGAACGCAACGGCGACGTCAGCGCCACCGTGCGCCTGCACGCGCCCGGCAGCACCGAGGGACTGGCACTTGGCGGCTCGGTGGCCGTCAACGGAGTGTGCCTGACCGCCACCGCCATTGACGGCAAGGACTTCAGCGTGGACGTCATGGGCGAGACCCTGGTGCGCAGCACCATCGGAGAGCTCGACGCCGGCGACACCGTCAACCTGGAACGCTGCGTTCCTGCCGGCGGACGCCTGGACGGACACGTTGTCCAGGGACACGTGGACGGAGTCGGCGAACTCCTCGAACGTGAGGGCCTGGGCAATTGGGACCGGCTGCGGTTCGGCGTGCCTGTACGGCTGGCGCGCTACATTGCCGAAAAGGGCTCCATCGCCGTCGACGGCGTCTCCCTCACGGTCACGGCCGTCAGCGACGCCTCGGAACCGGCCCCGTGGTTCGAGGTGGGCCTCATCCCCACCACCCTCGCCGAAACCGGGCTGGGGGCGAAGGGCCTAGGCGGCAGGGTCAACGTTGAAGTTGATGTGCTCGCCAAGTACACCGAGCGCCTGCTCGCCTTCGCCGGCGGCACAGCAGCCGGCAACGTGGCTGCCGGAACGGGGGACTCAAAATGAGCCAGGTCAAGCACACCCCCGAACTGCGCACCGAAGAACTGGGCACCGAAGAACTGGGCGCGAGGACCGGGCTGGATCCGATCGAAGTCGCCGTCCGTGCGATGGCTGCCGGCCGTCCGGTTTTGGTGGTGGACAACGAGGACCGTGAAAACGAAGGCGACATCATTTTTGCCGCCCAGCACGCCACCCCCGCCCTGATGGGCTGGACCGTCCGGTACAGCTCCGGGGTGATCTGCGTACCGCTCGACGGCGCCCGCGCCGACGCCCTGCTGCTGCCGCCCATGGTGGAGGTCAACGAGGACTCCAAGCGTACTGCCTACACGGTGTCCTGCGATGCCGCCGTCGGCGGCAGCACGGGAATCTCCGCAACGGACCGGGCACTCACGGCCCGGGTGCTGGCGGACCCCGGGAGCAGTCCGGGATCAATCACCCGTCCCGGGCATGTTTTTCCTCTGCGCGCCGTTAACGGTGGAGTGCGTGAACGTCCGGGCCACACCGAGGCGGCCGTGGATTTGTGCCGGCTTGCCGGACTGGAACCGGTGGGCGTGATCGCGGAGGTTGTGTACGACGACGGAGAAATGATGCGCCTGGACGGGCTTCGCGGCTTCGCAGCAGAACATGGCTGCCCCCTGATCTCGATCGAGGATCTGGTGGCATACCTGGACGCAGTACAGGCCGGCGGACCAGCAGCGATCCCGGCAGGGAGTGAGGAGATACGATGACGACTTCAGAGGCACGAAACGAGGTCAGGGCCGAGCGCGGGACCCACCCGGTGAGCGGGGGTCCCATCGTCCAGCTGCCCAGTGAGTTCGGCGAATTCGTGGCACAGGCCTGGACAGACCTGGTGACCGGTGCGGAACACCTGGCGATCAGCTCCCCCCTCCCGCCCGTCGACGGAAAAGCGCCGTTGGTGCGACTGCACTCGGAGTGCCTGACCGGAGACGTCTTCGGCTCCTACCGCTGCGACTGCGGTGAACAGCTGGCGTACGCGCTCGAAAAGATTAATGAAGAGGGCGGAACCCTGCTGTACCTGCGGGGCCAGGAGGGCCGCGGTATTGGCCTGGCCAACAAGATCAAGGCCTACGCCCTGCAGGAAGCCGGTTTCGACACCGTGGAAGCCAACGAACACCTGGGCCTGCCTGTTGACGCGCGGCGATACAACGCCGCCGCCCAGATTCTGGCTGAGATGGGCCTCCACGATGTGCGGTTGCTGAGCAACAACCCGGACAAGCAGAACCGATTGGCGGATGCCGGCGTCAACGTGGTGGAAATGGTCCCCACCGAGGTTCCGTCGCGCGAGCAGAACATCCGCTACCTGCAGACCAAGAAAGACCGGATGGACCACCGGCTGGTCCTGGACACCCAGACGGCGGAACCGGTGACTGCACTGCCGGCGGCCGGCCAGGGCCGCTTCCAGCACGAGCAAGACTGACCCGAACACGACTGACCCCCCACACGACTGACCCGATACAGAAACGAACCAGGAGACTTTAATGAGTGGACACGGCGCACCGGAGATCGACCTCACCACCCTCGACCCGGCGGAGACGTCGCAGCTGAAGCTGGCCATCGTGGCCGCCAGCTGGCACACCCAGATCATGGACGGACTACTGGATGGCGCGCTCCGCGGCGCGAAGGACGCCGGCATCAATGAACCCACTGTCCTGCGGGTGCCGGGCAGCTTCGAGCTCCCCGTGGCCGCCGCCCGGCTTGCCAAGCACTTCGACGCCGTCGTGGCGCTCGGCGTCGTGATCCGCGGCGGCACGCCGCACTTCGAATACGTCTGCGAGGCAGCCACGATGGGCCTGACCGACGTCAGCGTCAACACCGGCGTACCCGTTGGCTTCGGCGTGCTCACGTGCGATACCGAACAGCAGGGCCTGGACCGTGCGGGACTTCCCGGCTCCTCCGAGGACAAGGGCCACGAGGCCGTCACCGCTGCGCTGGCCACCGCCGTTACCCTCAAGCAGTACCGGTAGGCGTCCCCCCCTTGCTTGCCCCGGTCCTGTGTGTTGCCTCACATCCGCGCCGTCATGGAACGGCCCGACAGGCGGGGTCAGGGCCGGAGCAAGTAGGCTGGAGGGCGTGAAGAATTTCGAGACGCTGTTCGCAGAACTGAGTGAGAAGGCAGCCACCCGTCCGGCAGGCTCCCGCACCGTCGCAGAATTGGAGTCCGGAGTCCACGGCATCGGCAAGAAGGTCGTGGAGGAAGCCGCCGAAGTCTGGATGGCCGCCGAGTACGAATCCGATGAGGCCGCAGCCGAGGAAATCTCCCAGCTCCTGTACCACCTGCAGGTTCTGATGCTCGCCAAAGGCCTGACCCTGGAAGACGTCTACAAGCATCTGTAGCCATGCTGAGCGTGGCCGATTGCCTGTAACCAAGACTTCCTAACCCAGAAAGACCCCTCATGCTGCGAGTTGCCGTCCCCAACAAGGGATCCCTGTCCGAAGCGGCTTCGGCCATGCTGTCCGAAGCCGGCTACCGCCAGCGCCGCGATACCCGCGAACTGGTCATGGTGGACCCGGACAACGACATTGAATTCTTCTTCCTCCGCCCGCGGGACATTGCTGTCTACGTCGGCCGGGGAACGCTCGACGTCGGCATCACCGGCCGCGACCTGCTCCTCGACGCCGAGGTGGAAGCCGAAGAGCTGCTGCCGCTGGGCTTTGCCGCCTCAACGTTCCGCTTCGCCGGCCCGGTGGGCGATTTCAGCGCAGCTGAACAGCTCGAAGGCAAGCGCCTGGCCACCAGCTATGACGGCCTCCTGCGCGGCTACCTCGCCGAGCGCGGCATCAACGCCAAAGTTGTCCGCCTGGACGGCGCCGTCGAATCATCGGTGCGCCTCGGCGTCGCCGATGCGATTGCCGACGTCGTCGAAACCGGCAACACGCTGAAGGCCGCCGGAATGGAAATCTTCGGCGAACCGATCCTCAAGTCGGAGGCGGTGCTGATCCGCCGCACCGGCCAGGAGGGCACTGCGAACGGCACGGCCAAGGAGATCGAGGTGCTGATCCGCCGTCTGCAGGGCGTGCTGGTGGCCCGGCAGTATGTCCTGATGGACTACGACATCCGCAAGGAACTCGTGGAGCAGGCCGCAGCCCTGACGCCGGGCCTGGAATCACCCACGGTGTCGCCGCTGCGCGATTCGGAATGGGTTGCCGTCCGGTCCATGGTTCCCAAGAAGGAAACCAACCGGATCATGGATGAGCTCTACGACCTGGGCGCCCGCGCCATCCTGGTCAGCAGCATCCACGCCTGCCGGATCTGATCCGGGCCCGCCCAACGGCCCTCACCGAATCCCCTCCAGCGAATCCTCAGGAGTAATCATGGCTGTAGCAGTGCGCGTCATTCCGTGCCTGGACGTTGACGCCGGCCGCGTGGTCAAGGGCATCAACTTCGAGGGCCTCCGGGACGCCGGGGACCCCGTCGAGCTGGCACACCGCTATGACAACGGCGGAGCCGACGAACTGACGTTCCTGGACGTGACCGCGTCATCGGGCAACCGCGAGACCACCTTCGACGTGGTCCGCCGCACCGCCGAGGAAGTCTTCATTCCGCTGACAGTCGGTGGCGGTGTCCGCGGCGTCGCCGAAGTGGACAAGCTCCTGCGCTTCGGGGCGGACAAGGCCTCCATCAACACGGCTGCCGTCGCCCGGCCCGACGTCATTGACGAAATAACCCGGCACTTCGGCTCGCAGGTCCTGGTGCTCTCGGTGGACGCCCGGCGCACCCGCCCCGGATCCGAGCCGACGGCGTCGGGTTTTGAAGTGACCACGCACGGCGGCCGGCAGGGGACCGGCATTGACGCCATTGCGTGGGCACGTGAGGCCGCGGAGCGCGGCGTCGGCGAAATCCTGCTCAACTCCATCGATGCGGACGGCACCAAGGACGGCTTCGACATCGAACTGATCCGCCTGGTCCGCGGTGCAGTCAAGGTGCCCATCATCGCATCCGGCGGCGCGGGCAAGCCCGAACATTTTCCGCCTGCTGTCGCTGCCGGGGCGGACGCCGTCCTGGCGGCGTCGATCTTCCACTTCGGACCCGACGACATGATTTCGCAGGTCAAGACCGCCATCCGTGCGGCAGGCTTCGAAGTCCGCTAGCCAACAGCCTTAAGAAACGCGGGGCCACGTGCGCCGTCATCCCTTGACCGGATGGCGCAACGTGACCCCGCGTTTCCCGTTAAACGGGGTTAGTTAGAGGCCGACTTCAGCTGACTGCAGCAGCGCGACGGCATCCGGCTGGCCTTCGAAGGTGACCAGCGCGTGGCGGGTGCGCCCGTGGGCGTGCATCAGCAGTTCGCCGGGTTCGCCGACAATGGCCACCGACACGGGGGCGCGCTTGGCGACGTGGCGCGGGCCGGACGGACGCACCAGCACGATGCCCAGGTCCACTCCGCGGTACAGGATGGCTGCGCGCTTGACGAGTTCGTCCCACAGCGCGTCTGAATATTCCTCGTCCAGGGCCCGCGGCGCCCAGCGGTCCACTGCACGGCGGACGTCCTCGGTGTGCACGAAGTACTCAATGAGGTTGGAGCTTTCGGCCAGGGCTTTGATCCGCAACGGCGACAGTGCCGGAGGGCCGCCCCGGAAGGTGTTGACCAGGCGGGAGTAGTCCTCGGGGGTCTTGACCTTCGCGGCCAATTTCGCGGTGGCCTCATCGGAGGCTTTGGCCAGTCTCTTGATGATGAGGCCAAGCCCGACGCCGGCCTTGCGTTCGCGCAGGTAAAGGTGCGCGGCGAGGTCACGGGTGTGCCAGCCCCGGCAGAGCGTGGGGGAGTCAGGACCGGCCGCCAACAGGGTTTCGGCCAGGACTTCTCGGGACGGATCGACGAAATGCATCACTTGTGAAACTAGCACGAGAGACCGCGAGTTGCGCAGTGGAGGCGTTGCGAATTTCGAGCTGATCGTCACACTGCAGTGAGGCACTAGACTTGGTCTGATGTCTGAGCAGCCCGCCCCCGCCCCAGTACCTTCTGCAGTGCCCGTTTCGGCACCCGATACTGCACGCGCTGCTGCGCCGGCTGCTGCACACAACGGCAGCGTTCTTCCTGCCGACGTAGCTGCCGCCCTCAAGCGCGACGGCGCCGGCCTGGTGGCCGCCATCGTCCAGCAGTTCGACACCAACGAGGTCCTTATGCTCGGCTGGATGGACGACGAGGCACTGCGGCGCACCATGACCACCGGGCGCGTGACGTTCTACTCCCGCTCCCGCCAGGAATATTGGCGCAAGGGCGATACGTCCGGCCACGTGCAATGGGTCAAGTCGGTTGCACTGGACTGCGACGGCGACGCCCTGCTGGTCCGCGTCGACCAGGTCGGCGCGGCCTGCCACACAGGCACGCGGACCTGCTTCGACGGCCGTGGGCTGTCCGTTGTTGCCGGCGAAGCCAGCGTCACCGGAAACGCCAGCTAGGACGTTCCAGGCCGGGAGCGGCGCAGCCGCCGGCTCCCACCCACAAGATTCAGGCAACACTTACGAAGAGGCGGACAACCATAGCCATGCAGGACCTTGGAATCATCAGCCCGGGCCTCGAGGAATTCCGGGAACTCGCCAGCCACAGCCGCGTCATCCCCGTCCGGCTCAAGGTACTGGCCGACGCAGAGACGCCCATCGGGCTCTACCGGAAGCTGGCGAACGGCCAGCCCGGCACCTTCCTGATGGAATCCGCCGCCGTGGGCGGGGCCTGGTCCCGCTATTCCTTTATCGGCGCCAAATCCCGCGCCACCCTGACCACCAAGGACGGGCAGGCGCACTGGCTGGGCCAGCCACCGGCCGGCGTACCCGTCGACGGCAACCCTGTGGATGCCATCCGGGACACAGTGGAGGCCCTGCGCACCGACCGGTTCGACGGGCTGCCGCCCTTCACCTCCGGCCTGGTCGGCTTCCTCGGCTGGGAAACCGTGCGGCACTGGGAAAAACTCACCAGCCCGCCCGAAGACGACCTGCAGCTGCCGGAACTGGCCCTGAACCTGGTCACCGACATGGCAGTGCACGACAACATGGACGGCACGGTCCTGCTGATCGCCAACGCCATCAACTTCGACAACAGCTCCGAGCGCGTGGATGAGGCCTGGCATGACGCCGTGGCCCGGGTCAAGGCACTCCTGGCCAAGGTCAGCACGCCCGTGGAACAGCCGATTTCGGTCCTGGAACCCGCCGCACTGGACTTTGCCTCCAGCGTGCAGGAGCGCTGGAACGAGCCCGACTACCTCGCCGCGCTGGACCGCGGCAAGGAAGCGATCGTTGACGGTGAAGTGTTCCAGGTGGTCATCTCACGCCGCTTCGAAATGGAGTGCGGTGCCGATCCGCTGGATGTGTACCGGGTCCTGCGGAACACCAACCCCAGCCCGTACATGTACATCTTCAGCCTGGAGGACGCGGCCGGCCGGGAGTACTCCATCGTGGGGTCTTCCCCGGAGGCTCTCGTGACGGTCACGGGCGAGGAAGTCATCACGCACCCCATCGCCGGTTCCCGTCCGCGGGGCAAGACCGTGGAGGCGGACAAGGTGTTCGCCGAGGAGCTGCTGGCGGACCAGAAGGAACGCGCCGAACACCTCATGCTGGTGGACCTGTCCCGCAACGACCTGTCCAAGGTGTGCGTTGCCGGCACGGTGGATGTCACGCAGTTCATGGAAGTGGAGCGGTTCAGCCATATCATGCACCTGGTCTCAACGGTGGTGGGCAAGCTCGCCCCCGTCGCCAAGGCCTACGACGTCCTGAAGGCCACATTCCCCGCCGGCACGCTCTCCGGAGCCCCGAAGCCCCGCGCGCTTCGGCTCCTGGACGAGCTGGAACCGCACCGCCGCGGCATATACGGCGGGGTGGTGGGCTACCTGGACTTCGCCGGCGACATGGACATGGCCATCGCCATCCGTTCGGCACTGCTCCGCGAAGGCCGGGCCTACGTCCAGGCCGGCGGCGGCATCGTGGCCGACTCGGTCAACCCGACGGAAGCCCTGGAAACCGTCAACAAGGCTGCCGCTCCGCTGCGCGCCGTGCACACTGCCGGATCCCTGCACAACATCACTGCCGAGTCCGTTCCGGAGCCGGGACACGCAGCCGGCGGAGACGCCGGCGGCACACCAAGCCAAAGTGCAGGCCGCTGATGGGTGTCCGGGAAGACGGTACCGAGGATGGCGCCGTGCAGGAAGGTGGGGCCATTCAGCCGGCGGCCGCCAAGCGCACCGGGGCCCCGGTGTGGGCGCGGAAGTCCTCACTGGTGCTGATCATTGCGGCCATGGCCCTCGCGGCCTTCGGCAGTACCACCCAGACCTGGCTGACCGTCCACCTTGACCCGGCCCAGCTGGGCCAGGCGGTCAACAGCCAAGACGGCCTGCGGGTGCAGGGCAGCAAGGCAGCCACCACTGTCACCGCGTTGGCCCTGGTGGCGCTGGCGGGCGGCCTGGCCGCCTCGATCGCCGGCCGGATTGCCCGTTGGATCATCACCGCCATCATCGTCCTGGCCTCGGCAGGCATCGTCACCGCGGCCGTCACGGTAATGGCCGACCCGCTCGCCGCTGCCCAGGGCTCCATCGCGGCAGCCACCGGGATCACCGGGAGCAGCGTGCAGGTGAGCGTTTCCGCATTTCCCGCACTCGCCGTCGTCGCCGGAATTCTGCTGGGGCTGAGCGCCCTGCTGATCATCCCGGCGGGACGCTACTGGAAGACCCGGACCAAGTATGACGCCGCAGCGGCCGGCGCAGCCGAGGGCCCGGCGGACGAGATCGACAGCTGGGACAGGCTGTCCCGGGGCGACGATCCCACGTAGGTAGGCCGGGCCCGCCGATGTCCAAGGCACGGCCAAAAAATGGCAGAATGTAAGCAGTATTCATCCTGAGGAGATTTCCATGAGCAAAGCCACTGTTTCCGCATCCAAATCCGCTGCTGCGGAAAACGTCAACACCGGCGTCGACCACAGCGCAGACCTCGGCCACGGCAACAGCCCGGCAGCCTGGACGTGTGTGATCGTTATGCTGATCGGCGCACTCATCGCGTCCATCGCCTTTGTCATCGCCAGCACGCCCATTTTCATTGCCGGCGCAGCCGTGATGGTCATCGGCCTGCTTGCCGGCTGGATCATGCGCAAGGCCGGCTACGGCGTGGACGGCAGCAAGCTGAAGAACTCCGGCCACTAGCAGTGACTGTCCTCGACGACATCAATGCCGGCGCCCGGGAAGACCTGGAGGCCCGCCGGCGCCAGGTGTCCCTCGCTGAGCTGAAGGAACGCGCCGCGGCGGCCGCCCCTGCGCGTGACGCGTGGGCTGCCCTCGGCGGCGATTCCTCGCCGCGGAACCAGCTGAAGGTCATCGCCGAAATCAAGCGGCGCAGCCCGTCCAAAGGCGACCTGGCGAGCATCGCCGATCCCGCCGACCTGGCTGTCCAGTACGCCGACGGCGGAGCTTCCGTCATCAGCGTGCTCACCGAACAGCGCCGCTTCAACGGGTCCCTCGCCGACTTCGACGCCGTCCGCAAGGCGGTGGATGTTCCGCTCCTGCGCAAGGACTTCACCGTTGACGAATACCAGATCTGGGAAGCCCGCGCCCACGGCGCCGACGTGATCCTGCTGATCGTGGCGTCACTGACCGACGCGGAGCTGCGCGACTTCAGCCAGCTCACCCGTGAACTGGGCATGAACGCCCTGGTGGAGACGCACACGGCCGGGGAGATTGAGCGTGCCGTCGCTGTGGAGGCCCGGATCATCGGCGTCAACGTGCGCAACCTCAAGACGCTCGACGTCGACCGTTCCGTTTTCGCCTCCCTGGCCGGCAGCATCCCTCCGGAAGCTGTCATCGTTGCCGAGTCCGGAGTCCGCGGTGCAGACGATGTCCGGCACTACGCCGCGAACGGCGCCAACGCCGTGCTGGTGGGCGAGGCGCTCGTGAGCGACGCAACGCCGCGGGAGCGGATTGCCGAATTTACCGCTGCCGGGGCGGAAGCCATCGCAGCAAGGGTCTGACGACCGGGGCTCCCGCCCGCAGGAAGCTGCGGCCGGGCGCCACCCGATATTTCTTAAGAACAGTGGAACAGGATGGTGAGACCAATGGTCGACGCGCCAACAACCGGCTCTGACGAGGGCACCGCGGACGCATTTCTTCAAGGAGACCGGTCCCTGCGCCACGCGCCAGGTCCCTATTTCGGCTCCTACGGCGGGCGCTGGATGCCCGAATCCCTCATCGCGGCCCTGGATGAGCTGGAGGACACGTTCGAAAAGGCCAAGGCCGACCCGGACTTCGTCGCCCAGATCGCGGACCTGAACAAGAACTACTCCGGGCGCCCATCCCTGCTCACCGAGGCCAAGCGCTTCGCCGAGCACGCCGGGGGAGTCCGCATCTTCCTCAAGCGCGAGGACCTCAACCACACGGGCTCGCACAAGATCAACAACGTCATCGGCCAGGCCCTGCTGGCCAAGCGCATGGGCAAGACCCGCGTGATTGCTGAGACCGGCGCCGGCCAGCACGGCGTGGCCAGTGCCACCGCCGCGGCCCTGCTGGGCCTCGAGTGCGTGGTGTACATGGGCGCCGAGGACTGCCGCCGCCAGGCGCTGAACGTGGCCCGCATGGAACTCCTGGGTGCAACTGTCATTCCCGTGACCAGCGGCTCGCAGACCCTCAAGGACGCCATCAACGAGGCACTCCGCGACTGGGTGGCAAACGTCGGCCACACCCACTACCTCCTCGGTACCGCCGCCGGAGCCCACCCGTTCCCGGCCATGGTGCGGTACTTCCACGAGGTCATCGGCGAGGAAGCCCGCGGCCAGATCCTGGACCAGACCGGCCGGCTGCCCGACGCCGTCTGCGCCTGCATCGGCGGTGGCTCCAACGCCATCGGCATCTTCCACGGCTTCCTGGACGATCCCTCCGTCAGGATCTACGGCTTCGAGGCCGGCGGCGACGGCGTGGACAGCGGACGCCACGCCGCCACCATCACGCTGGGCAAGCCGGGCGTGCTCCACGGCGCACGCTCCTACCTGATGCAGGACGACGACGGCCAGACCATCGAGTCGCACTCCATCTCGGCCGGACTGGACTACCCGGGCGTCGGCCCGGAACACTCCTACCTCGCGGACATCGGCCGCGTCAGCTACGAGCCCATCACGGACTCGGAGGCTATGGACGCCTTCCGGCTCCTCTGCCGCACCGAGGGCATCATCCCCGCCATCGAGTCCGCCCACGCACTTGCCGGCGCCATCAAGGTGGGCCAGCGCCTCGCGGCGGAGGCAAGCAGCGCAGGCGAAGCCGCAGCCGACAAGATCGTGATCGTGAACCTTTCCGGCCGCGGCGACAAGGACGTGGCCACGGCCGCTGAATGGTTCGACCTGCTGGACAAGGATTCCGTAGAGGCCGAGATCGGCAAAGAGGGGGAGCAGCTGTGACCGGCGTTCAGGACATCACCAGCACCAGCAAATCGGCAGCCGCCATCGACAAGGCACGCGCTGAAGGACGGGCAGCCCTGATCGGCTACCTGCCCGCCGGCTACCCCGACGTGGAGCAGACCATCGCAGCCGGTATCGCACTGGCTGAGAACGGCGCCGACCTGATCGAGATCGGGATCCCGTACTCCGACCCCGTCATGGACGGAGTGGTCATCCAGGCCGCCACCACCGAAGCCCTCGCCAAGGGATTCCACGTCCGCCAGGTCTTCGACGTCGTCCGCGGCATCACCAGCAAGACCGACGCCGCCGTATTGGTGATGACCTACTGGAACCCCGTCATCCGGATGGGCGTGGACGAATTCTCCCGTCTCCTGGCCGAGGCCGGGGGAGCCGGACTCATCACCCCTGACCTGATTCCCGACGAAGCCGCTGAGTGGATGGCCGCCTCGGACAAGTACGGACTGGACCGCGTATTCCTCGTGGCCCCGTCCTCCTCGCCGGAACGGATGAAGCGCACGGTGGATGCCAGCCGCGGCTTCGTCTACGCCGTGTCCATCATGGGCGTCACCGGTGCCCGCGAATCCGTCAGCAGCGCTGCCCAAGGCGTCGTAGCTGCCGCGCACGCGGCAGGAGCGGAACGCGTCTGTGTGGGGCTCGGCGTCTCCAATGCGGGCCAGGTCCGCGAGATCGCGGCCTACGCCGACGGCGTGATCGTGGGGACGGCGCTCGTCGCCGCCATCCGCGACGGCGGCGTGGAGGCTGTGGCGGCCCTCACCAAAGACCTCAGCGCCGGCCTGACCAGGGAAGAAGCCTAAACAATGCAGACTGTCCTCCACGCGGCGGCCATGCTCCCCGCCAGTATTCCGAGTCCGGACTGGTCCGGGTTCGACATTCCGCTGCCGTGGGGGTCACTGCGGATCCACGCGTACGCGCTGTGCATCCTGGCCGGAATCGTCGTTGGCCTCTGGCTGACGTCGGTCCGCTGGAACAAGCGTGGCACGCCGGAGGGCAGCCTGTGGGACATCGCCATCTGGGCGATCCCGTTCGGCATCATCGGCGGCCGCCTCTACCACGTGTTCTCGTCACCGGACGCTTACTTCGGGCCCGGCTTCGACGGCACGGGTGACCTTTCCCTGATCCCGCAGATCCAGCGCGGGGGATTGGGAATCTGGGGTGCTGTCCTCCTCGGCGCAGTCGGCGCCTGGATCGGCTGCCGCCGCGCCGGGGTCAAGCTCACAGCGTTCCTGGACGCCGCCGCTCCTGGGCTGCTGCTGGCCCAGGCCGTCGGGCGCTGGGGAAACTACTTCAACCAGGAACTCTTCGGCGGACCCACCACTCTTCCCTGGGGCCTGCAGATCGACGCCGACAACGCGAACTTCCCGGCTGGAATGCCGGCCGACACGCTGTTCCACCCCACGTTCCTCTATGAATCCCTGTGGAACATCGCGGGTGTGGTGATCCTGCTGGCCCTGGACCGGAAGTTCAACTTCCGCCGCGGACGGCTGTTCTGGATCTACGCCATGTACTACACGCTGGGCCGGGTCTGGATCGAAGCCATGCGGATCGACGATGCCGAACAGATCAACCTGTTCGGCATCACCACCCGACTCAACGTCTGGACCAGCATCGTGGTGTTCCTGGCGGCCCTGATCGTGTTCGTGGTGCTGGGCCTCCGCAAGCGCGATGAGCCGGATACCCCGTACCTTGCCGGTCACATTCCGGCGGAGAAGGACGGCGACGCTGACGCCGGGAACGGTGAGGACGCCGAATTGGAGGCAGTTCCTGCGCACGGCAAAAGCATCCGGCATTCGGACAAGAGTGTCTCAGATAGTGAGTCCCGTGGTAATCTCCCAGATAACCAAAGCGGTCCGGGGCACACTTCCGCCCCAACTGAAGCGGTGACGGATTCATCTGTCGGCACCAAGCCCGTCAAAGGCTCGCCGGCAGCAGGAAACCCCGATCACCAGGACTCCGGATCCGCGCCGGGCACTGACGGCACCAAGTAGTCAGTTCCGGCAACCGGGCCGCAGAGCTACCGCTCGCAGCGCCCGTTCCCACAGCGTCGTGGCACCAGGGCCCCGTACCCGTCAGCACAGAGCTGCCGACGGGTCAAGCCCGGGTCAGGGGCCTGCGTAACTGTTAGTTCAGCAGGCCGGGCTGACCTACAATTTCCAGTAAGTAACACTTTGTTGTGCCCATCACACCGGCATCGCGAGTGGGGCCAACGTTGTCCCTTCCATACGCACGATCAGGAGGAAGGACGTCTCCCATGACCCAAACTCTTCACAGCCCCAGTTGGTCCGAGCCGAACCAGCCGGCTGCTGCCATGTCACCGTTCAAACGGTTCGCGGCGCTGCCGGAGGCCGCAGGACTGTACAACCCGGAGCAGGAGAAGGACGCCTGCGGCCTCGCCATCATCGCAACGCTCCGTGGTGAGCCCGGCTATGACATCGTCGACGCCGCCCTGACCGCCCTTCGCAACCTGGAGCACCGCGGTGCCGTGGGCGCCGACGAAGGAACGGGCGACGGCGCCGGGCTGCTGATGCAGATCCCGGACGAGTTCTTCCGTGCCGTCACTGAATTCGAGCTTCCGGCGCCCGGACAGTACGTCGCCGGTACGGCCTTCCTTCCGGCCGAGCAGCGCGAAGCCGATGCCGCCAAAGCCGGCATCGAAGGCCTCGCAGCCGATGAGGGCCTGACCGTCCTGGGCTGGCGTGAAGTCCCGATCGTGGCCGACCTTGTCGGTGCCATGGCCCGGGCCTGCATGCCGTACTTCTCCCAACCGTTCTTTGCCTCCAGCACCGGGGAAGTGCTGGAGCGCAACGAACTGGATTCCCGGGCCTGGCGCATCCGCAAGCGCGCCCAGAACAAGTTCGGCGTGTACTTCCCGTCGCTGTCCTCCCGGACCATCGTCTACAAGGGCATGCTGACCACCGCGCAGCTGGAGCCGTTCTACCCGGACCTCTCGGACAAGCGCTTCAAGACCAAGCTCGCGATTGTCCACTCGCGCTTCTCCACCAACACCTTCCCGTCCTGGCCGCTCGCGCAGCCGTTCCGCACCATCGCCCACAACGGTGAAATCAACACCGTCAAGGGCAACCGGAACTGGATGCGTGCCCGCCAGTCACAGCTGGCCAACCCGCTGCTGGGGGATTCCCCCGAGGAGCTGTACCCCATCTGCACCCCGGGTGCCTCCGACTCGGCGTCGTTCGACGAAGTGGCCGAGCTGCTCTGGCTGTCGGGCCGGCCCATCACGCACTCGATCATGATGATGATCCCCGAGGCCTGGGAAAACCACGCCACGATGGATCCGGCCCGCAAGGCCTTCTACGAATACCACTCCCTGCTGATGGAACCGTGGGACGGCCCGGCCGCTGTGTCCTTTACTGATGGCAGCCTGGTGGGCGCAACCCTTGACCGCAACGGGCTGCGCCCGGGGCGCTACTGGATCACCGAGGACGGACTGGTGGTCTTCGCCTCCGAGGTGGGTGTCATCGACGTCGAACCCTCCAAGGTGGTCAAAAAAGGCCGCGTCTCGCCGGGCAAGATGTTCCTGGTGGACACCGAAGCCGGCCGGATCATCGACGACGAAGAGGTCAAGGCCGAAGTCGCCGCCGCCAACCCGTGGGCGGAGTGGGTCAAGGACAACCTGATCGACCTCGACGAGCTGCCGGAACGCGAGCATGTGGTGCACACGGCCGCGTCCGTGAACATCCGCCAGCGGACCTTCGGCTACACCACCGAGGAACTGAAGATCCTGCTGGGCCCGATGGCCCGGACCGGTGCCGAGCCCCTCGGCGCCATGGGGTCCGATACTCCGGTGGCCGTGCTGTCCAAGCGCCCGCGGCTCCTCTTCGACTACTTCGTGCAGTCCTTCGCGCAGGTGACCAACCCGCCGCTGGACGCCATCCGCGAAGAGCTGGTCACGTCGCTGATGTGTGCCATCGGCCCGAACGGCAACCTGCTGGACACCAAGCAGGTCCGGCAGCCGCAGGTTTCACTGCCGTTCCCGGTGATCAACAACGACCAGCTTGCCAAGATCGCCAACATCGAAAGCCCGGACGGCGACAGGATCGCCATGAAGGTCCGCGGCCTGTACCGCCCCGAAGGTGGCGAAAACGCCCTGCGTGCCCGCCTGACCGAAATCTGCGAGCAGGTTTCCGGTGCCATCAACCGCGGCGTGCAGTACGTGGTGCTCTCTGACCGCGACTCGAACGCCCAGTGGGCGCCCATCCCGTCGCTGCTGCTGGTTAGCGCCGTGCACCACCACCTGCTGCGCAGCGCCAACCGGACCAAGACCGCCCTCGTAGTCGAGGCCGGCGACGTCCGCGAGACGCACCACGTGGCCGTCCTGATCGGCTACGGCGCGTCCGCCGTCAACCCGTACCTGGCCATGGAATCCGTGGAACAGCTCATCAGCAGCGGAGACGTTGTTGGCGTGACTGCCCAGGACGGTGTCTACAACCTGATCAAGGGCCTCGGCAAGGGTGTCCTGAAGATCATGTCCAAGATGGGCATCTCCACGGTTGCCTCCTACACCGGTGCGCAGACGTTCGAAGCCCTTGGCCTCGGCCAGGAGTTGGTGGACGAATTCTTTGCCGGTACCCACTCCCAGCTCGGCGGCGTAGGACTCGACGTCATCGCCGCTGAAGTGTCCGCGCGGCACCAGATGGCCTACCCCGAAGGCGGCATCGAGCAGCCGCACCGCCCGCTGCTCGGCGGCGGCGAGTACCAGTGGCGCCGTGACGGCGAACCCCACCTGTTCAACCCGGAGACGGTTTTCCGGCTGCAGCACGCCACGCGTGAACGCCGCTACGACATCTTCAAGTCCTACACCCGGGGCGTGGACGACCAGTCCGAGAACCTCATGACCCTTCGTGGGCTGCTGAAGTTCAAGACCGATGCGCGTCCGGCGGTACCGCTTGAAGAAGTGGAGCCCGTCTCCAGCATTGTGAAGCGCTTCTCCACCGGCGCCATGAGCTACGGGTCCATCTCGAAGGAAGCCCACGAGACCCTGGCAATCGCCATGAACCGGCTGGGCGGCAAGTCCAACACCGGTGAAGGCGGCGAGGACGTGGACCGCCTGCTGGATCCCGAGCGCCGCTCGGCCGTCAAGCAGATCGCCTCGGGCCGCTTCGGCGTCACGAGCCTGTACCTGACCAACGCAGACGACATCCAGATCAAGATGGCACAGGGTGCCAAGCCCGGCGAAGGCGGCCAGCTGATGGCGCAGAAGGTGTACCCCTGGGTTGCCCGGACGCGCCACTCGACCCCCGGCGTCGGACTGATTTCCCCGCCCCCGCACCATGACATCTACTCGATCGAAGACCTCGCCCAGCTCATTTATGACGCGAAGCGCGCCAATCCTTCGGCCCGGGTGCACGTCAAGCTCGTTTCCGAGGTGGGAATCGGAACAGTTGCCGCCGGTGTCACCAAGGCGAAGGCCGACGTCGTACTGGTTTCCGGTCACGACGGCGGTACCGGCGCCTCGCCGCTGAACTCGCTCAAGCACGCCGGTGTTCCGTGGGAGCTGGGTCTCGCAGAGACCCAGCAGACCCTGATGCTCAACGGCCTGCGCGACCGCGTGGTGGTGCAGGTGGACGGCCAGCTCAAGACCGGCCGCGACGTCGTCATCGCCGCGCTGCTCGGCGGCGAGGAATTCGGCTTCGCCACGGCACCGCTGGTGGTGGAAGGCTGCATCATGATGCGCGTCTGCCACCTGGACACCTGCCCGGTGGGCGTCGCGACGCAGAACCCCGAACTGCGCGCCCGCTTCAGCGGCAAGCCGGAGTTCGTGGTCAACTTCTTCGAGTTCCTGGCCGAGGAAGTCCGCGAAATCCTGTCGGAGCTCGGTTTCCGCAGCATCGAAGAGGCCATCGGCCACGCCGAAATGCTGGACACCCGTGAAGCGATCAACCACTGGAAGGCCGAAGGGCTGGACCTGGACCCGATCCTGCACGGACTCGAGTTCGACGACGACGCTCCGCTGCGCAACCTGACCGGCCAGAACCACGAGCTGGACAAGCACTTCGACCAGCGGCTCATCACCATGGCCGCCGAGGCGCTGACCGACCGCAGCCCGGTGAAGATCGCCGTGGACGTCATCAACACGGACCGCTCCGTCGGCACCATGCTGGGCCACGTCGTCACCAAGACGTTCAGCACGGACGTGCTGGCCACGGACACGATCGACATCACGCTGACCGGAACCGCAGGCCAGTCGCTGGGCGCCTTCCTGCCCGCCGGCATCACCCTGCGTATGTACGGCGACTCCAACGACTACGTGGGCAAGGGCCTCTCCGGCGGCCGCATCATCGTCCGCCCGGACCGCACCAATGTGTTCCAGGCCGAGAGCAACGTGATCGCCGGTAACGTGATCGGTTACGGCGCCACCAGCGGCGAGATGTTCTTGCGCGGCCAGGTGGGCGAACGCTTCCTGGTCCGTAACTCCGGCGCCACGGCGGTTGTCGAAGGCATCGGCGACCACGGCTGTGAGTACATGACCGGTGGCCAGACCCTGATCATCGGTCGCACGGGCCGCAACTTCGGCGCGGGCATGTCCGGCGGAACGGCCTATGTGCTGGACCTGCGGACCACCCGCGTGAACAAGCAGGCGCTGGAGTCCGGCGAACTGCAGCTCCGCGAACTGGATGCCGAAGACCGCGACATCGTGCACGGCCTGCTGGTCAAGCACGTCGAGGAAACCGAATCGCAGCTCGCGGCACGGCTGCTCGAGAACTTCGATGACACCGCTGCCCGCATTACCAAAGTCCTGCCGCGCGACTACGCGGCCGTATTGCAAACCCGTCTTGACGCGATCGAAGAGGGCCTGGACCCCGATGGCGAAGAAGTATGGTCTCGAATCCTGGAGGTGACCGGTGGCTGATCCACGCGGATTTCTGAAAGTACGTCAGCGTGAAACCCAGCCGCGCCGTCCCGTTCCGGTCCGCATCATGGACTGGAAGGAAGTCTACGAGGCTCAGGAAAAGGGTGTCCTGAAAAGCCAGGCCGGCCGCTGCATGGACTGCGGCGTGCCGTTCTGCCACCAGGGCTGCCCGCTGGGCAACCTGATTCCCGAGTGGAACGACCTCGTGTGGCGGGACAAGGGCGAGGAAGCGATTGAGCGGCTGCATGCCACCAACAACTTCCCCGAATTCACCGGCCGGCTGTGCCCGGCTCCGTGTGAGGCCTCCTGCGTGCTGGGGATCAACCAGCCCGCAGTGACCATCAAGCAGGTTGAGGTCTCCATCATCGATGAAGCCTTCGACAACGGCTGGGTCAACCCGCTGCCGCCGACCCGCCTGACCGGCAAGACCGTGGCAGTGGTGGGCTCGGGCCCCGCAGGCATGGCCGTTGCCCAGCAGCTGACCCGGGTGGGCCACACTGTCGCTGTTTACGAACGCGACGACAAGATCGGCGGACTGCTGCGGTACGGCATCCCCGACTTCAAGATGGAAAAGGAGCAGGTTGACCGCCGTCTTGAGCAGATGAAGGCCGAAGGCACCCGCTTCCGGACCGGAGTCGCCGTCGGCACCGACGTGACCTGGGAGCAGCTCCGCCGCCGTTACGACGCCGTGGTTGTTGCCACCGGCGCCACGGTGCCGCGCGACCTGCCCATCCCGGGCCGCGGGCTCGATGGCGTCCACTACGCCATGGATTACCTCGTTCCGGCCAACCGCGTGGTGGCGGGGGAGCAGGTGGAGAAACAGATCCACGCCAAGGGCAAGCACGTTGTGATCCTGGGCGGCGGCGACACCGGGGCTGACTGCCTTGGTACCGCCCACCGCCACGGCGCCGCCTCCGTGACCACTCTCGCGATCGGCAAGCAGCCGTCCGTGGAGCGCACCCCGAACCAGCCATGGCCCACGTTCCCCACCCTCTTTGAGGTTGCGAGTGCACACGAAGAAGGCGGCGAGCGTACGTACCTTGCCTCTACCGTGGAGTTCGTTGGCGAAAACGGCAAGCTCACCGGTGTGAAGGTTGCCGAGACTGAATTCGTGGACGGCAAGCGGCTTCCCAAGGCCGGCACCGAGCGGATCATTCCCGCGGACCTGGTATTCCTGTCCCTGGGCTTCACCGGTGCAGAGCCTGCCGGCATCACCGAGCAGGTCCACGCCGAATTCGACGGCCGCGGCAACGTGGCGCGTGACGGCTACTACATGACCAACACCGAGGGTGTGTTCGTTGCCGGTGACGCCGGCCGCGGGCAGTCGCTTATTGTGTGGGCCATCGCCGAAGGCCGCGCCTGCGCGGCGGCTGTTGACAAGTTCCTGATGGGAACAACGATCTTGCCTGCCCCGGTTGCCCCAACCGACCGGGCGATCGCCGTTCTCTAGTCACAAACGGGGGACCACGGAAGTTCACCTGCGGTACAACTCCAAACCAGAAACACACCAATAGGGTAGGTATATGAGACGCGCTAAGATCGTGGCAACATTCGGACCGGCCATTTCCAGCTTCGAGAACACCCTCGCAGTTATTGAAGCCGGCGTCGATGTTGCCCGCATGAACATGAGCCACGGAGACTACTCCGTGCATGACGGCACTTACGAGAACGTCCGTAAGGCCTCGAAGCAGCTGGGCAAGCCCGTTGCCATCATGGCCGACCTCCAGGGCCCCAAGATCCGTCTTGGCCGCTTTGTCGACGGCCCGCACGAACTGTTCGTCGGCGACATCTTCACCATCACCACCGAAGATGTGCCGGGCACCAAGGAGATCTGCTCCACCACGCTCAAGAGCCTCACCGACGACGTCAACGTCGGCGATGCGCTGCTGATCGACGACGGCAAGGTGGCGTTGCGCGCCATCGAGGTCGACGCCGTTAAGGTGGTCGCCCAGGTGACCGTCGGTGGCATGGTCTCCAACAACAAGGGCATCAACCTGCCCGGCGTTGCCGTCAACGTTCCCGCCCTGAGCGAAAAGGACGAGGACGATCTCCGCTGGGCCATGCGCCGCGGCGTGGACATGGTTGCCCTCTCCTTCGTCCGGGACGCCTCGGACATCAAGCGCGTTCACGAAATCATGGACGAAGAAGGCAGCCGCGTGCCGGTGATCGCCAAGATCGAAAAGCCGCAGGCCGTGGAGCAGTTGCACGAGATCATCGACGCCTTCGACGCCATCATGGTGGCCCGTGGCGACCTTGGTGTGGAGCTTCCCCTCGAAGAGGTGCCGATCGTCCAGAAGCGCGCCATCGAACTGGCCCGCCGCTGGGCCAAGCCGGTCATCGTCGCCACCCAGGTGCTCGAGTCCATGATCGACAACCCGCGCCCCACCCGCGCTGAGGCCTCCGACTGCGCCAACGCGGTGCTCGACGGCGCCGACGCAGTGATGCTGTCGGGCGAGACCAGCGTGGGCAAGTACCCGATCGAAACGGTAAAGGTCATGGCCCGGATCATCGAGTCCACCGAAGTCCACGGCCTTGAGCGCGTTCCTCCGCTGGGCACCAAGCCCAAGACCCGCGGCGGCGCCATCACCCGCGCCGCCGTCGAAATCGCCGATCAGCTGGACGCAAAGTACATCTGTGCGTTCACGCAGTCCGGTGACTCCGCGCGCCGGCTCTCGCGCCTGCGCCCGATCAAGCCGGTCTTCGCCTTCACCCCGGTGGAGCACGTCTGGAACCAGCTCGCGCTGACCTGGGGCATTCAGCCGGTCCTGGTCCCCATGGTGGACCACACGGATGAAATGACCGCACAGGTGGACCGCAGCCTGCTGGAACTGAACCTGGTGGAAGACGGTGACCTGGTGGTCATCGCCGCCGGTTCCCCTCCCGGAAGGGCCGGTTCCACGAACTCCCTGAAGGTCCACAAGGTGGGCGACCTCGCTGACACCACGTTCGTGGGCGAAGCTGCCAGCAACAAGGAAAAGCTCGGACCGTGGCCGGAAAAGAAGAAGAAGGCCTAGTCTTCTAGACAAAAGGAAGGATCCCCGCCAGTTGGCGGGGATCCTTCCTTTTTTGTCTCTGCCTACCGGCCGGCGGGCCGGCTGCCGACCCGGCAGCCCGCCGTCGTGCGGTGCCTGCCGGGCCGGTGTGGTTAGTTGACCTGGTTGATGATGGTTTCGGCGACCTCGCGCATGCTGAGGCGGCGGTCCATGGAGGTCTTCTGGATCCAGCGGAAGGCCTCGGGCTCGGTGAGGCCCATCTTGGTGGTCAGCAGGCTCTTGGCGCGCTCCACGAGCTTGCGTGTGGCGAACTGCTCCTGCAGGTCCGAGACCTCGTTTTCGAGGGCCTTGATTTCTTCGTGGCGCGAGAGTGCGATCTCCAGGGCGGGGATCAGGTCCGCTGGTGTGAAGGGCTTGACGACGTAGGCCATGGCGCCGGCGTCGCGGGCGCGCTCCACGAGTTCCTTCTGGCTGAAGGCCGTCAGGAGCACGACGGGGGCGATGCGGGCCTTGACGATCTTTTCGGCGGCCGTGATGCCGTCCATGACGGGCATCTTGACGTCCATCAGGACGAGGTCGGGCTTGAGTTCCTCGGCGAGTTGGACGGCCTTCTCGCCGTTGTCCGCTTCGCCGATGACGTCATAGCCTTCGCCCCGGAGAATTTCGATGATGTCCAGGCGGATAAGGGTCTCGTCCTCGGCGACAATCACGCGGCGGGCCGGCTGGGTGTTGGGGTTTGACTCCGTCTGTTCTGACACGGGAACTCCTTGAAAGGTACGGCGGGAACTAGTCCATCTTAGTTGTGCCCGCTGTTGTACTTGGAACTGCTTGGGTTCGTTGCGGCGGCGCTGGCGCGATTCTGGAATTCAGCCTATCTGCATGTAGAGTAATTTCGCGCACTGGAAGCGATCGCGTTGCTCACAACGGAGCTGTGAGCTTAAGATTGTTACTTCGGTGTAATCCGCGCCCGAGTGGCGGAATTGGCAGACGCGCCGCACTCAAAATGCGGTATCGAAAGGTGTGTGGGTTCGAGTCCCACCTCGGGCACAGTGTTTTTCCCTCGTCAGGGGAGTTTTTGCGTTAATGTGTGGACATTGTCCCACTGCGGGTCCTGACACTGGCCGCGGACTGTGCCTGGCGCCGCGGTGACCTGTTCGGTTATGTGGGAGGCGGGTTCAGGGTCTTGGCTCGTGGGCCCTCCGCCTGCTGGGATCTAGGGTCCTTCGGACCTCCTCTCGAGATCGCTGTGGTGGCCAGTTGGTCTATCACCTATTCATGGGCTGGGGTTGTACTGACGGCATGACTAGGACGAGTTTTCTTCGAGATATTTCTTCGTTGTTCGAGTCTGTTGGGCGCCTCGGTGACCGCTGCGGCATGCGTTGGTCCGGCCAAAGGAGTGTGGACAGTGTCCACACCATCTCTCAGTGATTCGCTGGCTCATCCGAGGGCCCCCAGTTTGGCTGATTTCCGCTGACATAACTTCATGCACTTTGGCCTCAGTAACGACATGATTACCACGAAATGCACCGGCGTGCCACGCAATTCGCAGATCTAAGGCTGCTGATCGATGGACCCGTTGTCGACCGGAAGAGGTGCGCTGTTGGCCAAGGGTCCGGTCCAAGATGCTGCATCGGCTGGTTTCAGGGCTGCGTTGCTGACCTATCCCTCCGCCCACTACGCGCAGGAGTGGAATTCTGATCCGGAGGGGTGGGATGCGGCGGTGTTCGACTGGCTCCGGAACGAACCGTTGTCGTCTGCCGCCGTATCCCCATGAGTTCGGGCTTATGACGCTTCGAGGCCCCAATGCCGGAAGGCGCGGTCTTTGTCCATGTTCCAGCCGGCAACCATTCCGGAGCCGATCATTTGGTCGCTGAGCCTGGCCAAACGATGGGCGGGGTCGGCTTCGAGGGCGAGTTCCAGGAACTGGTGGGCTTTGCTGCCTCGGCCTTCCCACCAGTTGACGAAGGCGATGGCGGTGAGGATGGGTGCGGAGTGTTTGGTGCTGCTGTGCGTGTACGCGTGGAGCAGCAGCTGCTGTGCCCATTCGACCCGGGACCACTGAGGGGTGCCGTGCGTTTGGGCCAGGAGAACCCGGTCCATCGGTTCGTCGATTCCGGGGATATCGGCCATGAGCTGGTCCCTGATCGCGGGGACCTGGAAGTTGGCAATCAGGCTGATGGTCTCATCGTCATCCGGATAGGAGACCGCGTCCAGCATGCTGTCCCAAAGTGTCCGGGCTTGTTCGAGCGCTTCGCCTGCGTTCATAGTGTGAATTGCTTTCACACGGTCATTGACGGCGTCTGCTGTGCGGGCTTCTTTGGTTGAGGCGGGGAGGGTGATGCGGTTTGTCGGTTCGATGGTGCTGCCGCGGTAGACGAATTCGGCGTTGATCTGGCTGGACTGGGTCGCCGTCAGCGGCAGTGTCAGTCCGTCCCGGGGATCGCCGTCGTACGGGGAAACGGTCTCGTCTCCGACCAGGAGCCCGTCGCGGATGGTCATTCCGCGTTCGGCCAGCGCACAGGTCAGTGCTGCGATGGTGGCTGCGTGCGGTTTGGGTTGCCCGGGTTTCTGGGGCTCGGAGGTGTACACCGCGAAGAGCACATTGGCGGCGCCGGTGTCGTGGGCGAGGTAGTCGGCGACGGTGCGTGCGTACCTGATCCCGCCCTCGCGGATGGGGAGGTCAACCCTTAGCGTTGCACCGACACGGTTGGCGTCCAGGGTGATGCACACGAGGCTCTCGTGCGGCCAGAACCCGAGCGTGTGCCCTACGAAACTGAGGACATCGGCAGGGGTCTTGATGGTGAGCGGTTCCATGTTCCTTCTCCTTCAGCGGCTAACGGGCACCGGATGTGCCTGTCAGAGTTCGGCGTCGTTCTGATAACGGAGCCACCGCTGGGTAAGAGGGTCCGCAGTGCAACTTGGGGAACCGGGAGCGATCCAGAATTTCGCGAGGAAATAAGCGACGGAGGAGCGCCGAACGAAACTTTGGGTCGTGAGCGGCGCGAAGCGCCCTGGCTGCGCGGAGGACCCGCCCAGCGATGATGGGGATCAGAATGACAAACAGCGAAGATGCTTCTGGTCGTTCATGGCTACGGGGGAGTGGGGCGGCATGACTGCTGGGGTAGAGGGCTCTCGCACTTGTCCAAAGCGCTTTGGCTAGTCGGGGGTTGCGATGCGACACGGCCGGCACGGCCGCAGGAGGCTTCTTCAGCTATCTGATGTCGCAGAACGACTCGCTTGGACACTGCAAGGACGGATATCCAGGCGCTACATAGGACCTGTGACCCACAAACCAACTCGGGATCACCGATAATGACCCTTTCGTCAACTAGTCCGTGAACAACCGAAGCATGTTGTTTTCATGGGCGGCGTCACGGAAGCGCGTCCGACGCTGATGATCTTTAGGTGGAAGTTGGAGATGCCCTCGGACAGCTAGCCAAACGGCCCGACTGAGGCGCTGTTTCACGACTGGTCGCCATTGTTGGCCGTGGAGCTTCCCTTAAGGGCGGGTCAGCTACGGCACCGTTTCGGCCACAATCCCGTTATCCACTACCTTGGTTAGACACGGCTTGGTGTGCGCGGCGACTATATCGACGCTAGCACTAGGCGTCGAAACATGGGGGCAAGAATTGCATATCAACCGCATTACCATCTCTGGATTCCGTGGTCTGGAGACGTCGGTTTCAATCAGTGAAGGTTTGGCGCTGATTGCCGGACCTAACAACGCAGGTAAGACCTCGATCATTGATGCCATCCGATCGGCGCTGCTACCCTTCAGCGACCGGCAGGGCGACCGTTGGGTTGGGGCGTCCGACTTCACCCGGCCCGTCACAGCCGTCCGCGAGCCGGTAGTGAACGACATGCCTCCCACTAACTTGTCCTACATGTACCCCGGGGAAGTGGTAGGTGCGAGTCACGCGGCAGAAAACCGCCTTGCCGGGCTCCCCTCACGCATCCTGGATCCGCGCTGGCGTTCACGGATCAAGGATCGTTCAAGTTCAGCGAAGGCGCCCATGACCGAGCGCATGAGGTTCGCCATGGGGGAGTCCTCGCCGGTGAAGCCCTGCCGTTCTTTGAGGAACTCCACCCGCACCCCTCGCCGGGTGAGGCCCTGCACCAGGGAACGTAGGTCATCAAGGTTCCTGGCAAGCCGGTCCATGCTGTGCACAACCACCGTGTCGCCGAGCACGGACGAACCGCAGCAACTCGATCAGCGCCGGCCGGACGGCGTCCCTGCCGGAGGCCTTGTCGGTGAAAAACCGGTCCAGAACCTGGCCCTCGAGCTGGCGCAATTCATTTTGGTCAAGCGTGCTTACCCGCACGTATCCGATTCGCCGTCCATTCACGGCGGCCTCCAACCCCTTGAGTGTGAGATCGAGTGTCGGGGCGCACATGGAAGAACGTCAAGAGACGGCGTAGCGGCTGTCGATCAGCCCTCGTTCCGGCGTGAACGGGAGAACGGATCCGACGGGAACAACCGCAGTATGGTGTACGTTGCTCTCTGGTCAGGAAAGAACCGGCGGAGAACAGAAAAGAGAACCGCCTCACGTGGCTACCGACCGACGTAGTCCGCTCCGACGTCAAGGAATCCCAGGACCGCTCCCTGGAGGCCTTGAAGTCCGCCAGCGCACCGGATGCCCGCAGTGTCGTCACCGAGCTGGACGAAGCCGACGCCCTCGCTGACTCCCGGCGGGGAAATTGTCTCCAAGGAACTCCCCGTCCAGGTCATCCCGCAGGGCGCGGACGAGATCACCTGCCACATCCAACAACGGCGTCAATCAGACTCGAACGACCAGCGGAAACCGATCATAGTTCCGGCCAGCTTTCTGGCCACTTTTGTGACTGACCCGTCGGTGCCCAGCCGAACGGGCTCCTCGGAGATCACTTGCCCTTCCAGTCCCGCCCACTTGCACCACCAGACGCGGGTAGGCAGGCGATCGTGATGGAAGCTAACGCAAATTTCGAGCGTCTCCACACCTGTGGTGGCGACGCCTCTTCGGAACTCCGGGGGCGGAGTGGAGACGTATAGGAAGTGTGTCAGGTACTCCAGCGACACGGTTTCGCCACGCAGTACGGGCTCGTCCAACCTGATGTTTACAGCGGTGAGTTCACTATTTACTTTGTACGGCTTCCCCACGACCCGGGCCCCACGCATCGGCTCGACGGACACCGCATCAGTATTGGAAATGAAGGGATAGAAACTGAGCCTGTCGGTGGCCTCCAAGATGAGGTTTGTCCGGTGTTCATGGGGAATCCCGTCAGGGCCGAGCCGGTGGATCTCTTGAGCTGTCACAGTTCGATAGTCCCGAGGGGGCGGAACGCCGATCTCCTTCGAACCTAAGAGTGTGACGCCGCTGCCATCAAGGTCCGTTGCGCTCCATAGGTACTGGGCATCCTCGGGCGTCATTGCGAAACCGGCGATGAACCACCGGAGGGTCTCGCCGCTAATCGACCCGGGCCGGGGACCGATGGCCCGGCTCACTCTGTCTTTGAGCTGTCGTGGTGTTTGGTCAAAGCCGTCTTCCCAAGCCTGCTTGGCGAGCACTTCGCAGACCGCCTTCTGGTTGAGCCCCGCACTCATGATTCTCGTGCCAGCCTTAGCTTTCCACCTCCTGCGGTAGGTGGGCCTGTCCAGTAACAGTTCGATGAGGCGTCGGTTAATTTCGGCGCTTCTACTTTCCATGTGTCGCCTCTCTGAAGGGCATGCCTCCCGCGAGACAGTGTTGCGACATTTTAGCGACAAACACGAGACTGCGGGGTGCGACCCTTCTTGCATCGGTAGGACCTGAAGGCAAAATGCCGCAGGCAGCCGAGTCAAAAAGGAGGCAGACAATGGCCAGTCTGAACGCGGCGCCCACCGGACGCCCTTCCGCTACACCTCTGGACCGCCGAAACGTCAGGGGCCTAATCGCCCGTCTTGGGGTTGTCGCGGCACTACTGGTAGGGCTCATCGCGGGTGGCGGCGGTCTTGCTTCCGCCCAAGCAGCAGAGGCTTCCCACGGGATGGTTTCGGCTTCAACTGCCTTGGCCGCACACCCTAACCCAGTGATGAGCGTTGGCGCTCCAGCCAGGACGGGCGGGGCCGTACCAGCGGTTAGCTACCGCCCGGGCGCTGGGTGGGGACAGATCGACATCCTTATGGACGAGTATGAAACGGCCATGGTGGCGAAGTCCTTTTGGGGCGGCAGCGTCGTATGCTGGCCTGCGGCCGTAGCTGGTTTTGCTGGCGGATTTGCCGGGTCGGCGGGTGCCTTTGGAGCTTGCATCACCATGGCAACTGTCTGCGCAGCGCGCGCTTACCTCTCACAGCCCAGAAAGCGTGCAGCAATGACTATGACCGTCTGGGGTTATGGCTGGTGCTGGAAGTATTGAACCGCTGAAGAGGAAAAGGGGCTGGCTGAAGCCGGCCCCCTTTTTGGTGCGAAACGGCGAGGCCGGGCTCTCGGAGCAGCGCCCGTGCCCAGCTGAACGCAAGGTCCAGTTCGATCCAGGCCATGATTCCACCTTAACTGGGCTTTCGGTGATCTTGCCCAATTTGTCCAGACACCATCTGGACAAATGCCGAAGCAGATATGGTCCCAACTTTCCTACCCCTGCCGACAGGGGAGACAAGGCCAAAACAGGGCGTGCCGAACTGTGCTTTCCCGGCCGCGCCTCACCCTGTACAGTGGGATTCACAAGATTCACAAGATTCACAGACATTCACAGGGAGCGCCCATGGAAAACCCGTTTCGCCCAACAGCAGGGGCGGCCCCGCCCGATCTGGTCGGGCGCGGGGGAGTGCTCGACGAGTTCGCCTACGGACTCCGCCTCGGTTCAGGGGCCCCGGGCCTCTTGACAATCTTCACCGGAGCGCGGGGAATCGGCAAGACCGTCATGCTGGGCGCAGCCGAAGACCTGGCAATAGCACACGGCTGGGCGGTCGTTTCCGAGACGGCCACCGGAGGGTTCCTGAGCCGGATTGGTGAGGCAATGCGTCGGCTGACCGATGAACTGGGCGATGGACCCACAGGCCGGCGCGTCACGGCATTGTCGGTTGCCGGCTTCGCCGTCACGACTCAACTCGCTCCTGAGGAGCAGGTGGACTGGCGTGTCCGCGGCTCGAAGCTTCTCCGTTTACTGGCGCAACGGGGTACCGGCCTGGTCATCACTGTTGACGAAATCCATGCCGCTGACCGCACGGAGCTTTCCCAACTTGCAGCCGACGTACAGCACTTCATCCGCGAGGGCCTGCCTATCGGACTGATCTTCGCCGGCCTACCGGCCGCAGTCTCCGACCTGCTCAATGAAGGCGTCGCCACGTTCCTGCGCAGGGCGGACCGCATCGACCTCCATGCTGCTTCGATCGCCGAAGTCGAACGTTCCTTTACCGAAACCTTCGAAGGCGCCGGTACGATTCTGGGCGGAGATCTGGCCAGGCAAGCGGCCGAAGCCACCGGCGGGTATCCCTTTCTGATCCAACTCGTTGGCTACTACCTCTGGCAAGAAGCGGAAAAGGCCCCTGCAGGCCTGGACGTCGCAGCCGTCGACCGGGCAGTCATGGCTGCCCGTCGACGAAACGAACGCGTGGTCATCGAAGCTGCCCTGTCAACAACCTCCGGGAGAGATCGGGACTTCCTGCAGGCCATGGCAGGGGACTCCGGACCCTCTTCCACCGCGGACATCGGGAAGCGAACAGGTATGCGGCCCAACGCCGTGGGAAACTACCGAACCCGATTGCTGGACGCCGGGCTCATAGAACCTGCAGGACATGGGCTTGTCGACTTCGCAATCCCGGGATTACGCGAATACCTGACCCGGCGTCCCGCGCATTAGCAGATGACCGCGGAATTACAGCGCTGGCACCCCATCATCACCAAAGCGTGCTCTGCAGGCCGCAGCCTGGCTCCTGCTCCAGCCACCGGGAGGACCCTGACGAGCCCCGGCATAGACCGCGTCGAAGACCCGCCAACGGGATGACGGTCCAGACTGGCCCCACCATCGGGGACGCTGGAGATTTGTTTTGCGGGCTTCGACTGCGACGACGTCCCTGCTCGTTGGGCGTCGATGCCTCTGATGAGATACGCAGCTTTACATAACGTCGATTATCGGCGTTCTAGGAATACCTGGAGAGGGCCGCGATAAATGTCATTCGAACCCCCTCTGAAAACGCCAAGACGATCCGGGTTTTCCGCGAACTCCCTCCCAGTCCACGTTCGTGAGGTTGAGATTGTTGTCGACCGCCCGGAGTTCCCCGTCGACAAAAGTCGTGCGATCAAGCAGCGAGTTCCCCAGGCCAGGAAGGCTTAGCACGCTGCGCAGCCGAACTTAGTTGACATAACTCTGCGCGGTTTGGTCCCATCCACCCCATTTGGCCCACGCCTAGCTGTATTAACCACCGACGTTAGTGACGGTCGGCGTG
>NZ_JAGGPO010000022.1:0-45953 GCF_018613775.1 Arthrobacter sp. ISL-69
GGATGACGTCCACGACGAACTGTTCGGTGAGGTGTCCGTTGATGATGTCGGTGCAGGCCTGCTCGATCACGTCGGCGCGTTCGGGGTCCAGGAGGCCGAGTTCGCGGTTGGTGCGGGCGGCGGCGAGTTTCACGGCGGCGAGGCCGCGGACCAGGTACATGTTCGTGGACAGCGGCTGGCCGGTGATGGGGAAGTTCTCCACGGCGCGAAGGGTGTGCACGCCCCAGTACGCGGCGGCGGGGATGTCCCGGTCCCCGAGGAGATCGTGTTCGGAGCGGGTGTCCGGGGCGGTATCGGCAATGGTGGTCATGTGGTCCTCACAGGGCTTCGTTGACTGGCGTGGACAGGAAATCGGCGGCCTGCAACATGCCCACGGACCGTCCGCCGCCGAGGACAGCGCCGGTGGCGATGCCGGCGAGCGGTGCGGTGTCGACGTCGAGCGCTTCCAGCGCGCGGACGGTGACCGGCATGCGGGCGCGGTCCCCGCCGTCGGAAATCTTCAATGCCACGGCGCGGCCGTCCGGCAGTCCCACGAGCTGCACGCCTTCGAAGCCGTCCTTGGCAATGAGCCCGGGGGCGAAGCGCATCAGTTCGGTGACGTCGCGGCCAGCGCCCGCCACCATTTCGGGGTGCTGCATCATCGCGCGGCCGACGGCGGCTTTCGGGCTTTCGGGGTCGGCCACCACTGCGGAGGTGATCCGGCCGAACGCCCGGGCCATGCCGCGGAGGGTGAGGGCGAACAGGGGGGTGCCGCAGCCGTCGGTGCTGGTGCGCCCGGGTTCTTCCCCGGTGAGTTGCCGGACTGTGGTGCGCACGAGCTGCTGCAGGGGGTGTCCGGGATCCAGGTAGCCGCGGACCGGCCAGCCGTTGATGACGCAGGTTGCTGCCATGGAGGCGTGCTTGCCGGAGCAGTTCTGGGTCAGCTGGGTGGCGGTTCCGCCGTTGCGGAGCCATTCCTCCCGCTCATCCGTCCCGTAAGGGAGGTCCGTGCTGTTTTCCAGGGCGTCCGCCGTGAGGCCGTGCATTTCGAGGATGCGGAGGGCTCCGTCTCGGTGCATCGCGGCCCCGGAGTGGCTGGCAGCCGTGAGGGCCAGGAGATCGGCGGGAAGGTCGAGGCCGGCACTGACCATGGCCACGGCTTGCAGCGGTTTGAGCGACGACCGCGGATAGAAAGGGGCAAGCGGGTCGCCTGCGGAGAAAAGCGTGCGGAGCCCGCCGTCGGCCGATTCATCCGGGGCGGTGGCGATCAACGAACCGTAGTGGATGCTTTCCACAAGCCCGTCCCGGGTCTGCACCGCCAAAGCGGTGTGCTGCGGCAGGGCCGTGAGGTCCGGGGTCTGAACCGGAGTCTGGGCATGGACGGGCAGGGCTGGGGAGAGCATGGGGTCCTTGGGTTTCGGTGCTGTGCGTCGGTTGTGCGTCGGTTGCCGGGAGCTACTGGCTGAGGATGGAGTCGAGGGCTACGCCCACAGCATGCAGGTGTTCCCGCATGGCGGAGCTGGCCTCAGCGGCATTGCCGGATTCGATGGCGGCCAGGATCCGCTGGTGTTCGTGGTCGGAGGCATGCTGGCGGTCCGCCACCATGTTGAGCATTTCGGACTGGTGTGCCAGAGCGTCGCGGATGTCGGAGACCACGTTTTCGAACACCTTGTTGTGGCTGGCACGGGCGATTCCTGCGTGGAAGCTGGAGTCGAGGGCCACCCAGGCTTCGGGGTCGTCCTCGGCGGCCATTGCAGCGACGATGTCCCGCAGCCCGTCAAGTTCCTCGGGGGTGCGCCGTTCGGCGGCCAAGCCGGCGGCCGGGACTTCGATGTGCGGTCGGGCCTCGGTGAGGTCCAGGGCCGAGTACTGGCCGAGCACCAGGTCCTTGGCCACCCGGTTGGCCACTACAAACGTGCCGCGGCCGGTTTTGGTCATGGTCAGGCCGAGGGCGTTACAGGAGCGCAATGCCTCACGGACCACGGAACGGCTCACACCGTACTGCTGGGCGAGGGCGGCTTCGGCGCTCAGCTTGGCGCCGACCTCGAGCTTGCCGGATTCGATGTCCGTGCGGAGGGCATTGAAGACTGCTTCGGCCGCACTGAGGCGGGCGAGCGGCTGTCCTGCTGTCCGGCTGTCTGACAGGTTCATCACGCTTCAAATATGGCACGGGTCACACGGACTGTCAATTGTGAAGTCAGCTTCCAGCGCGGGCGGCGGGGCGTGGAAGGCCGGCGGGTGCGCCCGCGCACCCGCCGCCCGGTACGTTCGTTCCGAAGTCGCCTGTTCACGCGGGCGCATCCCTCCGTATCATGGACAGTAGGCAAGAGAACGGTACGTTCGTGCCTATCGGGAGGTTTGGGATGGCGGATGCGTTCACTGACGGGCTTGCGGCCGAGGTCCGGGCCCGCCGGGCTGCCCTGCGGCTCACCCAGCACGACCTGGCCCAGCTCGCCGGAGTGTCCGAGCGCTTCGTCCGTTTCGTTGAGCAGGGGAAGCGCAGCGTGCAGCTGGACTCACTCCTGGCGCTTCTTGAGACGCTCGGGCTGGAGCTTCAGCTGACCACGCGGACACGTGCCGCAGCCCGGGCCATCGACGGGCAGCGAAGCGCCGCCGGCCGTGCCGCCGACAGGCCCCTGCCGGAGGACGGGCCATGAGGCACCGCGTCGCCGACGTCTACAAGGCGGGCGTGCTGGCTGCGCGGCTCGAACGGTATGAGGGCGGCACAAGGTTCAGCTACCTGCCGGCGTACCTCGCAGCCGGAGGTCCCGCCGTCGCCAGTTCCCTCCCCCTGACCGCCGAACCGGTGCTGTCTGCCGCGGGCGCCGCGCCGCCGTACTTCACCGGGCTCCTGCCGGAGGGCAGGCGGCTGAACGCGTTGCGGCGCTCGGTAAAAACGAGCGTGGATGACGAACTCTCGCTCCTGATCGTCGCCGGCGCCAACCCGGTGGGCGACGTGCAGATCGTGGGCCATGGCGAGCCGCTGGACCCGGACGAGCACGCCGTCGAGCTGAACCCGAAGACGCCGGTTGATTTCGACGCGCTGCTGGGCGATTCCGGGCTGATCGACCCCGTGGCCCTCGCCGGCGTGCAGGACAAGCTGTCGGCCGGGATGATCTCCATGCCGGTGGCCAGTGCCGGCCGGCGCTACATCCTTAAGCTCAACGCGCCGGAGTTCCCGCATGTGGTGGAGAACGAGTTGGTGATGTTCCGGTATGCCGCCAAGCTGCGTATTCCGCTGAGCAAGGTGCGGCTGATCCGGGACGTCGGTGGGCGGCCGGGGCTTCTGGTGGAGCGGTTCGACCGGATTCCGCTGCCGGGCGGCGCGCACGGCGCGGTGCAGCGGCTCGCTGTCGAGGACGGTGCGCAGGTGCTGCGGCTCTACCCGGCGGACAAGTACAACGTGGCTTACGGGCAGGTGTGCCATGCCTTGGCGGAATACTGCGCGGCGCCGCTGCCGGCGTTGCGGAACCTGGCCATCCAGGCCGCGTTCGCATGGCTGAGCGGGAACGGCGATCTTCATGCCAAGAATGTGTCGATGGTGCAGCAGCCATCGGGGGAGTGGTCCATCGCGCCGGTGTACGACATTCCCTCCACGGTGGTCTACGGCGATAAGACGCTGGCCCTGATGCTGGACGGCAAGCGGACCGGGATCTCGCGGAGGCATTTCCTCGGCTGGGCCACCGGACTGGGGCTGGCCCAACGCGCCGCAGTGCAGGTGCTGGAACTGGGATTGAAGGCGTCGGGTCCGCTGGTGGCCGATCTGGAAGCGGGAACGGCCTTCACGGGAGCGAACGACGACGGCGCCGCGCCGTTTTCGGCGATGGTCACCAGATCGTGGCTCAAGGAGCTGAAGCACCGCCGCCGGCTGCTGGAAGCGTAAGAAGTACTTAGAGGTGCTGGATCCCGGCCCGCTGCATCGCATCCTTGTAGATTTCAACGCTCTTGCTCAGCAGTTCTTCCTGCTTGTTTGCGGAGACCGCGAAGGCCCGGCCGCCGAGGGCGCTGGCTTTGTAGACCTTGATCCCGGAGTTCTTCAAGGACTGGTGGTACGTCTTTTCGAAGAGGGTCAGGAAGGTCTGGGCGTCCGTGCCGTGGGCGATGATGGCGGAGACGCGCTTGTTGATCTTGAGGAACTGGCGGAAGGGCCTGAGGCCGTCCGTCTTTTCCTGGACGTTGAGGGCCGACGGCAGATCCGGGTCGCGAACCCAGGGATAGGCGTTCCACGGCATCACGTAGCGGGGGTCGAGTTCCACGATTTCGTAGATTGAGGTGGCCCGCCGGGCTGCTTCGTCGTCGTTGAAGTGCGAAACAAAGCCGGATTCAGTGCCCTTGCCGGGGCTGACATGGAGACTGACGATCCTGCACTCGTCCTCATCGTGGACGGGGTCGATGTACGGGACTACTGAGCCCGGCTTCTTTTCCATGAGTTCGTCGCAAAGCTGGGTTACAGCAGCGATGTTCGGTTCCTGCAGCAGGGCCTTTTTTTCGTCCCAGTCAATCGTCACGATTTCTCCCTCAGCACACGGCGTCCAGAATCAGGCGTCTGGTTCCACTCTACGCTTTTGGCCGGGGTTGATGTTCAGCGGGTTTCAACTCTTGCGCTCACTTCGCTAAGTGGTTGGCTACATAAGTATTGACCTAGCGCACCAAACCCGCTCCGGGTCGCAGGGAGGGAGGATCGGCAGTGCTGGCGGCTTTCGGTAGGCCGCGTCTCATGCCGCGGCCACGGCTCTTAGCTTGTCGCGTTTGAGCGCCTTGGCCTGATGCCGGAGTTCGCGCCGGTGACGGGAGGCTGCTGTTTCAGGAGGCAGATGCCCAGGCAATGGCGGGGCGGTGGACTGGTAGCTGTGCCCAGTGGGCGTTGTCAGGTGGATCGGGTGCCGGGGTCCCGGCCGGGGGTGGGCGCTCCACCCGGGTGCTTCCTTGGGGTGGTTGCAAGCTTCGCAGAGTCCGGCGCCGTTGTTCCGCGTCGTCGTTCCGCCGCTGTGCCAGGGGAGGACGTGGTCCAGATGCCTGATCGGTGCGTCGCAATACGGCGTACGGCAGGTCTGGTCCCGGATTTGAACAAAGCGGCGCAGTCCGGGCGGGAAGGGCCTTGCTTTCGACTCCATCGCCACCAGATCTCCGGTGCCCGGGGCGGTGTAGAGCCGCCGGAGCCAGATGTTCATCGGCCGGTCCTGGTCCCGGACGACGATCTCCCGGGCCCACCCACCAAGGACAACGCCGTAGCCGGGGAGCCGCGCCGGTTCGCTGTCTCCCTGTAACAGCGTGCGGTCAGTCATGACCAGCTGGATCTCGATGCCGCTGATTCCACCTGCCGTCCCCGTGGTGCGTTCAACGAGCGCGTCGGCCATGAGCTGGCCGCGGGAGCGGGGGTCTCCGTCTGAGCGTGAGGTATCGCAACGGACCGCGGATCGAGCCGGTAGGCGGCGGACCGTGCCGCGGCGATAACGGTACGATCGCCCGCGCCAATTAGCCTCCCGGCGTCGGGCGCCAGTTCCCTGGCGACGGCGCTGCGGTCAGCGGCGGACAGGCAGGCGGTCTCACGTACCAAAAGCGTGGCGCGCCATTCATTGAGCTGTCCCGTCTCCAGGGCGGCAAGCGTATGCGGCGTCTCGGTGACGAGCGCCTTCGCCAGACCCAGGAGCCGGCTACCTCTGGCTGGTGATTCCCGCCGGGCGAGGGCGACCTGCGCAGCGATTCCAGCGCCCAGCTCTTCGGCGGGCACACCAGCGCTGGCCTGATCGCGGCGCTGCCTCACGTCGAAGGCAACTGTTATCCGGGCCTGCAGTGCACACGCAGCGGACCTCCAATCCTCTAGTTCGCGCAGCTGGTCAATCATCCCTGCGCTGTCCGCAGCCGGCCGCATGTCAGCCAGGGCGCGGATCATGTCCGTGACCGTCACACCCACTGCTCTCGAAGCCACTTCAGGCCCCCGCTCGCCGTCCATGCAAGAAGTCTCCCTGCGACCGCTGACAATAAAGCGGCGACGGAACGTCCGATGTCGCCACAACCGCCCCCTCCTCGAAACGGCCCGGGCACGAATGCTGCACGCGCGGGCCGTTTCGAGGAAGGTGAGTTTGTCCTAGTGCTGGCCGAGGCTTCCTGCCGCAGGCGGGAGGCCGCCGTCGCGCTTTTCCTCGTCCTTCCGCTCAGCCGCGCTTCGTGTGTCGCTCGCCGCGGTCTGGTCCGAATCGCCTTCGAAATCGACCAGGCCGTTCGTCTGGTCGAAAGGCTTAGCAATCCGCTCGCCACTGAGTGCGGAGCCTGAGTCGGCTGTTGCGCTGGCCCCGTCTGTTGGCTCAACGTAGCCGGATGCGTTGGTGGGCGGAACGGGTGGAACTGTTGTCTCGGAGAGGGGCGCACTAGTGGTGGTGAGGGCGGGGTTGGTGTCCTTGTCCCGCATGCTCGCGGCTACTCCCGCTGCCGCTGCTGCCGCGACTCCCAGTCCGGCCGCGACCTTTCCCGAGACACCGGCCTTGCCGGAGTCGCCGCGTGAAGCCGCCGCAGCGTCGACTCCGGGAGTCCCTGGAGAGGCGCCTTCGTTGACGGTCCCGCGCCAGGCGCCGCTCGCATATCCTTCGTCCTCGATGAAGTCCTTGAACCTCTTCAGATCCGCTTCCACTTGACGGTCGACGACATTCAGCTTGTCGCCCAGGGTCTCCACGATGCCTTCCGGTTCGTACTCGAGCGAAAGCTGCACCGAAGTCTGACCCCCTCCCACGTCTTCGAAGGTTACGGTCCCCGCGTTCGTTGCACCTTCCGTCGCTGCCCAGGCAACCTTCCGGTCCGGGACCTGCTCCAGGATTTTCGCCTCCCACTTCCGGCGGACACCTGCGATTTCAGCCACCCATTCGAGGCGGTCGTCGCTGAGTTGCGTCACACTCTTCACGCCTCCCATGAAGTGCGGAAATTCCTCGAACTGGGTCCACTGGTTGTACGCCGCGCTTGCCGGGACGTTGACCAGAATGCGTTTGTCGACCTTCGTGCTCATGGTGTCTCCTTGGACTGGAACGAATGATGCCGGGGCCTGACGACGACGAAGGATCCGCCAAGTAGTCAGCATGCTTACTATAACCACAGCGAGGCCGTCCGGCTAGAGTTTAATTGGCGGCCGCCGCCGTTTCACGTGTCCACGAGCCAAGGACCCCACCCATGCAGGTCAACAGACAGGCGCTCCGTGCCGACGGCTTCGCCGGTTTCAGGCCCTTCGCGGAACTGGAAATCAACCGGATTCCACAGGCACCGGGGATCTTCGCCGTCCTCAAACCCGAAGACTTCCAGGTGCAGTTCCTGGCCAAGAGCACGGCTGGTGTGTTCAAAAAGAAGGATCCATCCCTCACTCAGGCGGCACTCGCGGCTGAATGGGTCGACGGCGCCGACGTCCTCTACGTGGGCAAGGCCGGACCCGGCAGCAAGGGCAATCGCGGATTGCGCCGGCAGGTTCAGGAATTCATGGATTTCGGCCAGGGAAAGCCGCCCGGTCACTGGGACGGGCGGCTGATCTGGCAGCTCGCGAACGCCAAGTCCCTGCTCATTGCCTGGAAGGAGCTCCCGGCCGGCGGGCTGAATCAGGCAGAGGCCACGTACCACGCGGATTTCCGCGACGAATTCGACCGGCTGCCGTTCGCCAACCTGGTCCAGGCCCGGGTAAGAGGCTAGAATCGGGCGGCGCTGGGGCCATAAGTGTCCGTTCGCGCTTTTTCAGCTGCCCGGCGTAGCCGCCGCGCCGCCGTCGTACGTGAACCGCCCCGCAACGAGCGTCGCCGCCACCGGCATCGACGCGAACGTCCTGTCCGGGACGCCGAGCGGATCGGCATCCAGCACGGCGATGTCCGCCGGATCTCCCACGCGGATCCGGGACCGTCCCCGGGAAGACGCAAACAGGGCTTCCGCCCGGGTGATGGCCTGCTCCGGGTGCCACGGTGCGCGGCCGTCCAGGGCGGACCTCGTGGTCGCTGCCGACATCGCAGTCCACGGATCCAGTGGAGCCACGGGCGCGTCGGAGCCGAGCGCCAGCGTGGCCCCTGCCGCCAGCAGCGACCGTAGCGGGAACGCCCGGTCGGTGCGGTCGCCCCAGTTGGCGTCGGCCGCGTCCCTGTCATCAAGGGCATGCGCGGGCTGGACGCTCGCAGTCAGGCTCAGCCGGCCAAACCGGGCGAAGTCCTCCTGCCGGACAAACTGGGCATGTTCGATCCGTCCGCGGATGCCGGCGGCCTCGAACGCGTTCAGGGCAACTTTGTTCGCGGCATCGCCGATCGCGTGGACAGCGGGAACGAAGCCGGATTCATTGGCCCGGACCAGCAATGCCCGCAGTTCCGCTTCGCTGACGGTCAGCAGCCCGCGTCCACCATGCGGGTAAGGGTCCACGCAGTAGGCAGTCCGGGTGTTGAGCGAGCCGTCGATCAGCACCTTGAGCGGCCCCACCCGGAGCAGGCCGTTCCCGCCCGGAATGTCCTGGCCTGTCCGCATGCCCTCAATCCGGGCACGGTCCAGGTGCTCCGGATAGACGCCGGCGTCCACCCGCAGTGAGCCGAAACCGCCGCTGACGCGCCTGAGCCACACTTCGCGGTTCCAGGTCATCTCGAAGTCCACGATCCCAACCACCCCGCGGGCGGCGGCTTTCTGCGCGGCTTCGCGGACCCAGGCGTCGACTACGGAGTCCGGCAGGCGGCCGAGCTCGCGCGTCAGGGCAAACGCCGGGTCCTCGCGCAGCAGGCCGCTGGCGTCCACGTCCACCCCGTAGCGTTTTGCGGCGGCACTGTTCACCCAGACGCAGTGGAGGTCGTGGCTGATGAGCGCCGCGGGAACGCCCTGCGTCACGGCGTCGAGCATCGCCAGGCTAGGGTCGTCCGCCCAGACGGCGTCGCGGAAGCCGACGCCCACCAGCGTCGGGCCGCCGTCGCCATCGTCCCCCTCCGCGGGACGGCCACCGGTGAGATGGGAATGAACGACGTCGACGGCATCACTCGCCGACGCGGCGTGCGAAAGGTCGACGCGGTTGGCAGCCATGGCCCACTGGGTCATGTGCACATGCTCATCCCACAGGCCCGGGATTGCGTACCGGCCGCCGAAGTCAACGGTGCGCGCGCCGCTCCGCTGCTCATCCGCCGCCATTATCCGAGTGACCACGCCCCGGGCAATGTGGATGTCCAAACAGTCCGTCCCCCCGGGCTCCCGGACGGAGGCAAGGACGAGGTCGGGCGCAGCGGGTTCAGGCATAGGGACAGGCTACTAAGAGTTCGCCTCCGCACGGCTCCTGATCCCGTGGAGCATGCGCCGGGACATGATGAAACTGGCAACCTCCACCGCCTCGACCAGGCACCGGGCCCACCACTGCCGGTAGGCGTACCGTTCCCGTACCACCAAGCGGGTGGTGCCGGCGGGCTGCGGCTGCAGGACAAATGCCCAGCTGAAATCGAACGGCCCTGGCGGTGATCCGGGAGGAACACGCAGCACGAGCGCGTTGCCCGGGTCCACCAGTCCCACTTCCAGGTCCGCCGAGGCTGCCGGCGCCAGGTGAAAGCGGTCGCCGACTTTGATGTCCTGCCACTCCGGGTGGATGCGGTCGGCACTGTGGATGTTCAGGCCGGCGAGGTTTTCCAGGAAGTCGTAGCTGTAGAGTCCGCCGCGTCGCTGCCCCATCTGCGCCAGCCAGGGCCACACCTCATTCGCCGGAGCCTTGATGGTGATGGCCCGTGTGGACTGCAGATCCGCCGTGGACAGGAAGTCGTCGCCTGGCAGCCCGCCGTCGGCTTCGGTGGTGGTCGCGCCCCAGCGCAAGTGGAAGCGCCGGAACAGGAAGCCCGATGCCATCAGCCAGGCGAGCACTGCGGGCTTGGAAATATGTTTCATGGTCCGTGGCTTCGTCATCAGGCAATTCTCCAGACCGCCGATTCCCCTGTCACGGGCCATAAGCCCCGGGCCGGTTTACTCCGGCAGGCTCACACCTGCCTGCCCCCATGCCTTCCGTATAAGGGACTTTCGTCCCTTACCGTTGCTGGGCCGAGCCGCCATCCTTGATGTGGGGCATCTCACGTCTGCGTTACTCACGCACGCACCCTGGGGAGGGGAAATGCTTCGCCGATCAGCAACCGGTCTCGCTAAAAATTGGGGAAGGGCTGGCGCAGTGCGCCTCCCGGACATAGCAGGAGACCCGGCTTCATGAATCAGCACGCACGAACTGTCCTGGGTACCCGACCCGCCGTCCACTCCCGTCATGGAGCCCCATCCACCACGCATTACGAACATTCAGAGCACCGGCTGAAGATCGTGGTCCGCATTGAAGCGGACCTGGAGGCCGCCAGCCTTGAAGTCCGCGGCGTGGTCACTGGGGCCAGCCTCCGTGCGCTATATGTGGTGGCGCGGCGGACAACGTCGCTGCTGCACGGCAAGGAGCTCACCATCGATCTTTCCCGTGCACGGGTCACCGACACGGTCCTCGAGCAACTCCATGAATGTGCACGCCTGTCCCGGCTGGCCACGGGAGTGGACAGCTCGGTAGTGCCTTGCCGCGTGAAAATAGTGGATCCCGGCTTCATCCACAGAGTGAAGGAGTACGCATGAAAGCACTCGTGTACGGAGGCGCCGGTGAAAAGTCGTGGACCGACGTCCCGGACCCCAAGATCCAGAACCCCAGCGACGTGATCGTCAAAGTGGACACCACCACCATCTGTGGAACGGACGTGCATATCCTCAAAGGGGATGTGCCGGCGGTGCAGAAAGGCCGGATCCTGGGCCACGAAGGCGTGGTGCCGTACGCGGAAAACTCGCTGCACCTCCTCCCTGGAGGGGTCAGCGACGACCAGGCCGTGATGCTCTCCGACATCCTTCCCACCGGCTTTGAAATCGGCGTGCAGTACGGGCGGGTCAAGCCGGGGGACACCGCGGCGGTTGTCGGCGCAGGTCCGGTCGGGTTGGCAGCTATCGCCACTGCCGGGCTGTACGGCGCGGCAACCATCATCGCGATCGACCTTGACGCGAACCGGCTGGAAAAGTCCCGCGAGTTCGCCGCCACCGACGTCGGGCACTCAAAGTCGTGATCACGGCGTGAAATCGGCGCCCGCTCAAAGAGCGGGCGCATAAGAGTCCGGGGGGCCAAGCAAGAGGCAAGAAAGGACTGGCCATGAAACCAGGCCGGATAGTCATGCTGGTACTCGGCACCCTCGCCGCCCTGATGGGGCTTGGACTCCTGACAGCTGCCGCCGCCGTCGGATGGGTCAACTTCCAGCAGCGTGACAACGGATATTTGACCACACCCACAGAGCGCTACGACGTGGCCACGCGTGCCATCACCTCGCCCGGCCTGAACGTCCTGGTGGACGAGGAACTGCCGGACGTCCTGCCGGTGGACAGTGCAGGCCGATTGCTGTTGCGCGGCACGTCGGCGTCCGGCCAACAGATCTTCATCGGTATCGGACCCCAGGAGGACGTGGCCCGGTACCTAGACAGCGTGCGGCATTCCGAAATCACCGAGTTGAACTCCTACCCGTTCCGCGTCCAGTACCGGGAAGTCCCCGGAGACGCCGTACCGGCAGCCCCGGGCGCCCAGTCATTCTGGTCCACGTCCGCCCAGGGAACCGGAACCCAGCAGATTGAGTGGGATCTGCGCAGCGGCCGCTGGGCAGTGGTGGTCATGAACGCCGACGGCGCCGCTCCGGTTTCAGTGGACCTGCAGGCAGGCGTCCGGTCCGATCTGTTGCTGCCGGTCTTCATCGGACTCCTGATCGGCGGCATCGCCCTGCTGGCCGTGGGTGTGCCGCTGATTGTGGCCGGCGCCGCAGGGCTCGGCAGGCACGGCCCGCCGCCGCATTACCCGGCGGCCGCGCCCGCGGGCCCCGGGCCTGTGCCGGTGGGCCCGGACGACCATGCCCCTTACGCCACCACTCCGGGTGCCGCAGGCCCTTACGCCACAGCCGCTGCCGCGATTCCGCCCGGAGGCGGCCGCACGCCGCTGCCCACCGACCCGCAGCCCTCGGAAACCTCCGGGTACCCCGTGCGGCTGAATGGCTACCTCGACCCCGGGCTCTCCCGCGGTATGTGGCTGATCAAGTGGTTCCTGGCGATCCCGCACTACATCGTGCTTTTCTTCCTGTGGTTCGCCTTCTTCGTGACCACTATCGTGGCCGGCTTCGCCATCCTGTTCACCGGCCGCTATCCGCGCTCGCTGTTCAACTTCAACGTGGGCGTCTTGCGGTGGAACTGGCGAGTCGCCTTCTACGCCTACGCCGCAATCGGGACAGACCGTTACCCGCCGTTCACGCTGGCGCGGACCGACTACCCGGCAGATTTCGACGTCGAGTACCCCGAGCACCTCTCCCGCGGCCTGGTTCTGGTCAAGTGGTGGCTGTTGGCCCTTCCCCAGCTCCTGATCGTCGCCGCCTTCTCGGGTGCGGCAAGCACCTGGGGCAACCGGCGGACATGGGTGGACGGCAGATGGGTGGACGGCACCTGGGTTGATGGAACCTGGGTGGGATACCAGGGCGGCGGCGGGATCTCGCTGATCGGCCTTCTGGTGATTGTGGCCGGGTTCAGCCTGTTGTTTACGGGCCGCTTCGGCCGGAGGCTTTTTGACTTGCTGATCGGCCTGAACCGCTGGACCCACCGTGTTATTGCCTACGTGGCGCTGATGCGGGACGAATACCCGCCCTTCCGTCTCGACATGGGGCCGACGGATCCGGCCGCCACTCCGCCGCCAGGCTATCGGCCGCCCCCGGTGCCCGCCTCGCAATCCGCCGTGCCCCCTGGCACTCCGGTGCCCCCGGCCACGGAACCGCCCCCGGTGCCCCCTCGTGCGGAGCCTCCGGGCGCACCCCGCCAACCCTAGGATCGCGCCACCACTAGGAAATGGTGGCCCCGCCGCTTCTGAGCTTGCAGCCGAAGTGGAACCCTTGCCACCTGCCGCCCACGAGAACATAGTGGAGGGATTCACCACTCCCGGGCAGGAGGTCCGCAATGCTGCTGGAAGACGGTACCGGGCCGGCGGGCCTGCTGCAGGGCCGGACCGCCTTGGTCTACGGCGCCGGCGGCCCGATCGGCGGAGCAGTTGCCGCGGCCTTCGCGGCGGCAGGCGCCGACGTTTTCCTCGCCGGCCGCACCGAATCACGCCTGCAGAAAGTAGCCCGGGACATCCGTGAGGCGGGCGGCAGAGCGGAAACCGCCGTCGTCGACGCCCTGGACGAAAACCAGGTGAACGCTTTTGTTGACCGGACCGCAAAGAAGACCAAACGCATCGACATCTCCTTCAACCTGATCTCCTACGGGGATGTCCAGCGGCCGCTGATGGAAATCTCCGCCGAGGACTTCAGCCAGCCCGTCAGCGTCGCAACCCGGACCCACTTCCTCACCACCCGCGCCGCGGCGCGGCACATGATCAGGCAGCGTTCCGGCGTCGTCCTGATGTTCGGTGGTTCCGGCCCGCGGACGCTGGCCGGGCTTGGCGGGTTCAAGATAGCACTCGACGCCGTGGAAGGGCAGCGCCGGCAATGGGCCCTGGAGCTCGGCCAGAACGGCATCCGGGTGGTCACCCTCGTTACGGGCGGGATCGTGGAAACAATTCCCTGGCAGGCCGAGGGGCGTGAAGAGATCGTAGAGGAAATCACGCGGACGGCGCACCTGAACCGGACGGCCACGCTCGCCGACGTGGGCAACGTGGCCGTATTCATCGCCTCGGACCGGGCTGGCGCCATCACCGACGCCACCGTGAATATTTCCTGCGGCGCGATCGTGGACTACTGAGGCGTCGCCTTGCCGGCACGTTCGGCCAGGAGCTGCCGCAGCTCCCGGAGGATCTCCAACTGTTGGTTGTTGATGGCGGTGAGTTTCCGGATTTCGTCTTCCGCCTGTACATCCGTGTCGTAGTCATGCTGGGCCATGGCGGCTGCGATGGCATCCTGCCGCTTGGCGGCGATGAGCAGGATGGCGCCCTGTAGGCCAGCCAGCATGGACAGGAACAGGTTCAGCAGGATGTAGGGATAGGGATCCCAGGCATTGTTGGCAAGAACAAGTGAGTTGGCCAGCGCCCACACCATCATGGACGCTATGAAGATCCCCACGAACGGCCAGCTGCCCATGCCGTTGCGCAGGACGTCAGCTGCCCGTTGCCCCCTACTCAGGCCGGCCTTGTGCTCCGCATGCCAGGTGTTCCTTTGCTCGCTCATGTGCCCAGCGTAGGCGTGGAGCAGGGCCTTCTACGCCACCAGGTTGTCCGCCCTCCAGTGATTCCCAGGAATGGAGCAGCGTCTCGTTGCCTGTGAGGCGGCACATGGTGCGGGCAAGGTCAAGGTCCTGACCGACTTCGTAGGCTGCTGACCCCAGCCAACGCGAAGACAAAGCAGGGCGGCAACTATTCGACGTTCACCTTCACGCGCTGCACCACGTTGTTGCCCATGCCCTGGTAGTTCCAGGCCTGCTCCAGCGGCTGCATTGATCCGGTGGAATCGGTGGCCCGGCAGGCGAGTTCATGCTCGCCCCGGTCCGCCACCCACGGCAACGTCCATTCGCACCACGCAAACGGACCAGCGGAATGCCCGAGATGCGCCGGCACCCACTTCCCGTCGATCCCCACCTCGACGCGGACCACGGAGCCTTCGCCGGACCATGCCCTGCCCTTGAGCATCACCGGCCCGGCGGAAAGGACCCTGGTGCGGGTGAAGAAGTCCGGGATTCCTGGCGGAACCATGAGTGACCGGACCTTGATGCGAGTGACTGGTGCACCGGCGTCGTCCGCGTCCTTCTGGTAGCGATAGGCGACCGACTGCTGGAAGCCGTCATAGGCGTGGGTCACCACCTGGATGGATTCCAGCCACTTCACGCTGGCCATGCCGTACCAGCCGGGCACCACCAGCCGCAGCGGGAAGCCGTGCTGCGGCGGCAGCTCGCGGCCGTTCATCTCGTACGCGAGCACGACGTCGGGACGCATCGCCTCCTTGATCGGCAGGCTGCGCCCGTACTTTTGCCGGACGCCGCCCTGAATGCCTTCGTCGGCGCCCGTGAACACCACTTCGACCGCGTCTTCATCTACCCCCGCCTGGGCCAGCAGATAGGCCAGCGGAACACCGGTCCACACCGCAGTGCCCACGCCTTCGAGCCGCCATGGCTGGCTTAGCGGGCGCGGCCGGAGGAGCGACCGGCCGTTGCCTGCGCATTCAAGGGTGACGGGAATGCTGATGGCGGGGTCCCGACGGAGCGCCCGGAGGTTGATTTCGACGGCCCGTTGCACGGCGCCGCCGATCCGCAAATGCCAGGCATTGGCGTCAATAAACGGGATGTCGAAATGCGTCAGGACGTAGTGCAGCCCCGGTGGCGTGACATCCTCCTGCAGGGCCTCCAGCGGCATTGAATGGTTCCTGACCGCAAGCTGCAGTTCCTCTGCAGTGAGCGGGCCGTTCGTGGGTTCTCCGGTATGCGCCGTGGGTTTTTCGGTCTGGCGGCGCCGGGAAATCTGCTTCGTCATGGCACTGCGTTTCTGGGTAGGGCCGGATTCTGGATGGTGCGGATGCTGTGGCGGGCATAGCCCGTGTTCACAGGTCTACGCCGCCTCCACGGGTGCGTCAAGGTCAGGCTCCGGTCCTTCGCAGCTAGAGGTGGTGCGCCTCCTTGAGGAAGTCCGCCAGCCCCAGGGGCTCCCTGCCCGTGAGGGCATGAACGTCCGACGTCGGGCCCGCAAGTTCGCCGTTGGCGATGGCCGTGTAAGTACTGACCCAGGCGTCCACTTGCCAGCCGGGGGCGCCGTACGGGGCCCGCGACGCGTACGCTTCCTCCACGGTTTCATGACGGTAGCTGATGCTACGGCCGGTGCCTTCCGTGAGCGGTTCCGCGGCCCGCTGCAGGGAGATATCCTCCGGCCCAGTCAGATCGTAGGTGCGGCCCACGTGCAGCGCCGGGTCACGCAGCACCGCCGCGGCGCACCGGGCAATGTCCGCGCGGGCCACGGCCGCCATCACGCCGTCGCCCGCCGGGCCGCGGATGACGCCGTCTTCTCCGGTGAGCAGGGGCAGGAAGTCGAGGTAGAAGTTGTCCCGCAGGATCGTGTAGTCGAGCCCGGCGGCCTTGATCCGCTCCTCGGTGGCGTAGTGATCCCGGCCCAGCGTGAATGTACAGTCAGCGGACGCTCCGAAAAAGGAGGTATAGACGACGTGCCGCACCCCGGCCGCCGCCGCTGCGTCCACGAACGCGAAATGAGTCCGGAGCCTGTCCTCGGCTTCGGAGGCCGACACCATGAAGAGGGTTTTCACACCCTCGAGCGAGGACCTCGCCAGCACCGGGTCCGCGTAGGCGGAGACCACCGGAACGGCGCCCGGAAGGTCATGGGCCCGCGCGGCGTCGCGCACCAGCAGCCGCTGCGGCTGCCCGGCGCCGGCGAGGACCGTGGCCACGAGTCCGCCGAGCTGCCCAGTGGAGCCGGTGACGGCCAGCTCCGGCAGTGATCCGCCTGACCCGGTGCCCGTTCCTATGCCTGTGGTGGTTCCCGTGTCCGCCACGGCTAGGCCTCGCGGGACGCGGGCGACTTGGTCTGGGCCGGGTCGCGTTCGGCCAGCGACCCGATGACGTCGTCGATCTTGTCCATGATGGCCTCGTCCAACCTCACGCCAGCGGCCGCCACGTTGCCGGCAATCTGCTCGGGACGGGACGCGCCCATGATGGCCGAGGCGACGTTCTTGTTCTGCAGCACCCATGCAATGCTCAGCTGGGCCATGGTGAGCCCGGCTTCCGCTGCTATCGGCTTGAGCTGCTGGACGCCGCTGAGCACTTCATCGGACATCCAGCGTTCGATCATCCTGGCGCCGCCCTTGGAGTCCGTGGCGCGGCTTCCCTCCGGCGCCGGCTTGCCGGGCCGGTACTTGCCGCTCAGCACGCCCTGGGCGATGGGGGACCATACAATCTGGGACAGGCCCAGTTCTTCGGACGTCGGGATGACCTCGGCTTCGATGACCCGCCAGAGCATGGAGTACTGCGGCTGGTTGGAGATCAGCTGGAATCCCAGGTCCTTGGCCAGGGCATGGCCGTCCCTGATCTGGTCGGCTGTCCATTCGCTGACGCCGATGTACAGCGCCTTGCCTTGCCGGACGATGTCCGCGAACGCCTGCATGGTCTCTTCCAGCGGCGTCTCATAGTCATAGCGGTGCGCCTGGTACAGGTCCACGTAATCGGTTTGGAGGCGCGTCAGGGAACCGTTGATGGACTCCATGATGTGCTTGCGGGACAGCCCCACGTCGTTGTGGCCCTTGGGCCCGGTGGGCCCGAACACCTTGGTGAAGATCTCCAGGGACTGGCGGCGCTCGTCCTTCAACGCTTCGCCCAGCACCGTCTCAGCTGCCGTGTTGGCGTAGACATCGGCGGTGTCAAACGTGCTGATGCCTGCGTCCAGCGCTGCCCGTACGCATTGGATGGCTACATCGTTCTCCACCTGGGAGCCGTGCGTGAGCCAGTTGCCGAAGGTGATTTCGGAGATCTTGAAGCCGCTGTTGCCGAGGTATCTGAATTCCATGGGTTTCACCGTAGCCCAATTGGTTGCTCAGGGTAAGGGTTTTCCGGCGGCTGCCTTCGGCTTACCGCCGTCGCAGTTCGGCGTACTCGAGGGAGGGGACCACGGCGCCGGCGTCCCGTTCCATAAAGTTGGTTCCGGGCGGCACCAGCTCGTCAATGGCATCCAGCACGGTTTCGTCCAGCACCGTGTCCGCGGCCCTCAGGTACGCCTGCAGGTGTTCCTCGCTGCGGGGACCCACAATCACGCTGCTGACAGCCGGGTGGTTCAGTGCGAAACCGACCGACAGGTCCACGAGCGGCAGTTCCAGCTTGTCCGCCAGCCGGGCCAGGGAATCCGCGGCCAGCAGCTTGCGCTCGCTCGCCGGGCCGGAGATGTCGTACCGCCCCGGAAGGGAGTGGACCCGCGTGGGCGGTTTGCCGGCGTCCAGCACAAAGCTTCCGGACAGCCAGCCGCCGGCCAGCGGACCGTAGGCCAGCACGCCCAAACCGTACTGCTGGGCGATCGGCAGGACGTCGCGTTCGGTGCCGCGGACCAGCATCGAATACGGAACCTGGTTCGCCACGGGCGGGATGAGATGGTTAGTGGTGGCCAACCACTGGGCCTCCACCAGCTGCGCCGGAGTGAACACGGACGTTCCGTAGTAGAGGATCTTGCCTTGGCGGATGAGGTCGTTCAGGGCCGTGATGGTCTCCAGGACGTCCGTGTTGTAGTCCGGACGGTGTGCCTGATAAAGGTCGATCCGGTCCGTCTGCAGCCGGCGGAGGCTGCCCTCCACTGCCTGCATGATCCACCGCCTCGAGTTGCCCGAGTGCGCCGGGTTGGCGCTCATCTGGCCGTGGAATTTGGTGGCGATGAACACGTCGTCGCGGCGGCCCTGCAGGGCACGGCCCACCACCTGTTCGCTCTGCCCCTGCGAATAGACGTCCGCCGTGTCCACTGCGGTGATGCCGGCGTCCAGTGCCGCGTTGATGATGCGGATGCTTTCCTCCGCACCCGTGGGCGCATAGCCCTGGGCGGCGCCGTGCGCTGCGGCAGCGTTTGCTGCGGACGAGCCGGCCGGCGCGCCTTCGCCGAAATTCATGGTGCCCAAGGTGAGCGGGCTGATCAGTGTCCCGCTGCGCCCGAACACTCGTAGCTGGTTGAGGCTCATCCCGGTTTTCCTCACGTTTGACTCCACGCTGATTGCTGTGGATCGTCACGAGGCTACACAAAATCAGCCGTGCGCAGGCCGTTGGCGAAGCACTTCTTAGCTTTCCGTAGCCGGGGGTAACGCAGGTGTTGCCAATGACGATTTGTGAACGGGTTTTTTGGCAACCAATCAGCCGGCGCGGCGCTGCTCCACCGGCAATGTGCCCCGCAAAGCGGCAGGGTGGCCGGCCAGCGAGACCAAGGACCCGGTATCCAGCATGGCCAACGGACCAGGTCCGGGAGGCTTCTCAAATGAACGCGGGATGGCCCTGACAGCGGCGTGCTGGTCCGTGGCGGACTCCACGAGGGGAGCCACGGCCCTGACTTCCTCGACCGGGGCGTCCGGGCTGGGTAGATCGCGGACCGTGACTTTCACTTCGGGCGCCGCTGCAGCCCTGGCCCTGGCGGCCGCCCGAGCATCGGCCCCGGCAACGGCTGCCGCCCAGTCTTCGGACAGTGCAGGCGCTTCCCTGCGCGCGGCGCGTTTCTGCGCCGCTTCTTCCCTCGCGGTGCGCAGCTTGGCCCGGAGGGAGGAGGGCGCCCAGGACGTCTTCAGGTTGAACGTCCGGCGTGGGGCGCGGGCAGGGTTTCCCGTTCCGGAAGTCTTGCCGGGGCGGCGGCCGAACAAGGTCATAACCGCGACGCCCGTCAGCCGGCCGAGGCCGGCAATCAGAAGGGTGGCCACAAAAACCAGGAAGAGGCCGATGAACATGACGAACGCCACACCCAGCGTGCCGAAAAATGTCAGGTTCAGGGCAATGGTGTTGGGATCTTCCATTTACCTCTCCTCAGGGCCTGCTGCGCCCGTGTGCCGGCAGTAATCCACCGGCAATAGGCACCCCTTAACAATACGGACTTTTGCGGTGCAACACGCCCGCATTACAGGTCCGCGGCCGGGTTGTGTCGAACCTGTTATCCGATATGACACAGCCGTTTCAATCTGACCTGCGCATATAGTCGGAAGCAGCCAAGTTGGCGCCCTCCGACAGCACCGAAAGGACGCTCCGTGCCCCAGCAGACCGAGCCTGAAAACCCGCGCCCGGGAGGCCGCGAAGAAATCAGGGACAGCAGTTCCCCGGCGTTCAGCGGGAACTGCCCGTGCCTGTCCGGTGAGCAGTACGCGGACTGCTGCGGCCGCTTCCACCGCGGTGACGAGGCCCCAACGGCGGAACAGCTGATGCGCTCCCGGTACAGCGCCTTTGTGGTGCGGGATGTCGCCTACCTGTTCCGCACCTGGCACCCGGACACCCGGCCCGCGGAGCTCGAGCTGGACCCGGCCATGAAGTGGCGGCGGCTGGACATTGTGTCCACCAGCCGCGGCGGTCCCTTGGACTCGGAAGGGACGGTGGAGTTCAAAGCCCATTTCCGGCACGACGGCGAGCGGGGAGTCCACCACGAAAAGAGCCGGTTCCTGCGCGTGGACCGGCGCTGGTACTACCTCGACGAGGCCTCCTAGCGTTCCACTGTGGCAGCCCCGGTTTAGCGTTCCGAGTCAGCTTCCACTGGGGTGAATCCGGCACGGTCCACCTTGCGGTGGAAGCGCATACCGGCCATGCCGCCCACCACTGCGCCGACCAGGGCGACCGCAGCCACTACGACGGCGGCAATGATGCCGGTGGTGGTCAGCTGCCCTTCATTAACAGGAATGCGCGGGAAGCTGTTCAGGTTGGCCAGGATGTTGAAGCGTTCTCCGGCGATCATGGCCAGCAGGGCAATGATCACTGCGAAGATCGCGGCCCAGACCCACACCATGAATCCCTGCTTCGCGCCGCCGAATCGTGCCATGCGGCCGGCAACGTAACCGCCGCAGTAGTACGACACGAAGAGGATGACCAGCAGCACGATGACTCCCGTCAGGCCCACGGTCTGGTCGGAGGAGGCCTGATTGACGGCTTCGTTCACGTCGGTGTTGGTGGCAAGCCCAACGGCCGTTCCGGCCGCAGCGACCAGTGCGGTTAACAACACGGCCGTGCCCGTAGCAGCCAGCCAGCCAAAGAAGGCGGAGCCGATCTTGATGCCGCCGAACTGCTCCTTCTCGCGCGCCACTACGGTCTCGCGGGTCGCGGCATTCGGGTCCGCAAGCGCAGCGGCCTCGGCGGTGGGTGTCACCGCGTAGGCGCGGGTGTCGTCGTCGGGCTCTGTTGCAGGGACGTAGTTCCGGCTGGCCCGCGGTGCGTCAGCAGGGCTGCGCCGGCCCTCCAGCCTGTCTTCGACATTCCTGTTTTCAACGTTCCCGGTGCCGACCTCACGGCCGGCGCCGTCCACGCGGTTGGCGTCCGCGCCACGCGCGGCGCGGCGCGACTGTCTGTCTTCGGGCCCCACTGTGCTGCTCATCAGGCGTTCTCGCTTTCATCGATTGAACCGGACCCAGCGGTTGGGCCGGCCACCGCTATGCGGAGACCTGCATGATGGTCTCTTCTCCACCTAACCACGGCGCAACGGCGGTAGCAAGGATGCTTAGCATCGGGGGCGGGGCCAGAACCGCCGAGATTCAGCGGTATTTGCGGTGCAGGTTCTCCTTCACGGTGGCCCGGGGAGCCGCGTCGGCGATCCATGGTCCGGTTCCTTCGGACTGGTCCAGCACCCCCGCCTCCAGCCACGTGTAGTCCCCGGCGAGGACCTTTTCCGTGAGTCCGCGGTCGGCGTCGTCCGTATTCCGCCACAGCTGGTCGAAGTACTCGTCAACGCGGACCCGCGCCTGCTCGCAGTAAGCCTCGGCGAGTTCGTAGGCGGTGGCGGCCCGCTCAGGGTTCGTGTGGAGCATTCCTTCGGCCCGCGAGCAGCAGGCCGCCATGGCGAACAGCTCGGCGCCGATATCCACGATCCGTCCCAGGAATGCCTGCTTGTGCTCCAATCCGGCCTGCCACCGGCCCATCCCGTAAAACGTCTGCCGGGCCAGCCGCCGCGAAGACCGCTCCACGAACCGCAGCTGCTTGGCGAGCCTGCCGAACTCCGAGTAGGACCGCGGGTCCATTCCTGCGCCCGCCACAAGCTTGGGCAGCCACTTCGCGTAGAAACCTGAAGCGCCGACGGCGGCCCTGGCCTTATCGGACAGGCTGGCATCCGCGGAGGCAAGGTCCCCGGCGGCAGTAAGGTGCGCATCCACGGCCTCGCGGGCAATCAGGAGCCTCATGATTTCCGAGGAGCCCTCGAAGATCCGGTTGATCCGGAGGTCGCGGAGCTGCTGTTCGGCCGGTACGGCCCTCTCACCACGGGCCTCCAGCGAATCGGCCGTCTCGAAACCGCGCCCACCACGGATCTGCACCAGTTCGTCCGCGATCCGGCAACTGATCTCCGTGGACCAGAGTTTGGCCAACGCGGCCTCGATCCGGACGTCCTTCTGGCTGGCGTCGGCCATTTCGGCGGACAGCTCGAATACGGCGTCCAGCGCGAAGGCGCTTGCGGCGATGAACGCGATTTTCTTGCCCACGGCCTCATGCTTCCCCACGGGCCGCCCCCACTGCGTGCGTGCGTTTGACCATTCGCGGGCGATCTTCAGGCTCCACCGGCCGGATGCCACACAGAGGGCGGGGATGGACAGCCGTCCCGTGTTGAGCGTGGTGAGCGCGATCTTCAGGCCCTGGCCTTCGCGGCCGAGCCGGTTGGCCGCCGGAACCCGCACCTGGTGGAAGCGGGTCACGCCGTTCTCAATGCCGCGCAGCCCCATAAAGGCGTTGCGGTTTTCCACCGTGATGCCGGGGGAGTCCATTTCCACCACGAACGCGCTGATGCCGCCCTTGTGGACGGTTCCGTCGGAATCCGTGTGGCCCGGAACCAGGGCCATCACCACCACCAGTTCGGCGATCACGCCGTTGGTGGTCCAGAGTTTCACGCCGTCCAGGATGTAGGCGTCGCCGTCGTCCGTGGGAACGGCGGTGCTGCCCATCCGGGCGGGGTCGCTGCCGACGTCGGGCTCAGTCAGCAGGAACGCCGTGATGGCGCCGGCGGCGCAGCGGGGCAGGTACTCCCGCTTCTGTTCCGGAGTGCCGAACACCTTCACCGGCTCCGGGACGCCGATGGACTGGTGGGCGGACAGCAGCGCCCCGAGGCTCGGGTGCACGGAACCCAAAAGGGCCAGCGCCCGGCCGTAGTAAACGAGGGAAAGGCCCAGGCCGCCGTATTCGCGGGGGATCTTCATGCCGAAGACGCCCAGGTCGGCCAGTCCGGCGAGGTATTCATCCGGGATTATCGCGTTCCGCTCGATCAGGCGGCCGGACATGGTCCGGCAGTAGGCCGTGAGACGGGCCATGAACTCCTCGCCGCGTTCCACATCGTCGGTTCTGGCTTCGGGCCAGGGGTGGATCAGCGAGAGGTCGAAGTTCCCCAGATACAAACCCTTGGCGAAGCTGGGCCTGTCCCAGGCGGTTTCCCGGGCGGCCTCCGTGATGGCCCGGGCATCGGCCTCGGTGGCGCCGGGACCGATCTTTTCCGGGGCTACGGGAACATCGGCGGCGGGACTGTCAGTGGCAGAGCTCACGGGGCATCTCCTCTAACCGGCGAGGCCGGCTCGAGCCCTGGGTCCGCCTTGGGTGGGGAACCCTTCAGCTGTCCCTCAATGCTACCCGCGGGTAAGTTCCCGTGCTAGGGGCTGGCTGCCCCTGAAAGTCGCCGGGGAGTTCCACGGTGGAGGCGTGGTGCACAAGACGGACCCAAAGATGGTTGATGCCGTGGACCAGTCCCAGGAGCGTGCCGGCTATGACGAACCACGCAAAGCGGCCCACCCCCACCATCACCATTGCCACGAATGCGGCCGACATCATGAAACCCACGATCAGCAGGCCAAACACGAGCGTTCCGATGAACACGAAAGTGCCTGTCTCTACTGCGCTGAGATCGAACTGCATGGTTTCCCCCTGCGTCATTGCCTGGTTGGATCAAGTAGCACGAGCGTAGGGTGCGCCGCGTACGTCAACCAGAGTCCGACGCCGTGGCGGGGGCCGTTGATACGGGATCGCAATGCTACCGGCCCGTAGGTCACGGCGCGGTCACTGAAACCCCACCAGTAACACCCGTAACAGGGCCTGGGCCGGGCCGGGCCAACCGGAGCAGCCCCACCGGCTACTGCGTTAACCTTGTAGTTGGCAGTTTTCGGGTTTTCCGCTGCCCAACGAGTTCCGAGGCAGCTGAAGGAGAGTGTGTGTCCCGATCCGCCCCGTCCTCCGCGGACGCGATCAGTGCCCGGCTCCGGGACCTCGAACTCCTCACCAAAGGGCCGGCCTGGGCCCTCACTCGGTCCGCGCCGTGGGTTATCGCCGTCCTGCAGGCATCCTTTACCCGCGCCCGTCCGCAGCTCCCGCTGGAAGAATTCCACGCCGACGTCGACGCCTTCCTTGAGCAGCTCCGCCGGCAGGACCCGGGACTGGGTGGCGCCGCCAACGGAAAGTCCTTCGGTGACGAATGGACCCGTAAGAGTTTCCTGACCCGCCGCAACCAGTCGGGGCAGATCGTCTACGAAGTCACCGAGCCCGCGGCCCGCGTCCTTGCCTTCCTCGACAGCCTCTCCAGCGAACGCTCCACCCTGAACGGATCCCGGCTGGGGACGCTGCTGGGCGATGTCGAAAAGCTCGCCAATGAGACCAACCCGGACCAGACCGCGCGGCTGGAGTCCCTCGAGGACGAGATCGAGGAACGGCAGCAGCTCATCGAGGACATCAGTTCCGGCGACTTCGATGGGCTCCTGGACGACGACGAGGCCGTGGAGGCCGCCGGAAACATCCTGGACCTCGCGGCCAGCCTCCCGGCGGACTACAAGAAAATGCGTGACCGGATCGAGGAATTGGTGGGCGAACTCCGCAACCAGATCATCGAGGAGTCCCTCAGCAAGGGCGCCACCATGGCGCAGGTGCTGGAGGCGGACAAACGGCTCCGGCAAAGCCCCGAGGGCAGGACGTTCCGTTCATTCACGGCGTTCCTGGATGACCCCCAGCAGCAGCTGCGGTTCCGTTCCGCGATCGGCGAGGTGCTCAGCCGCCAGTTCGCGGACGACCTCAGCCACGAGGACCGTGAAACCCTCAAGAACCTGGTGGCCGAACTCCGCACCCAGCACAGCCAGATCCAGCGGATCTACGGCAAGCTCAGCGAAAGCCTCAACACCTACGTCCAGAGTGACGATTTCCGCCAGTCCGTGCGGCTCCGCAAGGTGCTCCGCGAGGCTGAACAGGCCATCCGCTCCCTGCCCTACGAGCGGGAACGCCCGGGCCTGGTGCCGGGACCGGTGCTCTTCAATGCCGGATTCGAGTCCTTGTCCATGGTCAAGCTCTTCGACCCCGACGAGTTCGCGGCGCCGCCCAAGCTCGCCGACCCCATTGCCTTCAGCGACTCCGACCGCGTGCGCTCGCCGCGCACGGGGAAGGCTAAGCCGGCGGCAGTCCGCGCCGCGCTCGCCGGAGCCGCCACTCTGCCGGAGGCATGGGAGCAGCTTCCGCCGGAGGAACGCCACATCAACTCCATCCGCGCGCTGCTGTCCCACGCACTGCACGACGGCGCCGGCTTCGACCGCGCCGGCTGGGACGCCATCGACTTCGAACAGATAGACGGAACCACCCGCAAGGCATTCCTGCCGGTGGTCACCCTCAAGAAGGATTGACGATGACTGAAGAGATGACGACGACGGCAGCCCCGGTGGTCGAGCCCGTCGAAACCCCGGAAGCCCCCTCAGCGCCTGAACACACCTACGCAGACCCGTTTACGGTCACCCCGCGGGACACCTTCGTGGACGGCGCCGCGCTGTTCCCTGGAGATACGGGCGTGCTGCCGATGAAGGTCCGCCAGGCTTTGGTGAAGCTGCTCAAGGGGCCGTACATCGACGGCGGCCGGGACGAGAAACTGTGGACGACGCTGCTGGACAACCAGCTGATCCTCCGCAGCCGCCTGTCGGAGCTTTTCCTGACGCTCCAGCTTGACCACGAACGGAAGGTGGCAGTGCTGCGCCCGGTGGATCCAGACGCCATCGGCGGCGGCACCCGCTCCAGCATCCTCCGCCAGCAGCGTGCGCTGAGCCGGGTGGAGACCATCGTGCTGCTGCGCCTGAGGCTCCTCCTGGACCGCCACGTCACGGCGCAGACGGATCCGACGATCACAAAAGAGGAGATCGCCGAGCTGGTGGCCCACTACCAGCCGTCCGGCCAGCAGGACGCGCTGCGGGACTCCGACGTGGTCAACCGCGCCATCACCAAGCTCCTGGCCCGCCAGCTCCTCATCCCCACCGGCCTCGACGACGTCTACACCATCTCCAACGCCCTCCCGCTGGCCCTCCCCTTCGAAAACATCGGCGACATCCCCGCCCAGATAGAGGCGCTGGTAGCAGCCACGGCAGACCCCACCGGTACGGAAGCGCTGATAGAGCTCGACGGCGACAGCTCCGCGGAGGAGGACAGCGACGACGCCGATGCCGCTGCGGGGGCGGTATCTCCGTCGTCGTCACCCGAACCGGCAACCAACGAAGCAGAGGACACCAAGTGAGCATCGCAACCATGCTGCCGATGGGCGAGCTCACCAACCCGGGCCAGATGCGGCTGGCGCTGGTTCAGGTGGTCAACTGGGGCACGTTCCACGGGGCACACACCATGCACGTGGACCGCAACGGCACGCTGCTGACCGGTAATTCGGGCGTGGGCAAATCCACGCTCTTCGACGCCATGCTGCGCGTGTTCGACGCCCGGCCGCGTTCGAACGAGGCCGCGGCGCAGCGCTCCGGTGCCGTGGAGGACAAGAGGACCACGTTCACGTACATGCGCGGCAAGGTGGGCGACAAGGCCGTGGGCGAGGGCTCTGCCAGTGCCTTCCAGCGCCCTGAAGCCATGTGGTCCGCCGTCGCCCTGACGTTCGATAACGCAGCGGGCACGAAGGTGACGGTGTCAGCGCTGTTCGACCTGCCCAAGAACGGCACAGAGTCGAACGTCGGCCGGTTCTACCTGATCGACAACAAGCCGCTGGACATGGAGGCTGTGGACGGCATTGCGGAGAAGCGCTTTACCAAGGCTTCCCTCGATGCCCTCTTCCCGGACGCGCAGGTCTTCGATGTGCACAAGGCGTTCGCGGAGCGTTTCCGCCGGCTGCTGGGCATCAACTCGGACCAGGCATTGCCGCTGCTCCGCGTGATCCAGGCCGGTAAGGGGCTGGGCGGGAGCGTCAACACTTTCTTCCGCGACCAGGTGCTCGACGCGCCGGCCACGCTGGCCGCGGCGGACGACGTCGTCGAGGAATTCAGCAACCTGATGTCCATCCGGCAGCGGCTGGAGGATGTGCGGCAGCAGCGTGACCAGCTGGCTCCGGTGCCCGGCCTGAACAAGGAGTACGCGCAGTCCCTGCTGGACGCGAACCGGCTGCGGGAGCTGGCCGGCGAAGAGTTCGATGCCTACAAGCAGCAGCTCGCAGTCACGGTCCACGAGAAGACCCTGGTCCGGTACAAGGACCTCGCCCAGGCAAAGGCCAAGGAGCTGGCCGCAGAGCGTGCGGTCCGGGACGGCCTGGCCAAGGATCTGCGGCAGCTGGAAGCGGACTACAACAACCAGGGCGGCAACGCGATCTCGGCGATCGAGCAGTCCCTGGAAAACGCCCGGGTGGGGCTCAAACTGCGCCAGCAGGTCGAGGAAGCCGCGCGCCAGGCCCTGGCCGAGGCCGGACTGGACCTCGAGTGGACAGCGGAGGGCTGGGAGCAGGCCCACACACACGCCGCCGCACGTACGGCTGAACTGCAGGGCGACTCGGAGGCGCTCAAGGAGCTGCGCTTTGAGGCGTTCGACGGCCACGCCGCGAAGAAACGTGAACTTGCGGCGGCCCAGCAGGAGCTCGTCTCGCTGAAGACGCGCAAGTCCCTGCTGCCGCCGTCGAGCATTGAAAACCGGACCGCGATCGCCGCGGCGACCGGCGTGCCCGAAGAGCAGATGCCGTTCGGCGGCGAGCTCATCGACCTCGCCGAGGGGGAGGACCAGTGGCGGCCGGCCGCCGAGCGCGCGCTGCGGAACCTGGCCACCACGCTGCTGGTTCCCGGCGAACACTTCGGCGCCGTCACCCGCTACCTCAACGGCAACTCCGTCCGCGGTGCACTCCGCGCCGTTGACGTGTCCAAGCCGCTGCCCGGAGGTGCGCTGGCCGTGGAGGACGTGGCCGACGGCGAGCTGCTGACCAAGCTGGACATCCTCACCACGGGGCCGGCCGCCGACGCCGGGCAGTGGATCCGTGAGCGGATCGCCGTAGACTTCGCGTACCCGTGCGTCGAGGACCCGGACGAACTGGCCAGGCTGGACAAGGGCCTGAGCCTGGGCGGCGTGGTCAAGCGCAACCGCCACACCGTGGAGAAGGACGACCGCTTCACGAGCAGGCAGGATTACGTCCTCGGCTTCGACAACGCCTCGAAGCTGGAACTCGTGGCCACGCAGGTGGAGGATCTGCAGCAGGAACTCGCGAAGGCCGCCGAGCTCGCGCGAAGCCGCGAAGAGTCTCACCAGGGCATGACCCGGCAGCTGGACGCGCTGCGCCGGATCGCCGAGGACCACCGGCCCTGGGAGCAGGTTTCTGCGGCAGTGGCGGAGGACGAACTCGGAAAGATCGAGCAGCGCCTCAAGGATGCCCTCGCCGCGCAGGCTGACCTGGAACCGTTGCGGGCCAACATCGAAGTGGCCAGGCAGAAGCACCAGGCCAGCACGGAAGCCGCAGCCGTTCTCCAGAGTGAATACAAGGCGCTGGACCGGCAGCTCACCGCCAGGGATTCGCTGCTGGAAGCCGCGCGCACGCGCCTTGGCCAGACGCCGCCGTCGGAGTCCACCGTGACGGCGCTGGAACCGTACTTCGCCGCGTTCGGTGAGGTCTCCGAAATGCATGAGCTGGACAACCTGGCCAACGAGGTACGGACCCGGCTCCTGGCCGAGCTGCACACCGCCGAGTCCCGCGGCCAGGCCACCTCGGAGCGCCTCACCCGCATTTTCGAGGGCTTTGTGCGTGAATGGGGCACGTCGATTTCCGCGGACCACGGCACGTCCATCGGCGCCGCTGGGGAGTTCGAGGCCCGCTACCACGCCATTGTCAGCGACGGCCTTCCCGCGCAGGAGGCCGAGTTCCGTCAGTTCTTCAACCAGCGCACGCACGAATCGTTCAGCACGCTGCTGCACCTGCTGGATGAGGAGCGCCGCTCAATCACCAGCCGTATCCTGCCGCTGAACGGCATCCTGTCCGAGGTCAATTTCCATGAGGGCAGCTTCCTGGAACTCGACATCAAGCAGACCCTCCCACCCACCGCGAAGCAGTTCAAGGACGCCATCCAGAATGCGCTGAGGATACGGCACACGCGGCACGCCAAGACGTCAGCCGCAGGGACAGAAACGGACGACGACGGCGAGCTCACCAACCGCTACAAGTCGCTGGAAACGCTCGTGAAGCGTTTGGGTTCGCAGACCCCGGAGGACCGGCGCTGGCGTGCCGAGGTGCTGGACGTGCGCGGGCACCTGTTCATCCAGTGCAAGGAGCACCGCGAAGTGGTTGACCCGGCCTCGGGCAAGAAGCGCGGCAAGCGGACCGACGTGTTCATGCACGCGGATACAGGCTCCATGTCCGGCGGCGAGCGGCAGCGCTTCACTGCGTTCATCATGGCCGCGGCCCTCAGCTACCAGCTGGGAATCGCCGAGCAGGGCTTCACCACGTACGGCACCGTGATGATGGACGAGGCGTTTGTCCTGGCCTCGGAGGAATTCGCGGGCGCCGGCATCAAGGCGCTGCACGAATTCGGCTTCCAGCTGCTCCTGGCCGCCCCGGAGAACGTGATCGACCTGTCCCGGCACCTGGGCTCCGTCACGGAGATCCTGCGGGACAAGCGCACCAACCGCTCCGGTGTCCTGACTGCTCCCGTGATCGGGCCGCGCGTCGGTGCCGAGGGGCAGTGGAGGTCCGAGGCGAACCCCGTGGACATCGTGCTGCGCTAACGCCCACGCGCATAACCCGGGACCTCAACCCGGCCCGCCCATCAGGACGCTCTCTCACTTCCTGCGGCGAAACGGCCGACGCTCTCTCACTTTTCGCAGGGTTTCCACGGACGCTCTCTCACTTGAGGTGAGGGAGCGTCCGCGGCTGAGGCGGACGTAGCTGCGTCGCTAGCGTCCCTGCACCCGGTCCAGGAACAGGCCGGTCCGGGCTGTCAGTCCGTCGATCTGCCGAAGTACGACGGCGGCAGGGTCCGGGTTGATCTCGTTGGCCGGTGGCTCCCCGCGGACGTTGTCGCAGCAGAGGAAATCGGCGCAGATGAGCGTCCCCACGGTGTTGCCGTCCCTGCCGGACTGTCCGGCACGCTTGGCAACCCACATCAGCACGTCATCTTTGGAGAACACGTCGCGGCAGAGTTCGCAGAGCACGGAACGGCTTTTCCTTGCTCCGCCTTCGGGCGCACGAAGCATGATCCCGGTGAGGTCTCCGGGCCGAGGCAGAACGAGATACCCGCGCAGCGGCATCTTGGGGTCCCGCCACCCGAGGAAGTCCAGGCTGTCCCAGTTCAGCGTGTCGAAGGTCCGGGGCAAGGTCAGCTTGGCAGCCTCGGAACGGCTCGCATTTACAAAGGATGAACGGATCTGCTGGGCAGTGATTTTTTGCATGGTGGTGAGCCTTCGAAGTCGTGTGGTCCCATGGGGGAAATGACGGTCCGTGTCAGCAGAATCCGCGCACATTAAAGAAGGCCCATTCGTGGGCATTGTTTGTCGGGTCGACTACTGGCAGATCCGGTGCGGGAAGGCTGACGTCGCTGCGGACGCAAAGCAGGCCATTGCGGCCGCCCCGCTTCCCACGGCTGCGATGACCTCAATGGTCTTCAGCATGCTCATCCCCTCGTTCCCGGCCGGTCCGATCCGAACCGCCTCTTGGCCGGGCGCCAGTGGCCCGCCTCGCCATCCTCCCAAATCCGCGACATCTCGGCAACGCTGCCACACGCAGGAAGTGAGAGAGCGTTGGGGGAAGGGCGGCAGGAAGTGAGAGAGCGTTCGGGAAAGGGACGCAGGAAGTGAGAGAGCGTTCGGGAAAGGGACGCAGGAAGTGAGAGAGCGTTCGGGAAAGGGACGCAGGAAGTGAGAGAGCGTTGGGGGTGTCAGGGGCAGGCGGCCCGGCAGGCGTCGACCTGCGCCTGGACGATCGCCCCGTAGTGGGCCACCAGTTCGTCGAAGTCCCAGCCTTCGAACATGCCGAGCGTGCGCACCGCCTCGCCGAACCCGGTCATGAGCGCCACCACGGTGGAAGCGTAACGCCGCTCCGGCGTCGTGTCTTTCAGGAGGCCGGCAATGCTGGAAAGGTACCGTTCGCGCGTTTCGGCACGGGCGTCGTCGGGCGTGGGGGAGTCCTGGATGATGAACGGAAGCATGGCCCACGGCTCCTTCAGCCCGCGTTCCCGGCGCATCAGCACGCGGAACACGAGGGCGCTGCCCAGTTCTGCGGCCGGCACGTCGAGGTCGGACAGCAGCGATTCGTCCGGCTTGGCCTGGGCGAACAGCTTTTCCTTGGAGCTGTACAGCTTCATCACCAGCGCTGCGGAAACACCGGCGTCGGAGGCGATGTCGCGGACGGTCACGCCGCGGTAGCCGCGCTCACCGAACATCCTGCCGGCGGAATCCAGGATGGCGTCGCGGCTGGAAACGCCGTCGCGGCCGGCGCCGGCGCCACCTGCACGAACCGCAGGACTGCCCGCGCTCATGCGTCCACCAGCTGTCCGGCCGGAGCGTCCATCGCCAAGTCCGCCGTCACGGAGCGGTTGTCCACAGCGAGTTTCCGGGCCATGGCCTGGTGGGTCTCCGGATGCAGCAAGGTCACGATGTAGCGGCCGGCCAAGGGCAGCGGCAGTGCATACCGGCCCCGGGAGTCCGTGGTGGTGGTGCCCACGTGTTCGCCGGAGGCCTGCAGCAGCGTCACCACGGCGTCCGGAAGGACTGCGCCTCCCACGGTGGCGGTTCCGGCCAGCTCCAGGCGGTGGTCCAGGTGGAAATTCTGCTGAAGCGTGCGGCCGTCGAAATCGAACACCTCCGCCATCGGCGCCCAGCCGGCGGCGTTGGCCACCATCAGGTATTTGCCGGCGCCGGGCAGCGCCACCGAATAGTTGCCGTCGCTGTCCACCCGGCTCCAGTCCACCGGGTCGCCGCTGGTCTGCAGGACGGTGACGACGGCGGGAGTAACGGTGCGGCGGTCGGACGTGAGGACACGGCCCTGCACCACCAGTTCGGTGGCAGCCGGCACCGGGACCACGGCCTTCGCGGCGGCCGCGGCCCGGGGAATGAACACCGCAGCCACCATAGACGCCGCAGACGCGAGGGCAGCCAGCCAAAAGACATCCTTGAACGCCTCGAAGGACGGCAGCCGGGTGGATCCCACGGTGATGGTCACGGACGTGAGGACCGCAGCGACGGCTGCACTCGACGTCGAGGTTCCGATGGACCGCACCAGGCTGTTCAGGCCGTTGGCCGAGGCTGTTTCGGTGATGGGAACGGCACCCATGATCAGGGTGGGCATTGCCGCATAGGCGATTGCCGTGCCGATGCTGACCACCGTGGAGCCGATGATTACCGAGGTGATGGAATCCCAGAAGAAGACGCGGCCCACGTAGCCCACCACCATGACGGCCGCGCCCGAGATCAGAGCTGACTTCCCGCCGAACCGCCTGATGATGCCGCCGGAAACGGGTGCGAAAACCACCATGGCCAGGCCGGAGGGAACCATGCAGAGGCCTGCCGTGATGACGCTCAGCTGGAAACCGTAGCCGGTGGAGGCAGGCAACTGAAGCTGCTGGGTGGTGAGCAGCATGTTCGCGAACATTGCGAAGCCAACCAGCAGGGACGCCAGGTTGGTCAGGAGGACGGAGCGCCGGCCGGACGTGCGGAGGTCCACCATCGGCTGGCTGACCTTCAGTTCGTACGGCAGCCAGATGGCCAGGAGGACTGCGGCGGCAAGGAACAGTAGCAGCACCGGCTCGGAACCCCAGCCCCACGATCCGCCCTTGGAGATGGCCAGCAGCAGTGCCGCCAGGGCCGCGGACAGAACCACGGCGCCGAGGTAGTCGAACCGGCCGGGGGTGCGCACCTTGGATTCGGGGACCACCAGTACGACGGCGGCCAGCAGCAGGGTGCCGGCGGCGCCGGATACCCAGAAGATGGATTCCCAGCCCAGGCTTTCGTAAAGCAGTCCGGCGAGAGGGAGGCCCAGGGCGCTGCCGATGCCCAGCGTGGCGCTCATCAGGGCGACGGCGGACCCCATTTTTTCCTTGGGAAGTTCGTCGCGCATGATGCTGATGCCCACCGGAATCAGGGCCGAGGAGAATCCCTGCAGCGCCCGCCCGACGATGAGCCAGAGGAAGCTGCCGCCGACCGCCGCAACGATGGAGCCGGCCACCATGATGGCCAGGCAGATCACCATCATTTTCCGCTTCCCGTACATGTCCGCACTCCGGGACACGATCGGGGTAGCCACGGCGCTGGAGAGCAGGGTCGCCGTCACAAGCCAGGACGCGTCGTCGGCAGTCACGCCCAGGATCTTGGGAAAATCCGGAAGGAGCGGCACCACGAGGGTCTGCATCAGCGCCACCACGGTGCCGCTCAGTGCGAGGACCGCCGTAATGGCGCCGGGGGACAGGGATCTGCTGCGGGGTTGGGACATGGGGCGGGACCTTCTGGGCATGGAGGCGGCCACAAGGGGTGAACGCGCGTTTACTCTCCTAGAAGTGAACCATCGTTCACCGCGCGGCATCAACCAATTTCACCGTGTGACGCGCCACTTTTGCCCGCCAATGCGGTCCCGCGGGAGGATTGAGACAATTACGTTACGCAAACCTTACTTAATTCACAGAAGGATAGGCTAGCCTTACTCGGGTTCGCATCACCTACTTAAGGAGTCCCGTGGCTACCCTTCTCCCACGCCGCGCCCTGCTGAAGACCGCAGGCACCGCGACGGTCACCCTGGCCGCCGTCGCCCTTTCACTCACCGGCTGCTCCACTGGGCCCGCCACCACCGCTCCGGCGTCGACCGGGGCCGCATCGGCTGCTTTCCCCGTCACCATCAAGCACGTCTTCGGCGAGACCACCATCAAGTCCCAGCCCCAGCGCGTGGTCACGGTTTCCTGGGTTAACGACGATGTTGCCCTGGCCCTGGGCGTTGTTCCCGTGGGCGTCCCCAAGAACGAATGGGGCGGCAACGACAAGGGCTCCACGCCGTGGAAGGACGCCAAGCTGGAAGAGCTGGGCGCCGGCTTCGGCACCGAGAAGGCTCCGGTCCAGTTCTCCGAGACTGACGGGATCAACTTCACTGAGATCGCCAAGCTCAACCCGGACGTCATCCTGGGTGCCTACTCCGGCCTTACGGAGGAGGACTACAAGAAGCTCAGCGAGATTGCACCGGTCGTGGCCCACCCCGAGATCGCCTACGGCACCTCCTGGCAGGACTCCACGAACATCATCGGCAAGGCCCTGGGCAAGGAAGCGGAGGCCACCAAGCTGGTCTCCGACACCGAATCCACCATCAAGGACAAGGTCTCCAAGTACCCGCAGCTGGCCGACAAGAGCTTCATCTACGGCAACCTGGAACCGGCCAAGAGCGACGGCGTCAACGTCTACACCGCCAACGACAACCGCCCCCGCTTCCTGAGCGAGATCGGCATGAAGCTGGCCCCGGTCGTTGAGGACAACTCGAAGGGCTCCAAGGAGTTCTTCATCCCGTGGTCCGCTGAGAAGGCGAACGAACTCGAATCGGACATCTTTGTCACCTGGGTTCCGGATGCCGCCACCACCGATTCCATCAAGGCGGACCCCCTGCTGGGCCAGATCCCGGCCATCAAGAGCGGCGCCCTGGTTGCTGACTCGGACAACACCCTCACGCTGTCCATCTCGGCCTCCTCGCCGCTGAGCCTGCCGTGGTCGCTGGACACCTTCCTGCCGCAGCTGGCGAGCGCGGCGGACAAAGTTACCGGCGCAGTAAAGTAACAGCCTTTCCATGACGAAAAGTACGACGACGGCGGCCGCCGGTAGTGCGCCCGGCGCACCCCCGGCCCCCGGCACCACGCGCGAACGGGCAGTTGAGGCCCTCAAAACGCCTGAACAGGGGCCGCAACTGCCCGTTCGCGCCGGCAAAAGCGCAGCAGGCAAGCAAACCGCCTGGCTGCTGGCCGCCGTCGTCGTACTTGTTGTCGTTTCCGCAGTGTCACTGGCCGTCGGTGCCCGCGGGCTTCCCCTGGAAACCGTGTGGCAGGCGCTGACGCAGTTTGATCCCACCAACGGTGATCACGCCGTGGTCCATGCGCGCATCCCGCGCACCGTCCTGGGCCTGCTCGCCGGCGGGGCCCTCGGCCTGGCCGGCGCCGCCATGCAGGGTGTGGCCCGCAACCCGCTGGCCGACCCCGGCATCATGGGGGTCAACGCCGGAGCCGCGCTGGCAGTGGTCACCGGCATTTACGTCTTTGGAATCTCTTCCCTGGCCGGCTACATCTGGTTCGCCTTCATCGGCGCCGCGGCCGCTGCCGCAGTCGTCTACCTGGTCGCTTCGCTGGGCCGGGACGGTGCGACGCCGGTGAAGCTTGCCCTTGCGGGCGCCGCCCTGAGCGCGGGACTCTACTCGCTCATGAACGTCATCCTGGTCTCGAGCCAGGACACCCTGGACCGGTTCCGGTTCTGGCAGGTGGGCGGAATCGCCGGGCGAGACTGGTCAGTGGTGCTGCCCGGCGTGCCGTTCCTTATTCTTGGTGCGGGCATTGTGCTGGCCACCGGCCGGATCCTGAACAGCCTGGCCCTGGGTGACGACATCGCCCGCGGTCTGGGACAGCGGGTAGGGCTGGTCCGCGGTGTCACCGCCCTCGGCATCGTCCTGCTGTGCGGAGCCGCCACCGCCCTCGCCGGCCCCATCGGCTTCGTGGGTCTCGTCATCCCGCACGCCGTCCGATTCCTGACCGGGCCCGACTACCGCTGGATCCTGCCCTTTTCCCTCGTCCTGGCCCCGGTGCTCCTGCTGTCCGCCGACATCCTGGGCCGCGTGATCCTCCTGCCCGGCGAAGTCCCGGCGGGCATCATGACCGCCCTCGTGGGCGCCCCCGTCTTCGTGTGGCTGGTCCGTCGCGGGAAGGGGGCCGGGCTGTGAGCAAGTCAGACCTCGCCTCCCTCGGGCGCGAACGGGCAGATAATGCCCTCAAAACCGCGGAAACAGGGCATTGCCTGCCGGTTCGCGCCAGCATGCTGAGCCGCACCGTCCTGAACCGGACCGCCGTCCTGGCGTTCACCGTTGTGGTCCTTTTCGCCGTGAGTGTGCTGCTGGGCAGCTACACCGTGACGATCCCCGACTTCTTCAAGATCCTGCTCGCCCACCTCACCGGCGGCCAGAAAATCCCCGGCGCAAGCTTCATAGTGATGGAAAACAAGCTCCCCCGGGCGGTGATTGGCACCATGATCGGTGCCGCGTTCGGCCTCGCCGGCGGCCTCTTCCAGACCATGCTTCGCAATCCGCTGGCCAGCCCGGATGTCATCGGCATCAGCTACGGGGCCAGCGCCGCCGCCGTCACGGCAATCGTTGTTTTCGGAGCGTCCGGCGCCGTGGTCTCCGGCGCTGCCCTCGCCGGCGCCCTGGGTGTTGCCGCGCTCATCTATGGCATCTCGCGGGGCGGGTCACTGGGGTCGGGCGGCGGGAACAGCGGCAACGCGGCCGGCAGCCGGCTGATCCTGGCGGGCGTGGGCATCGCCGCCGCGCTCCACGCCGTGGTCAGCTTCCTCATGACCCGGGCGGACATCCGCACGGCGGCCGACGCCCTGGTGTGGCTCAACGGCTCCCTCAACTCCGCCAACTGGGACCGCGCCGGAGTCCTCAGCCTGGCCCTGCTGGTCCTCGTCCCTGCCGTGGCTGCCCTGTCCGGCCCCCTGCGCATCCTGGAGCTGGGCGATGACGCTGCTGCCGGGCTCGGCATCCGGGTCGGCTTTACCCGGCTGGCCGTGGTGGTCGTCGCCGTGGCCCTCGCGGCAGTGGCGACGGCGGCAGCCGGCCCGGTCGCGTTCGTCGCCTTCCTGGCCGGACCCATCGCCCGCCGCTTCACCGCAAAAGCCAGCCTCCCGGCGTCGGCCCTCGTCGGAGCACTGATCGTGCTGGCCGCGGATTACTTCGCCGCGAACATCGCCCCCCTGCTGCTGGACGGCACCGTCCTGCCGGTAGGCGTGATCACCGGCGCACTTGGCGCCCCGTTCCTGCTGTGGCTGCTGGTCACTTCCAACCGAAAGGATGCCTGAGATGGCTGTTCTACGCGCCACGGACCTCACCCTTAAATATGCCCAGCGCACCGTGGTTGAAGGGCTGCACGCGGAGATCCCCGAAGGCAAAGTGACCATGATCGTGGGCGCCAACGCGTGCGGCAAGTCCACGCTGCTCCGCGGCCTGTCCCGGTTGCTGAAGCCGGCGGCCGGCGTTGTGACACTGGACGGCAAGGACATCCACGCCCGCTCCGCCCGCGACGTGGCCCGGACCCTGGGCCTCCTGCCCCAGCATCCCACCGCCCCGGACGGCATCACCGTCCGCGACCTGGTGGGACGCGGGCGCTACCCGCACCAGGGCTTCTTCCGCAGCTGGTCAACGGACGACGACGCCGCCGTACAGCGCGCGCTCGAGGCCACCGAAACGCTGGAACTCGCCGGGCGCAACGTGGACGAACTGTCCGGCGGCCAGCGCCAGCGGGTCTGGATCGCGATGGCACTGGCCCAGGAGACCGAGGTGCTGCTCCTGGACGAACCCACCACCTACCTGGACCTCGCCCACCAGGTGGAAGTACTGGACCTGATCACGGACCTCAACCGCAAGCGGGGCACCACCGTGGCCATCGTCCTGCACGACCTGAACCTCGCGGCGCGCTACGCGGACCACGTGATCGCCATGAAGGGCGGCAGGATCGTGGCCGAGGGCGCCTCCACCGACGTGGTCACTGAGGACCTGGTCCGGGACGTGTTCGGCCTGGACTCGCGGGTGCTTCCCGACCCCATTTCCGGCACGCCGCTGATCATTCCGCTCGGCCGGCACCACACTGATTTCCCAAAAGCCGAAACCACAACCCTGGAGTTGGTCCTATGAGGGCAGTTAACAGCAATGCAGCCGACAGCAAAGCAGTAGACATCAGCCAGGCACGGGCACGACGTGCAAACGGGACCCGTGCGAATTCGGCGGTCAGGGACCAGCCGGCCACCGAACCCATGACCCTGGCGTTCGACGTGACGGTCTCCGCCGTTCAGGAACTCAGCCCCAACTTCCGCCGCATCACCTTGGGCGGGTACTCCCTACGTGACTTCGGCGTCCACGGCGGAACCCTGGACCTTCGCGTCAAGCTGATGATCCCGTCCCTTGCCGAGGACGGCACCCAACTGCCGCTTCCGGTTTTCCAGATGGAGCAGTCCGGCTGGTACCGCGAATGGCTGGCCATGGATCCCGCGACCCGCGGTTCCATGCGCACCTACACCGTGCGCCAGGAACGGCTCGACGCCGTCTACCCCGAGATCGACGTGGACTTCGTGATGCACTTCGACTCCGCGGGCAACGGCGGTCCCGCGGCAAACTGGGCCCTGAACGCCAAGCCCGGGGACGCCCTCACCCTCATCGGACCCAACAACCGGGCCGCGCACTGCGTCACGGCCGAGATCTACTCCGGCATCGAATGGCGGCCGGGCCTGGCCCAGCGGGTGCTGCTCGCAGGTGACGAAACCGCTGTTCCCGCCATCAGTGCCATCCTGGAAAGCCTCCCGGCCTACATGACCGGGCACGCGTTCCTTGAGGTCCCCGAGGCCGGCGACTTCCTGGACCTGAAGTCGGATGCCGATGTCGAGATCACCTGGCTTGCGCGCGGCGCCTCCATCGGGCGCTCACGTCCGCACGGCGAACTCCTGCAGGAAGCCGTCCGCGCCGCTGTTCCCGAGCCGGGCTGGGTCGGCATCAAATCAGCCTCCGGCGGCGCCGGCCCGGAACCGGAAGACGTGGACGTGGACCAGGACATCCTCTGGGAGACGCCCGCGAGGATGGAAACCGCAGCCATCGCCGCCACGAAGAACCCCGGGATGCCCGCAGGCGCCATGCCGTTCTACGCCTGGATTGCCGGCGAAGCAGGAGTCATCAAGGACATGCGCCGGTACTTGGTGCGCGACGTCGGGATCGACCGCAAGCAGGTCGCCTTCATGGGCTACTGGCGTCAGGGGAAAGCCGAGGTCTAGCCTCCAGCGCGGTCCGCTCCTCCTCCGCCTCAGCCGCCGGCTTCCCCGCTGACTCCAACGCTCTCTCAGTTCCTGCGCGTTTTCTTGGCACGCTCTCGCACTTCCTGTCGCTCAATCGCAAACGCTCTTGCACTTCCTGTGGCTGGCCGTTAACCCTGTCGTTTCTTTCGGTGGGTAGGGTGCCGGGGTGGGTTCATTTCCTTTGCTTCCGGACCGGGAAGGGCGACGGCGGTTTGTTGCCTTGGGGGATTCGTTCACCGAGGGCGTGGGGGACCGCAGCAAGCGGCTGCCGAATGGCGTGCGCGGCTGGGCTGACCGGGTGGCGGAGAAGCTGGCCAAGGCCGAACCGGGGTGGCAGTACGCGAACCTTGCCATCCGCAGCAAGAGGCTCCGCCACATCATCGACGAGCAGCTGGAGCCGGCGCTGGCCATGGAGCCCACACTGGTGACCCTGTATGCCGGCGGCAACGACATCCTCGACTTCGGAACCGATGTGGATGCGCTCATGGCCGACTATGAAACCCTGGTGTCCCGGCTCGCCGCCACGGGTGCCACGGTGGTGCTGTTCACAGGTTTCGACGTCAAGGTGTCCGCCGTCCTGGAGCCCCTGAAGAAGCGCAACACGGCCTACAACCGCCGGGTCCGGGAAATCGCGGCCAAGTACAACGCCGTGCTGGTGGACTACTGGTGCTTCGATGCGTTCCATGACCGGCGGATGTGGGATTCGGACCGTCTGCACATGTCCAAGGCAGGCCACAAATACCTTGCCGCGCAGGTCCTGGACCATCTGGGCGTGCCGCACAAGATCAGTCCCTTGGAGTGGGAGCCGCCAGCGAGGCTCACCCTGCGGGAGTGGGAACAGCTGCAGCGGCGCTGGGTGCACGACTGGGTGTTGCCGCTCTTTGGTCGCAAGCTGCGCGGCGTCACCCTCGGGGACAGCCTCAGCCCGCGCTGGCCGGAACCGGTGAAGGTGCCGCGGAAGGGTGGACTGAAGAAACTGACGGCAAAGTCGCCGGACGCGGCACCGAAGAAGAGCTAGCTATCGAGCAGGTTCTCGTAGCCCGGTGCCACCCTGCCGGCGTGGAATTCCTCGACGTCGAACTCCGCCACCCCGTTCGTGTAGAAGGGGTCCTTGACCAGCGACGCATCCAGGCTGGCACGGTCCGCATTGGACAGCAGCAGAGCGCCGGTGCGGGGAATTTTTCGGCCGGCGACAATGAAGATGCCCTGGTCGAAGGCGTCCTGCAGCCACTCGACGTGCGCCTTCAGATGGAAATCGACGATCTCTTCGGGAACCTTGTAGGTCAGGGAGACTACGTACATGCGGTCAGCCTACCGGTTCCGCAATCTAGGATGTATCCATGACCGAACCGCGCTGGCTCAACGCCGACGAACGCCGTGCCTGGCTGGCCCAGCTCAGCATTAATACCTTGTTACCGGCAGCGCTGGACACGAAACTCCACGCGGCGGGCAAACTTTCGCTCTTCGACTACAACGTGCTCGCCATGCTCTCCGAAGCGGAAGGCCGCTTCCTGCCCATGAGCGAACTCGCCGCCCGCACCAGCGCCTCGCTGTCGCGCTTGTCGCATGTGGTCACCAAGCTGCAGAACCGGGGCTGGGTGGAACGCCAGCCGCATCCGCGCGACGCGCGCGTCACCACCGCCCACCTGACCGACGCCGGAATGGCCACCATCGTGGAGCTCGCGCCAGGTCATGTGGAAGCTGTCCGTTCCCTGTTCCTTGACGCACTGTCCGAACGCGATGTTGCTGACCTGGCCCGCATTGGCGAGAAGATCGTGGGCCGCCTGGACTCTGATCACTGGATCCTGCGCGAGTCCTGACTTTCCTGCCCGGAGCCCCGGCCGTCCCGCTTTGTTGCTCCCGGCAACAGGTGGCAGACTATCGATATGGATTTTGCCGCCCGCTACGTAGCCCTTGGAGATTCGTTCACCGAAGGCCTCGGCGACGACGATCCGGACCGGCCCAACGGTGTGCGCGGCTGGGCGGACCGGGTGGCGGAGCAACTCGGCGCGGCTGACCCTTCCTTCGGCTACGCCAACCTGGCCATCCGCGGGAGGAAACTCCGGCAGATCATGGCCGAGCAGGTGGACGCCGCCGTCGAACTTAAACCCTCCTTGGTGACCATTTACGCGGGGGCCAACGACATCTTCCGCCCCAAGATCGATATAGACGGCCTTTTGGAGGAGTACGACGCCGGTATCCGCAAGTTGAGCGCCACCGGCGCCACTGTGGTGATGTTTACGGGCTTTGACGCCCGCGGTTCCAAGATTTTCGGCACCATGCGCGGCCGCACTGCCATCTACAACGAGTTGGTCCGCGGGATCGCAGGTGACCACGGCGCGCTGCTGGTGGACTACTGGCGTTTCAGCGAGTACTACGACTGGGGCATGTGGGCCAAGGACCGGATGCACATGTCCGCTGCCGGCCACGCGAACATGGCCAAAAGGGTCCTGGCAGTCCTTGAGCACAACCACTCCATCGAAGTGCCGCCGATGACACCTGTGCCCGAGCTCAGCCGGGCCGAAGCAATCCGCTCAAATGCGCGCTGGGTGCGGGAGCACGCGGGCCCGTGGGTGATGCGCCGGGTCACGGGCAAGTCTTCGGGCGACGGCCTCGAGCCTCGGTACCCGGCGCTCACCCGCCTCTAGCGCCACCGCAAGCTAGCGCCGGAAGCCCGGCGTCGCGAGGAGTTCGCCGTCGGCGCGCACGGCCAGCACCTCAATGTCCCACCCGTCCGTGGCGCGGTCGAGCATCGGCAGCCCGCCGGCCGCGATCGCCGTCGCCAGCACGTCGGCCGTGACGATGTCCGCCGCAGCCACTGATACCTGGCGGAACACGGACGCCGCCGATCCTGTACGGAGCAGGCTGCCCGCTCCCGCGGTCCAGATGTGGTCTCCCCGTTCAGCTGAGCCGGATGTTGCCAGTGCCAGATCCGCACCGGCCTGGCCGCCCAGCCGGTAACCGGCAATCAGCGTGCGGCGGTCCTCCGGATCCACAATCCCGGCCCGCCACGGCTCCCTGTTCCCGGGTTCCACGCCTGCGGGCACCACGCTCGAGGACCCGGGCGAGCCGCTGACCAGCACGTCGCCGCCGGCGTTCAGGCACCAGTCGCGCAGGCCCAGCGCCAACAGGGATGTTCCGGCTTCCTTGATGGCATGTCCCTTGACGATTCCGGAAAGGTCCAGGACGCCGTCGGGCCGCTCTGGACTGAAGGCACCTTCAGTGGCCAGCCTCCAGCCAACCGCATCGGCATAGAGCCGGCGCATGTCTTCCGAGGTGTCGGGCAGTTTGATCTCAGCCCGTGCCAGCCGGCTCGCCTCCGATTCGGGACGGTACAGGCTGAACGTCTCGTCCAGGCCCGCAAAGAGCCGTTCGACGACGGCGGTGGCGGCCACCAGCTCATCCTCACCCGAGGCTGAGGGCAGGGTCAGGCTGATGACCGTTCCCATGCAGTTGAATGTCCTCGCCTGCAGCGCCGGCCGGCTCTCTTTCGGAACCGGCTCCTGGAGCGCGGCGCCCGGGAGATCAGAGGTTCGCAGCATCGATGGCCGCCTGGAGGGAATTCAGGTAGGCGTCACTGGTCACAGTGGCGCCTCCGATCGTCTGCACGTCGGCTGACTGGGCAGCGAGCACTTCGGCCCTGAGGAGGGGTGCTGCCCGGTTGCTGATCTGGATGGACTTGCGGTCGTCGTCGGTCAGCTGCAGGGCCTCGACGTCGGTAATGGACCCTGCCTTCACGGTGATCTGCACCTGGACGGCACCGAATCTGGTCTGCGCCACACTGCCCGCGTAGGTTCCGCCGGCATTCGCCGTGGCACCGGTTGTGGGTTCCGCGGCCGTGCCCGTTGTCCCGGCCGATGTGCTTGCCGCGGCGCTCCCGGCGTCCTCCACATAGGTGCCCGACTGCCAGCCGGCCAGGAGGATCCCGGCCGAGGCAAGTGCTGCGGATACTGCTGCCCGTATTCTCACCAGTCAAACCTTTCGTAGTGGAGCTGGTCTTCCTTGACGCCCGCGGCGCGGGCCTCCATGAGCACGTTCCGTGCCCACGCTGCCGGCCCGCAGACGTAGACGTCCGCATCCGCGATGCCGGGCACGTAATCCGTCAGCCGGTGGCCGGCGTCGGTGGCATGGTCAGGAAGCCAACTGTCCGCGTGCCGTCCCGAGCGGGCACCGGTCAGGTGGAACAGCGTGGCGCCGCGGCGCCGGGAAAGGTCCAGGATTTCGTCGCCGAGGTAGAGTTCCTGCTCGCTGCGGCCCCGGAGGATCACGGTCGCCTGCCCCGGCGTGAACGGCGTCGACTCAAGCAGCGCGCGCAGCGGCGTGATGCCGATGCCGGCGCCGATCATCACCACTTTGTCCCGGCTCCGGGCGGCCGTGCTGAAGATTCCGTAGGGCCCCTCCAACGCCACCTTGGTTCCGGGCTTCAGCCCGGCGAGTTGGGCCGATCCCCGCCCAAGATTGCGGACGGTGATCCTCAACAGGCCCCGCCCCGAAGCATCGAACTGGAGCGGTTCGGCGGAGAGGCTGAACGGATGCGGATGCCACCACAGGCCGCGGGCCAGGAACCGCCAGATGAAGAACCTGCCCCCGGTTCCGGCCAGTTCGTTGAGGTTTAGCCCGTGCATCTCAATGCTGACCACACCGGGCGCCACCGTCACCACGCGGCTGACCGTGAGCTGGTGCCGGAACGTTGCAATGACGGGTTCCAGGACACGGTAGTGCAGCAGGGTTGCGCCTGTTGCAATGCACACAGCCAGCCAATACCAGCGCTGCCACGTCCCTTCAGCGAACAGCCCGCCCACGCTGAACTGGTGGGGAAGGGAGGTTGCGACTGCGGCATACGTCAGCAGGTGCACGGCGTACCAGAACTCGTAGGGAAAACGACGGCGGACGGCCACGAGGGATGTCACCACGACGGCGATGAACAGCCCCATGGAGATATAGGCAAGCCACATATCCGGTACCAGCACCCAAAGGGACACGGCTTCGCTGACGGGATCCAGCCCTTCGGCCATCCCGTAGCCGATGGCGATCAGGATTCCGTGCGTCAGCAGGAGGTAGAGTGACGGTTTGCCGAGCTTCCGGTGGAATTCCAGGGCGCGGTCGTGGCCGACGGTCTGGTCAATGAGCGGAATCCGTGCCGCCAGCAGCAGCATCAGCAGGACCAAGTCCATGCCGGCCAGCCCGGCCACAATGCCCAGGGCGGTAAATGATCCGGCGAGCGTCGAGAATCCTGTTGCTCCGCCGTCGGCCAGCCACAAAGCCACCGCAGCAGCCACGGACGCCCAGGCAACAGTTACCAGCAGGTCGGCGTGAAACAGCCGACGGCGGTGCCTGGCTTTGATGGTGCCCCGGGCATCTGCGGCCCGAGGACTGGCGGCCAACGCCGGCAGGAGCTCTGTGTTCATGCCTCAAGACTCCGGCGGCACCCTTTCATTCTGCTGTGAAAAGGCTGCGGTGCCGATGTGACTTCGGAACGGTGAGGGCGGCGGGCTTATACACCCGTGGGCGGCATTGACGGTTACCCGATTGGCCTTTAATTAGTCAAGCTCGTAGACTTGGTAGGCGCTAGGTGGCGCGGAGCGTGTGCAATTGCTCCGGTTGGCGGGATCTGTCCTCAATGATGGCAGTCCTCAAGGCCGGTAGTTAGGGGCTCAAGTTGCGTGCACTCCTGTATTCGCCCAGCATCCCGGTACTTCGCAGTGGATTCCTCTGCCCGGTACTTGTGGCCAATCATCTTCGCCGCAGTGCGGAAGACAGCCGGCTCTCGCCGGATGTCCACGCCTGCGGAACACCCGAGATGTGAACGCTGGATGCAGACGCCCCCTGTCGCACGGTACGCGGAACGCTGCGGACCGTTTCATTTATTTTCATGAGGAGAGTCGTCATGGCAGCACACTGCCAGGTGACCGGAGCCGAGCCGGGCTTTGGACACAGCATTTCGCACTCGCACCGCCGCAACAAGCGCCGGTTCGACCCGAACATCCAGAAGAAGCGCTACTGGGTTCCGTCCCTGCGCCGTAATGTCACCCTGCAGGTCTCTGCACGTGGCATCAAGACCATCGACGTGCGTGGCATCGACGTAGTCGTAGCCGCCATCCTGGCACGAGGAGTGAAGCTCTAATGGCTAAGGACAAGGACGTACGTCCGATCATCAAGCTCAAGTCGACCGCTGGCACGGGTTACACCTACGTCACGCGCAAGAACCGTCGTAACGACCCGGACCGCATGGTTCTGAAGAAGTACGACCCCCGCATCCGTAAGCACGTCGAATTCCGAGAGGAGCGCTAAGCACTATGGCTAAGAAGTCAATGATCGCTAAGAACGAACAGCGTAAAGTCATCGTCGAGCGCTATGCTGCAAAGCGCCTCGAACTGAAGAAGGCCCTGGTTGACCCCGCGTCGACCGACGAGGCACGCGAAGCTGCACGCCTCGGCCTGCAGAAGCTGCCCCGCAACGCCTCACCGGTACGTCTGCGTAACCGCGACATCATCGATGGTCGTCCGCGCGGTACCTTCCAGAAGTTCGGTATCTCCCGTGTTCGCTTCCGCGACATGGCTCACCGCGGTGAGCTCCCGGGCATCACCAAGTCTTCCTGGTAATTCAACACTGCTGCTAAGCCAGCACTGCTGATTCCAGCGGTCTAAGAAGGGCCGGCAACCTCACGGTTGCCGGCCCTTCTTGCATTTAACCTTGGCGGGCGCTGCCGGGCAGGGTTCCGGGGCGACGCTGGTACAGGCTTCCGCCGCCAGGTTCCCGCGCCGGGTCCGGGCGCGGTGACACAGCCCACAGAAACCAAGAACGGCGCCGACGCGGCGGAAAGTGCAGCCGATGGCTGTTTTGGCCCGGATTGGCGGGGGCTGGCACCCATACCGGGGAGGGTTTGCGGTGGGGCCAAAGTAGGTGTATTGTTTTCTAAGTCGCCGAGAGGGGGCCGGCGAGATGCTGGTTACCGAAGGCGGCCAAATCCCCTTCTAAACAGCCTGAAAAACGGTTCGCCACTTGGCGTGCTGTGCGACGGCGGGGTTGGTCTTGATGACCGGCGGATCGCGGAAACGCTGATTTGCTTTGAGTCTTGAAGCCGGGTAAGTTTGGAAAGTTGC
>NZ_JAGGPO010000023.1:0-104655 GCF_018613775.1 Arthrobacter sp. ISL-69
CGCGGCGGCCCCATCAGATCCCGTACGGTCAGACTCACACCGCTGCCATAAGAAGAAAACCAATGGCCAGCAGCCAAGAAGCCCACTAATTCAGCAGTCTCCTAGGGCGTGCCTCCTATACCCGGGTTTGACCCGGGTATAGGGTCGGGCGGTATGGCGCTGCGACTTGTTCAGGTGAATTTCAAGGCTCGGGATGACTCGGCCCTCGGCCGGTTTTGGGCGGAGGCGCTCGGCTGGGGTGTGTCCAGCGAGGGACCCGGGGTGACCAATGTTGAACCTTTGGGCTTCGCCTGGCCGGACCCCACCGCCGTGTGCGTCGACGTCGTCACCGTCCCGGACCCCGAGACGGTGAGGTACCGCACGCACCTCGACCTCGCCACCAGTTCTGCGGCCCATCAGGCGGAGCTGGTGGCGCGCCTGTTGGAGCTCGGTGCGACGCCCGCGGATGTGGGCCAGGGTGATGTGCCGTGGACAGTCCTGGCCGACCCGGAGGGCAATGTGTTCTGTGTACTGGAGCCTCGGGAGATCTATCGGGACACCGGGCCGATCGCCACGGTGGTGGTCAACTGCGCGGATCCGCGGGCCATGGCCCGGTTCTGGAGCGAGGCTACGGACTGGACCCTGCACGAGGTGAACGACGATCATGCGAGGCTGCGTTCGGGCAAGGGCGTCGGACCGTATCTGGAATTACTTCGCACGTCCGGCGAGGAGACCGTGTGGAACCGTGTCCATCTCGACCTGATGCCGTACCCCGGTGATGATCAGGCGGCAGAGGTGGCCCGGCTGCGGGCTCTGGGCGCCACTTACGCAGACGTCGGCCAGGGCGATGTGCCATGGGCGTGCCTCGCCGACCCGGAGGGCAACGAGTTCTGCGTCCTCACCCCGGGCTGACGCAGAGCCTAGAGGGGACACGCCCTAGCCGTTCCTTAGAAGCCTGCGCAGGATCTTCCCGGAGGAGGACTTGGGCACGGCCTCGATGAACTCCACCCGGCGGACCTTCTTGAAGGGCGCCACTTTGGCGGCCACAAAGTCGATCACGGCCGCTTCATCGAGCGCCTGCCCATGCTCTCCCGGTTGCCGCACAACGAACGCCAGAGGCACTTCCTGGCCGTCGGCGTCGGGCGTTCCGATCACCGCGGCGTCCGCAATGCCGGGGTGCGTCAGCAGCAGTGCTTCGAGTTCCGCCGGGGCGATCTGGTAGCCCTTGTATTTGATGAGTTCCTTGAGCCGGTCCACAATCGTCACCACACCGTCGGCCCGGACCGTCGCAATGTCGCCCGTGTGCAGGAAGCCCTCTGCATCCAGTGTGTCCGCCGTTTCCTCAGGGCGGTTGAGGTAGCCAAGCATGACGTTCGGTCCCCGGCACAGCAGATGGCCGGGCGCGCTGGTGCCCTCCGCCGGAATTTCGAGGTCCTCGCCGGTGGCAGGGTCCACCAGGCGGCATTCCATGTTGGGCACCGTGAAGCCCACCGAGCTCACCGGAACGTCCGTGGCCTCCGCCGGGATCAGGTGCGACACCGGGCTCATCTCCGTCATTCCGTACCCCTGCAGCACACGGCATTGCAGCCGTTCGGCGAGGGCAGCACCGAGTTCACCATCCAGGGGCGCAGCGCCGGACAGTGTGGTGTGGACCGAGCTGAGATCGTACTCGGCAACGAGCGGGTGCTTGGTCAATGCCACGGCCACCGGCGGGGCGATGAACAGGTAGGTGCACTTGTGGTCTTGGATCATCCGCAGGAACTCGGCGAGCTCGAACCTGGGCATGGTGACCAGGCAGGCCCGTTCCCGCAGGGCAATATTCAGCAGGACGGTCAGCCCGTAGATGTGAAAAAACGGTAGCAGGGCGAGCAGCCGGTCCTGGTGCCGCACGTTCAGCAGCCCGCGGGACTGTTCCACATTGGCCACGAGGTTCCGGTGGCTCAGCTTCACGCCTTTCGGCCGCCCTGTGGTCCCGGACGAGTACGGCAGCACCGCCACGTGGGTTGCCGGGTCAAAGGAAACGCTCGGGGCCGGCGCGCCGGCGGTGAGCAGGTCCTTGAGCGACGGGTGCCCCGCGGCGCCGTCGAGCACCACCAGCCGGTCTGCCGGGATTCCGGCACGGTCGGCGGCTTCCTCGGCGCCCGGGAGCAGTGCCGAGACGGTGAACAGCCAGGTGGCCCCGGCGTCCTGGAGCTGAAGTGTCAGCTCATCGGCGGTGTAGAGCGAGTTGACGGTGGTGATGGCGGCGCCGGCCCGGAGCAGTCCGTGGAAGACCGCAGCGAACGCGGGAATGTTGGGGCAGAGCATCGCGGCAACCCCGTGCGGCCCCAGTCCGAGCGCTGACACCGCACCCGCCACGGCGTCGATCTGCGCAACCAACTGGCGGTAGGTGGTCTCCGCCCCGCTGACCCCGTCCACGACGGCGGTCCGGTCCAGGTCCGCTTCGGTGAGGCCGTCAAAAAGGTACTGGTAAATGCTTTGGTCCGGGATGACCACGTCCGGGAAGGGGCTCGAAAACACGCAACATCTCCTTTGATCCGCTCCAGCAGCTGGCGGCAATTGACAGCGGCAGCTGGTGCAACTCTAGTTCGGCATGTCAAGCATTTGGCGCCCCCGGCTTGACCGGCATCACGCCCCCGGGTAAGCAGCCTCACCCCGTTTTCGGCGGAATGGCGCGGTTTTCGCCGGTAAAATTGAGGGGTACTCGATGAAGCGGACATCCGAGTACCGACGACTTCAGGGGAACATTATGCTTACGCTTCAGCGGCGCCAGCTCGTAGGCCACGACATCCTTCTTGCCCGCCACGGCAACCACATCAGCACCATGCGCGTGGACCGCGCCAATGACAGGGTGATCGCGTTCCTCGACGACGGGTCCACGGACAGCGCCCCCAACCTCATCACGCCCGGCCTGAACCTGCCGGAGACCGTCCGGAGCGTCATGCGCGATGACTGGAAGTTCTTCGCAGTGGTTACGGCCTGCCTGACCGGCTTTTCCGGTGCGATGATCGCAGCGGCTGTGGGCCTCAGCGGCATGTCATCCGACCCTGCACTGGCACAGTTGCTCGCGACGTACCCTGCCTACTAGGCCGCTCCCGCAGACAAGCCTCCTGCAACCAACGCAAAAGGAACCCAGCCGCTGAATTCCAGCGGCTGGGTTCCTTTTTTGCTTGGCCGTCCCAATCCGGGAGGTCCTTACCCAGGTGGCGCTAATCCAGCAGGAGGGCAGGCTCCTCGAGGATGGCGGCGACGTCGGCCATAAAGCGTGCCGAGAGGTCACCGTCCACCACACGGTGGTCGAACGAGCCGCCCAGGGTAGTGATCCAGCGGGGGATGACTTCGCCGTCCAGGACCCAGGGCTTCTGCTTGATGGTGCCGAAGGCCACGATGGCCACTTCGCCGGGGTTGATGATCGGAGTACCGGTGTCGATGCCCAGTGCTCCGATATTGGTGACGGTGAGGGTGCCGCCCTGCATCTGGGCAGGCTGCGTCTTCCCGGCCCGCGCCGTCGTGGCAAGGTCATTGAGTGCCAGGGCCAGTTCCTTGAGGGAAAGGTCCTGGGCGTTCTTGATATTCGGAACCATCAGACCGCGGGGGGTGGCCGCCGCGATGCCCAGGTTCATGAAGTGCTTGACATGGATCTCCGCGCTATCGGTGCCGTCGGCGTTGTCCACCCACGTGGCGTTGACGCTGGGGTTGCGGGCGGCCGCCCAGATCACGGCTTTGGCCAGGATCAGCAGCGGGGAAACCTTGATGCCCTCGAAGTCGCGCGACACCTTGAGCCGCTTGACGAACTCCATGGTGCGGCTGGCGTCGACGTCCACGAAGATGCTGACGTGCGGGGCGGCGAACGCGGACTCCACCATGGCCTTGGCCGTGGCTTTGCGGACGCCCTTGACGGGAATCCGCTCGATGCGCTGGTCCTGCGGCCGTCCGGACTTGCCCCAGAAGGTGTCCGCCTTGTCCACTTCGGCGTCGCGCTGGGCCTGGTAGCTCACCAGGTCCTCGCGGGTGACCTCGCCCCGTGCGCCGGTGGCCACGACGTCGGCCAGATCGATCCCGAGGTCCCGGGCGATTTTGCGAACAGGAGGCTTCGCGAGGACCCGGTTCACGAGGCCGCTGATGGTGCCGCCAAGGGTCGGGCGCGCAGCGCCTTCTTCGGTGGCTGACGCAGCATCGGGGGCGGACGGCGCACCGGCGTTGATCCAGATGCCCTGGGCCTCGACCGGTTCGGCCACGGATACGGGCGCTGCCGGCGGCGACGGCGCTGCGGCCGGCACGGGTGTTACGACGGCGGCCGGCGAGGCCTTGCGCGGGCGACGCTTGACGGCGTCGGCCTTGGGACCGGAGCCCACCAGGGGGCCGGCGGCACTGCCGGCAGCTGCCGGCGGCTCGACTCCGTCCTCTGGAAGGTTTCCGTACATTGGTGCGTCAGCGGGGGGTGCGCCAGCGGGGGGTGCGTCAGCGGGGGGTGCGTCAGCGACCGGAGCCGCCAGCACTGCAGGAGCAGGGACATCCGCCGGCGTGGGGTCGCCGGAAACGGCGTCGCTCACGCTGATGATCGGCGTGCCGACGTCGACAGTTACGCCCACCGGCACGAGAAGCTCCGTGACCGTGCCGGCAAACGGCGACGGCAGCTCCACGAGGGACTTGGCCGTTTCGATCTCGCACAGGATGTCGTTGATCGCGACGGTGTCACCGGGCTTGACGTTCCAGGAAACGATCTCGGCCTCGGTGAGTCCCTCGCCCACGTCGGGGAGGTTGAACTTGTTCACAGTCATGGGGTCCTCGGTTTGGAAGGCGTCATCAGTAGGCAGTCGTCAGTAGGCCAGGGCGCGGTCCAGCGCCTCCAGGATGCGGTCGATGTCCGGCAGGTAGTCCTCTTCCACCTTGGCCACGGGGTAGGGCATGTGGAAGCCCCCCACGCGGATCACCGGGGCCTCGAGGGACAGGAACGCCCGCTCGCTGATTCGGGCCGCGATTTCCCCGCCGATGCCGCCGAAGGTGGGTGCCTCGTGGGCAACAATCAGGCGGCCGGTCTTCTGGACGGACTGGGTGACGGTGTCGAAGTCGATCGGCGAGATGGACCGCAGATCGATGACTTCCACGCTGTGGCCGTCGTCAGCCGCGGCATTGGCAGCTGCCAGCGCCACCGGAACAAGCGGACCGTAGGCGACCACCGTGGCGTCTGTACCGTCCCGCAGCACGTGTGCCTTAAAAGGATCCTCCGCGCGCCCCGGCGCCTCGGTGTCCACGTCGCCCTTGAGCCAGTAGCGTCGCTTGGGTTCGAAGACGATGATCGGGTCCTGGCATTCGACGGCCTGCTGGATCATCCAGTAAGCGTCGTGCGGGTTGGACGGGGTGATGATGCGCAGCCCCGCGGTGTGCGCGAACAGCGCCTCGGGGGATTCGGAGTGGTGCTCCACCGAACCGATTCCGCCGCCGTACGGAATGCGGATGACAACGGGAACCGTGAGGTTGCCGTTGCTGCGGGCATGCATCTTGGCCAGCTGTGTGGTGATCTGGTTGAACCCGGGAAAAACGAAGCCGTCGAACTGGATTTCGCAAACGGGGCTGTAGCCACGCAGGGCCAGTCCGATCGCTGTGCCGATGATGCCGGATTCAGCCAGCGGGGTGTCCACAACGCGGTCGGGCCCGAACTCAGCGATCAGCCCGTCGGTGACGCGGTACACGCCGCCGAGCGGGCCGATGTCCTCGCCCATCAGCAGCGACTTGGGGTTGTTGGTCAGGGCGGCGCGGAGGCCTTCGTTGATGGCCTTGGCAATGGTCATGGTGGTCATCAGTTGGCCGCCTCTCCTGCTGCCGCGTCGGAACCGGCACCGTCTTCAAATCCCGCGCTGTACTGCTCGAACCAGGCCAGTTCCTCCGCCACGAGCGGGTGCGGCTCCACGTACGTGTTGGCAAACGCGGACCGGATATCCGGCGTTTCGAGGTCGTGCGTGGTGCGCCTGACATACGCGGCAAGTTCGTCGCCGTCGGCCTTGACCTTGGCAAAGTAGTCGTCGTCGGCAAGCCCCGCCGAGCGCAGGTACTTTTCCAGCCTGGCCAGCGGATCCTTGGCCCGCCAGGCATCCTCCTCGGCGGACTGGCGGTACTTCGTGGGATCGTCCGCCGTGGTGTGTGCACCCACACGGTAGGTGAAGGCCTCGATGAGCACCGGACCGTTCCCCTGCCGGGCATGGTCCAGCGCCCACTCCGTCACGGCGTGCACGGCGATGACGTCGTTGCCGTCCACGCGGATGCCCGGGAAGCCGTAGCCCTTGGCACGGTTGGACAACGGAATGCGGGTCTGCACGGTGCTGGGCACCGAGATGGCCCAGTGGTTGTTCTGGCAGAAGAAAACCACCGGAGCCTTGTAGGAGGACGCGAAAACCATGGATTCGTGCACGTCGCCCTCTGAGCTGGCACCGTCCCCGTAGTACGCGATGACTGCGGCGGGAGGTTCCGTGCCCGCGGGATCCGATGACGCCGCGAGTTGTTGGTCCCGCTGGATGCCCATGGCGTAGCCCACCGCGTGGAGGGTCTGGGCGGCCAGGACCAGGGTGTACAGGTGGAAGTTCGTGTCCTTGGGGTTCCAGCCCCCGTTGGACACTCCGCGGAACTGGCGGAGCAGCTCGGCCAGGTCAACGTTGCGGGTGAGGGCTACGCCGTGTTCACGGTAGGTGGGGAAAATATAGTCCTGCGGCTGACTGGCCCGGCCTGAACCGATCTGGGCGGCTTCCTGGCCGGTGAGCGGCACCCAGAGCGCCAGCTGGCCCTGCCGCTGCAGAGCGGTGGCTTCCTGGTCGAAGCGCCGGATGGCTGCCATGTCCGCGTAGAATCCCCGCAGCTTTTCGGCGTCGAGGCGGTTGGCGTATTCGGAAAACACCGAGTCCTCGCCCAAAATGCCGTCGGGCCCCAGGAGCTGGACCATGGGTGCTGCAGGCTCACCCAGAACGGCCTCGGCTTCCGCCTCGAGCTGGTCGTCTACCCCGGTTCCGTCGAACTCGGTAGCGGGCAGATGTGTGGCGCCCATACCGTCTCCTCGCTTGCCGCACTAAGTGCATCGCAATATCGCTGGGATATATGCCGGACCGGGAATACATTCCTGGTCCGGCATATATTTTGGCTTACTGTCCCTTACTTTATCCGCAGTAGGCGGAGCCCGGGCGTTATGTTAAGCGCTAGGAACGCCGTGGCGGCTTTGTATAGTTCGCACAGAGTTCGAGGAAGCGGGTGTTCGCTTCCACCTCGCCGATACTCACCCGGACGCCCTCGTTGCCGAAAGCCCGCACGGACAACGCCTGCTCTCCCGCCAGTGCTGCGAACTCCGCACTGTTTTCACCCAGATCGAGCCATACGAAGTTTCCCTGGGCGTCCGGTACGAACCAGCCCAGGCTGCGCAGTCCGGCCGTGACACGGTCGCGTTCGTCCACCAGGCTTTGTACCCTTTCTACAACCTGGCTGAAGTTCTGCAGCGATGTGATGGCTGCCCGCTCGGCGATCTGGGATACGGCGAACGGCGTGGCGGACACGCGGAGATGCTGCGTGAGGTCCGGGTTGGAGACGCTGTACCCCACGCGCAGGCCAGCCAGCCCGTGCGCCTTGGAGAAGGTCCGCAGGACCACCACATTGGGGTATTTGCGGTACATCTCGATGCCGTCCACGGCATCCTGGGCCCGCACGAACTCCTGGTAGGCCTCGTCGATGACAATGACGACGTCCGACGGGACCTGGCGAATGAACCGTTCGGTTTCGCCCTTTTCCAGGATGGGACCGGTGGGGTTGTTGGGTGTGCACAGAAGGATGACTTTGGTTCGCGCCGTCACGGCGGTTGCCATGGCATCCAGATCGTGGCGGCCGTCGGCGGTCAGCGGGATCCTGACGCTCTCTGCCCCGGCAAGCCCGACGCAGATGGGGTACGCCTCAAAGGACCGCCAGGCGTAGATGACTTCGTCGGCTTTGCCGTCGTCGTTCTGGCCGGCGAAGGTCACCAACAGCTGGTTGAGGGCGCCGAGGCTTCCTGCGCCGGTGACGATGTCCTCGGCCGGGACGTTCAGGAAGTCCGCAAGCGCGCCGCGGAGCTTGCTGCTGAGGGGATCCGGGTAGCGGTTGAAGTCCCTCTGGTCCGCGATGGCCTGCAACACTGCAGGGATGGGCGGAAGCGGGTTCTCGTTGGAGGAGAGTTTGTAGCTCTCGAGGCCCTCCACGGCGGCGGGAGGCTTGCCGGCGGCGTAACGGGGAAGCCTGTCCACCACCGGGCGGGCCCTGATTCCCCCCGCGGTGTTCTCTGGTGAAGTCATGCCAACTAGCCTACTTCTCCGTCCCTGCCGGTTTCCTCCGCTGTATGAAAGCATGGGGCCATGTTTTCTTTCATCGTGCGTGTTCTCATTAACGGCCTGGCTCTCTGGATTGCGAGCTGGATCCTGCCCGGCTTGGACATCTCCACCACCGCGACGACGGAAGCAGTGGCCCAGGGCGGCGTCACGCAGGGAACCGACCCGCTGGGAGTGGTCCTTGCCTACCTCTTTATCGGCCTGATCTTTGGCTTGGTCAACGCACTTGTACGGCCCGTCGTGAGCCTGCTGTCCCTGCCGATCACCATCCTGACGCTGGGGCTTTTCACCATCGTTATCAACGCAGCCATGCTGTACCTGACGTCCTGGCTGAGTAGTTACACCCCTGTCCACTTCACCATCGACTCGTTCTTCTGGACTGCTGTGCTGGCAGCCATCATCATCACTGTGGTTTCCCTCGTGGCAGGCAGGATCACCGGAGTCCGGCGCTAAACCGGCTAGCGTGCAACCCATTTGGCCGCGCCCGAAGGCGGCGGACCCGGCTTGCTGGCGGGCGTAGCCAGGGGCTCACGGTTGAGCGCGAAGCGGGTGGCAGTGCCTGTACCACCCGCACCCAGGACACCGGCCAGGACCGCCGTGCTTGCTGCCAGGGAGGAATTTTCACTCGCGGAAACTGCCTTGGCGCCTGCCTCGTAGTTGGCAAGTTTGTGGCCGGGTCCGAGCCCGGGGTCTTCACCCGGCGGAGTAACCTCCCTGCCGGTCAACGTGACCGTGACCCTGTCCCGGGTGTCCGGATTGAGAGTCCCGTCGCTGCCGGGGACCCAGTCCTGGCGGTGTTCCAGATGGAGCGACGGGATTCCGGGCTGCGGCGTGATTCCGCCGACCGGTGATCCTGCCGTCAGAACGTAGTTGAGGTCGAATTCGGCCAGGAACGCCCTGTCGCTGCTGAGGTTCATGGCATGCGCCCCGCCCTGGCTGTAGCCCACAGCCACAACCTGGTCCCCCTTAACGGCACCGGCCTGGTGCAACGCCGACAGCACGGCCGCATTCACGTGTTCCGAGCCGTACCCCAGCGCCTCTGCAATCCCCGCCTCATCCAGCGGGTTGCTGCCCCCGGGCGGCTCGCCGGGCTGGGTGCCTGGAATGATGACAACGAACGCCCTGCGGCCGCCGTTCTCAACCTGGACGACCTCAATCCTTCCGTGGCCGTCGGCGTCCAGCTCACGGAGCCTGGCGAGGAGGCCGGCGGGCGAGGTGTCCACGGCGACGTCGCGCGTGAGTTCCTCGACGGCGGTGACCTGCCGGGGTTTCAGCATAGGAAAGGAGCCCTCCGCAAGCCGGCGGATCAACGGACCGATGGCGGAAAATTCGCGGCCTGCGGCCATTTCGGCTGCCAAGGCAAGTGATAGTTCCTTGGGGGCAATGCCCAACGCCAATCCGAGTGACAAGGGAGGCGCCAAAGCCTCGGCCGCGTCCCGGCTCAGGAAGTTGGATTGGGTCAGATCCACGAACAGCAGGGGCAGGAAGGCCCAGCCGTCCTGCGGCTGGGGGACTCCTGTTGCCGCACGCGCCTCCGCTTCCTCGTAGTCGCGGCGGCTCGCCCGGACCTGGCTGCTGAGGTGCTGCAGCTCTTCCCTGACGGCGCGGACCGACTGGCCGCCTTCACCGACGGCGATGAGTGCCGCGGTGCCGCTGGGCCGCGGTTCGTACTGGTAGGGACAAAGCTCTTCCCAGATCCGCCGGACACCGATCTCAACCGCGGCGAGTTCGTCGGCCAGGCCCTCCAGTTCAGCCGCACCTGCGATGAGCTCCTCCAGCTGGAAACGGATGCCGCCGACGCCGCCGCGGATCCGCATGTCCCCGTCCGTTGCCGGCTCCAGCGGAGCCAGCGGTCCACTGCTTCCGGAGGGTGTGGCCTCGGCCATCAGAAACCGCCTCCGGGCGTCCGTTGGGAGGAGACCGGGACCTGCTGTGAGTGGCGGAGTACGGCGTCGGAGGCCGCCATCAGCCGCTCCCTTGCGCGACCCAGCGCGGCCGCCTGCAACGAGACGGCGGTGCGGTACGCCTGCCCGGCCGGCGACTGCCACTCCGCCATCTGCACGCGCCGGAACCTGAGCATCGAGGCGTCGAGGCTGTTCGCTAAGTCAGCAACCCGCCAGGCCAGTTGCTGCACTTCGAAGCTCCGTGAGCCACACGCATTGGCATCTGCTGCGGTGATGCTGCCGCTCATTTCCATTCCCCCTGGTCCTTTCCGTTGGCCTAGCTGTCCGCTCCGGAATTTTCGGTGATCCCGACGCTACAGAACGCTGAAGCGGCCCGGAACCGCCGGCGTCGGCCATGTGGATAATCCGGACGTCTCGGCGCACCGGCAGTGCCGGGGGAGGGGAAGTCACACGGACACTGCGCTTAAGGGGCGGCGCGACTTCGTGAAAGAATCAGGACATGCCTGAAACTGCCGCCACAGCTGACACCCGTACGCCTTCCGGACGCCTGGCCCTTGCCGCCTCTCCGGACCAGATTGCCCTGGGCCCGCTGGACGGACGGTACCAGTCCGCCGTCGCGCCCCTGGTGGACTACCTGTCCGAGGCGGCCCTCAACCGGGACCGTGTGGCCGTGGAAGTTGAATGGCTCATTCACCTGACCAGCAACAACGTGCTGCCGGGCGCAGGCCCGCTGACAGCGGAGCAGCAGGATCAGCTTCGCGCCATCGTGACTGAGTTCGACTCCGCGTCGGTCTCCGAGCTGGCCGAAATCGAGGCCGTGACGGTGCACGACGTCAAGGCCGTGGAGTACTACATCGGCCGCAGGCTGCCGGCGATTGGCATTGAACGGCTGACGGCCATGGTGCACTTCGGGTGCACGTCGGAAGACATCAACAACCTCTCGTACGCCCTGGGCGTCAAGGGTGCTGTGGAGGACGTGTGGCTGCCCGCCGCCAAGGCGCTGGTGGCCCAGATCAGCAAGATGGCCGACGACAACCGCGGTGTTCCCATGCTGTCTCGCACGCACGGCCAGCCCGCCACGCCCACCACACTGGGCAAGGAACTGGCCGTTATCGCGCACCGCCTGACCCGCCAGCTGGACCGGATCGCGAAGACCGAATACCTGGGCAAGATCAACGGTGCCACCGGCACCTATGCCGCCCACGTGGCCTCCGTGCCGGGCGCCGACTGGCAGCAGGTCGCGAAGTCGTTCGTCGAGGGACTGGGCCTGACCTGGAACCCGCTGACCACCCAGATCGAAAGCCACGACTGGCAGGCCGAGCTGTACGCCGACGTCGCGCGCTTCAACCGGATCCTGCACAACGTGTGCACGGACATCTGGAGCTACATCTCCATCGGCTACTTCGCGCAGATCCCGGTAGCAGGCGCCACCGGGTCCTCCACCATGCCGCACAAGGTCAACCCGATCCGCTTCGAAAACGCCGAGGCCAACCTGGAAATCTCCTCTGGGCTGCTGGACGTCCTGGGGTCCACCCTGGTCACGTCGCGCTGGCAGCGCGACCTCACCGACTCGTCCTCGCAGCGCAACATCGGCGTGGCGTTCGGGCACTCCCTGCTCGCCATCTCCAACGTCGTCAAGGGCCTGGAGCGCCTGGATGTGGCCGAGGACGTCCTGGCCGGCGACCTCGACACCAACTGGGAGGTGCTGGGCGAGGCCATCCAGATGGTGATGCGGGCAGAGGCGATTGCCGGCGTCGAAGGCATGGAAAACCCTTACGAACGGCTCAAGGACCTGACCCGCGGGCAGCGCGTGGACGCCGCCCGGATGCAGGAATTCGTGCAGGGCCTGGGCCTCTCCGCGGACGCCGAAGCACGGCTGCTGGCCCTGACCCCGGGCAAGTACACCGGCATAGCGGACCAGCTGGTGGACCACCTCAAATGAGGCTCCTGCTCATCCGGCACGGCCAGACGCCCGGCAACGTCCTGGGCCAGCTGGACACCGCGCACCCGGGGCCCGGGCTGACGGAACTCGGCGAGCGACAGGCTGAGGCGCTGTCCCGCGCCTTGGCGAAAGAGCGGATCCACGCCCTCTACGCTTCCACCCTGATCCGGACGCAGATCACAGCCGCACCCCTGGCCCGGGTGCACGGGCTGGAAACTGAAGTGCTCCAGGGAATTCACGAGATCGAAGCCGGGGCGCTGGAGAAGCTGACCGACCACGAATCGCACAAGCGCTACCTGGGCACTATTTTTTCCTGGGCCGACGGCGAGCTGGACCGCCGCATGCCTGCCGGGCCCAGCGGCCGGGACTTCTTCGGGCGCTACGACGCCGCGATCGCCAAAATAGCGGCACGGGCAAACGGAGCGGGCAACTCCGGATCCGTAGCCGTGGTCAGCCACGGCGCTGCGATCCGCGTGTGGGCCGGCCTCCGGGCCGGTAACATCGAACCCGGCTTTGCGGTCAGGCACGCGCTGGACAATACCGGAATCGTGGCACTGGACGGCGATCCCGAAAACGGCTGGGAGCTCATCCACTGGGACGACAGCCCCGTGGGCGGCCTGGCGCTGGCAGACCCCACCGCTGAAGATCCGACTGGCAGCCCGGCCTAGCGGCGGCAATCCACGCCACTAACCGGCACTGGACTGCTCCCCTGAACCCGGCCATGATGAAAGCAGGCGTGGGGACAGGATGGTCGGCCGCGGCACGCGGTTGCTCCCCGCACGGTGGAGGCGCAGTGGCATGTCACACAGATCGGTACACACGGAGCATGCACCCGCCAGCCTCCACGGCTTCGAAGAACAATTCCTCTCGGCCTACTACGAGCACGTAGCGCCGGAGGACCTCCAGGGATATAGTCCCGAAAACCTGGAGCAGAGGGCCAGGCAGCATGCGGAACTGGCAGGCGGCCGCCCGGCAGGAACGGCGGCCGTCGACTTCCTGAATGAAAACGACGCCAGCGTCCTGCTGGTGGTTGCAGACGCCATGCCGCACCTGCTCCATTCGCTCACTGCCGAGCTGACCCGCCAAAACGAAGCCATCCGTTTGCTGGTCCACCCCACCTTCCTGGTGCGCCGGGACCCACAGACGCACCGGCTGCTGGAGGTGCGGCATTGGTCCTCGCCATCCGGTGCGGCGGGCAGAATCGTGGGTGGGGCGGTCACGGCAGGTGAGGCCGGTGCTGCCGGAACCGCCCAGGACCTTCCGGGGTGGATGTCGGAAACCTGGGTGGCGGCAGAGATCGGCCGCTTGCCTGGGTCGCGGGCCATCGCGGAGCTCATGAACAATGTGAGGCGGGTGCTGGCTGACGTCCAGGTGGTCGCCGATGACACCCCCGCCATCCACTCCCGCCTCGCGCGTGCGATCGGCTCTATGGACCGGTTGCCCGCCGGCTCGGCTCCGGCTCCGGAGCAGCTCGGTGAGCTCCTGGGCTGGCTGGACCGCGGAAACTTCATGTTTTTGGGGTACAGCGAGTATGAATACCCGACGGCGGGCGGCCCGGAGAGCGTAAAACTACGGCCAGGCTCGGGGCTTGGCCTGCTCAGGGACGGCCGGCCGGAAGCCCGCCAGCCGGTCACCGGGCTTCCGCATTCGCAGGTTCTCACGCTCGCCACGGCGGACGTGAGATCGTCCGTCCCCCGCCCGGCGTACCTGGATGAAATCCTCGTTCGGACCTTCGGCAGCGCAGGGCAGCCACCGGGTGAGATCCGGTTCGTGGGACTGTTCGCTCCGGGGGCCACCGGCCGGTCCGTGCGGCGCATCCCGGTCATCCGGGACAAGGTGCGCGCAGTCCAGGAACGCTTCGGCTTCACCGAGGTCTCCCATCCCGGCAAACAGCTGCTGGCCGTCCTCGAGTCCTTCCCCCTGGATGAGCTGTTCCATCTGAGCCTGGACGAACTGACCCGGCTCTCCCGCGAGATCCTGCTCCTGCAGGCCCACCACCAGACGCGGGTGTTCCTGCGGGCTGACAGCTACGGCCGCTTTATGACCGCCCTGGTGTTCCTCCCCCGGCACAGGTACAGCACCACCGTCCGGCTCCGGATCGAACAGGAGCTCAAGCAGGCCTTCAGGTCCTCCTCGCTCGAATTCGAAGTCCGGCTGAGTGAATCGCCCATGGCCCGCGTTTTCTTCCGGATACTGTTGCCTGGCGGCGGGATCCCCGACGTCGATCCCGCTGCGCTGGAGCGGAGCCTCGTCGGCGCGACGCGGACCTGGGCTGAAGGCCTGGACGAAACGCTTCGTGACAGGCTGCCGCACGCCGAGGCCACGCGGCTGTCGGCGCTGTGGTCCGCGGCCTTCCCCGCCAGCTACCGGGCCGACTTCGACGTCGAGGACGCAGTGGAAGACATCAGGCGGTTTGAGCAGTTCGATCTGGACGGCACGGGCGGTCGGCCGCTGAACGATCCGCAGCTGGCCGTCTACTTCCGCACCGATGCGTCCCCAACGTTGGCCGAAGACGCCCGGATCCGGCTCTACCTCACCAGCGCCCAGAGCCTGACGCAGATCCTGCCGTTCTTCCACAACCTCGGCCTGGAGGTGCTGAACCAACGGCCCTTCGATGTGATCCGCGGAAATGACCGGCAGTTGTTCCTGTACGACCTCGGCGTCAGGTATCCCGCCGGCGTTGACCCGGCCGGGACCAGCGCGCTGCTGGCGGAAGCCTTCAGCGCCGCCGTCCAGGGGGACGAAGAATCTGACCGCTTCGACGCCCTGGTGCTCCGGGAGGAGCTCACGTGGCGCAAGGTGGTCATCCTGCGCAGCTACGCCAAGTACTTGAGGCAGCTGGGAACCATCTACACCTACGGCTTCATCGCGGACACCCTGCTGGCCAACGTGCCCGCCACCCACGCACTACTCAGCCTTTTCCGTGCCCGGTTCGATCCCGAACTCAGCCACTCCCGGCGGCTCCAGGATACGGCTGCCGCCCGCGCCGCAGTGGCCGACGCGATCGACGCCGTCCCGTCCTTGGAAGCGGACCGATTGTTGCGGACCTTCCTGAACCTGATAGAGGCGACAACGCGCACTAACTTCTTCCGCCACCGGCCCTACCTGAGCTTCAAGCTCCGGCCTTCCGACATTCCCGGAGCACCCTACCCCCGGCCGAAATTTGAGATCTGGGTCTATTCACCCCGTGTGGAAGGCGTGCACCTACGGTTCGGACCCGTGGCGCGCGGCGGGCTGAGATGGTCGGACCGGCGTGAGGATTTCCGCACCGAGATCCTTGGCCTCGTCAAAGCCCAGACCGTCAAAAATTCGGTGATTGTCCCCACCGGCGCCAAGGGCGGTTTCTATCCCAAAAGGCTGCCCAGTCCGGTCTCTGACCGTACCGCCTGGCTCACGGAAGGGGAGGAAAGCTACAAGGACTTTGTCCGCGGGCTGCTGGACGTCACGGACAACCTGGACCCGTCCGACGTCGGAACGGTGCCATCGCGCGGTACTCCCGGGCGGGTCATTTCACCGGAGAATGTAGTGAAACACGACGACGACGATTACTACCTCGTGGTGGCGGCCGACAAAGGAACCGCCGCATTCTCCGATACGGCCAACGCCGTGGCATTCGAGTACGGCTTCTGGCTGGGCGATGCCTTCGCCTCAGGCGGTTCCGCAGGCTACGACCACAAGCAGATGGGCATCACGGCCCGCGGCGCCTGGGAGTCCGTCAAGCACCACTTCAGCGAAATCGGCATCGACTCGCAGCGGGAAGACTTCACGGTCGCCGGCATCGGCGACATGAGCGGCGATGTGTTCGGCAACGGGATGCTCCTGTCAAACCACATCCGGCTCGTGGCAGCCTTCGACCACCGGCACATCTTCCTGGACCCGACCCCGGACGCGGCCGGCTCGCTGGCGGAACGCCGCCGCCTGTTTCTGCTGCCACGATCGTCCTGGGCGGATTACGACCCCTCGCTGATCAGCCTGGGCGGCGGCGTGTATTCGCGCCACGCAAAGTCCATCCCCATCACTGCCCCGGTAATTTCGGCGCTCGGGCTCCCGGGCACGACGTCGATGATGACTCCGCCCGAGCTGCTGCAGGCCATCCTGCGCGCGCCGGTGGACCTTATCTACAACGGCGGCATCGGGACGTACATCAAGGCGTCCTCCGAAACGCACGGCGACGTGGGCGACAAGGCAAACGACCCCATCAGGATCAACGGCAATGAGGTCCGGGCCAAGATCATTGCCGAGGGCGGCAATCTCGGCGTCACTCAGCTCGGCCGGATTGAAGCCGCCTTGGGCGGCGTCCTGCTCAACACCGATGCGATCGACAATTCGGCCGGGGTGGACTGCTCGGACCATGAGGTTAACATCAAGATCTTCATCGACCGTATGATCGCCACAGGCAGGATGGCAGCGTCCGAACGCACGGGGTTCCTGCACTCGCTCACGGACGAAGTGGCACGACTTGTGCTGAAAAACAACCGCGACCAGAACACCCTGCTGCACAACGACCGGGCCCTGGTCCTGGATTGGAGCCCCGGGTTCGAGCGAACCATGGACTGGCTGGAGAACGCCTCCGACCTTGACCGGCGGCTGGGAGGACTGCCGAGCACAGAACAGCTCCATGCGCGGCTGCTGACCGGCAAAGGCCTCACGGCACCCGAACTGTCCGTGCTGGCGGCGTATGCGAAGATCGAACTTGCCAAGGAACTGAGCGAAAGCGACGTCGCCGAGGATCCCTGGTTCGAACGGGTGCTCCGCAGCTACTTTCCACATCAGCTCGCGGACCGTTTTGGCGCGGAACTCAATGCCCACCCGCTGCGCCGGCAGATCATCTGCACAGTCCTGGCCAACGACATGATCAACCTCGGCGGAATCACCTTCGCCTTCCGGACCATCGAGGAAACCACCGCCACCGCCGCGGCTGTTGCCAGGGCATTCGTTGCAACCCGCGAAGCCTACGACCTGCAGCGGTTCGTGGACCGGGTGGCCGAGCTGCCACCCGCGTTCCCCAGCGAACACGCCGCAGAGCTGACCCTGCACATGCGCCGGATCCTCGACCGGGCCATCCGCTGGTATGTCACCCACGACCATCGCGACCAGCCCGTTGCCGAGGCCCTCGCGCGGATCATGCCCACGCTGGAGCTGCTGCGGAACAGGACCCGGGACTTCCTGCGCGGTGACAGCATCGACCTCGTCGAGGAACGGCAGGCACATTGGGACGGAGTGGGGCTGCCCCATGACTTGGTACGCCGCGCCGGCGCCCTCCTCGAAAGCTTCGGGCTGCTGGACATTTCCCTGATTTCGGAACAGATCGATGAACCCATCGAACGGATCATGGACCTGTACTGGACCGTGTTTGCGCGGATCGGCGCACTCAGGCTGCTGCTGCGCATCACGGCTCTTCCCCGGGAGAACCGGTGGGAGGCACTCGCCCGGGCAGCACTGCGGGACGATGTCTATTCAGCCGTCGCCGACATGACTATTTCGGTGATGGAGATGACGAAGGGCGCTGACGCCGAAAGCGCTGATTCAATCGAGCGGATCGTGGCCTGGGAACGCGGCCACCAGGAACAGCTGGTGCGGATCAAGGACACGTTCGCGGAAGCCACCAGGCCCGGACAGACTGACATCCACTCGATCTCAGTGGCCCTCAAGCTGCTGCGGACGCTGGTGCGGCGCTAGGCCCAGCCGTCGCGAGGCCCGTCGCGGAGCTCCGACTCCATAGTTCTCCGGACGCTTACGCGCAGGAAACACCGCGGAAATGGCACCCTCTTAGGCTTATTTTGCATAACCCTTCGGCGAAGCGAGGCAGTGATGCAGACCAATCCCCGACTCAACATCAGGCAGGTCACCTGGGCAAACCCCGTAGGCGCCGACCTGCGTGCCGCCCAGCAGGCGGAACTGGACGCGCGCTTCGGTACGAAGGACCACGAACCCGGGCCGCCGCCGTCGGAAGCGGATACTGCCATATTCCTGGTGGCCTATGAGAAGAGCTCGGGACAGCCGGTGGGATGCGGCGGCCTGAGGATGCTGGACTCCACCACGGCGGAGATCAAGCGGCTGTACGTCCTGCCGTACACGCGGGGTTCGGGCGTTGCCAGCTCCATTCTCGCCGCACTGGAGGCGCACGCCTACGGAATGGGCGTCACCTCGATCACCGCCGAGGCGGGCTCGGCCCAGCCGGACGGCAGGAACTTCTACCAGAGCTGCGGGTTCGACGAAGTGCCCAACTTCGGCCCCTACATCGGAGTGGAGCACTCCTACTGCTACGCGAAGAAGATCGATTCACACAGCGCCGCCCACACGGCCATGGCCTGACGACGGCGGCAGGCGGCTGCCGCCGTCACACTGCGGCCGCCCGGCCGCCGTCGGCTAATCTCGCATTATGGAATCGGCAGACATTACCTTCCGCACGCGTAAATGGGTGCGCCCCGAAGACCTCAACGCCAACGGCACCCTGTTCGGCGGGAGCCTGCTGAAGTGGATCGACGAGGAAGCGGCCATCTACGCTATCCTGCAGCTCGGCAACGGCCGGGCCGTCACCAAGTACATTTCCGAGATCAACTTCGTGAGCTCCGCGGTGCAGGGCGACCTGATCGAAATGGGACTGACCGCCACGCGCTTCGGCCGGACATCACTGACCATGCGCGCCGAAGTGCGGAACATGATCACCCGGCAAAGCATCCTCACCATCGAGGAGATCGTGTTCGTGAACCTCAGCCCGCACGGCAAGCCCGAACCCCACGGCTATACCGCGATCACCTACGACCGCGACCGTATCCCCACGCACCACCTGACGGAGACCCTGGAACAGGACTGATTCAACCCCCGGGGCGGCCCGGAAGTTCACCGTGCGTTAAACCCACGGGTGCACGTTGTTGCGGCAGTTGCACCAGACTCGAACACCGAGGCCGAGTAGTTTATCGAATCGATAGCTATAAACGGCACTAATCGGCATGGGCCGCTATAGGCTTGCCGGACAATGCTCCGGTTCCAGTTCAGAAATGGGTCTCAATCGTGCACAAATTCCAAACAATGGTCGCCGCCGCCGTCGCCGTCACCCTTCTGGCCGGCTGCGGTGCCGTCTCCGCCGCCCCCGAAACCTCCGGTAGCTCCTCCGCAGGAGGGGCATCCGGCGACACGCTGGTTGTGTACACCAACTCCAACGGCGAGGGCCGCGGAGAGTGGCTGACGAAGAAGGCTGCGGAGGCCGGCTTCAAGATTGAGATCGTGGGCGCCGGCGGCGCCGACGCGACCAACAAGCTGATCGCCGAGAAGAACAACCCTATTGCCGACGTCGCCTTCGGCCTCAACAACATGTACTTCGCGCAGGTCAAAGCAGCCGATGCCATCGAGGCCTATAAGCCGGCCTGGGCAGACGAGGTGGACGCCTCGCTCGCCGACAGCGACGACGAAAAGGCCTACTGGCCGCTGGTGAAGCAGGCAATCATGCTCGGCTACAACTCGGACAAGATCACCTCGGAGCAGGCGCCGAAGGACTGGACGGACCTGTGGTCCAAGGACGAGTTCAAGACGCGCTATGAGCGGGTCACGGGGCTGGGTACGGCCACGGCGCAGCTTGTGTTCGCCGGCATTCTTTCCCGCTACAGGGACGATTCCGGCGATCTGGGCATCTCGGATGAAGGCTGGAAGCAGGTGGAGCAGTACTTCCAGAACGGCAGCCCGGCCGTGGCGAAGACCGACCTCTTCGCCCGCATCGCGTCAGGGGAAGTGGATATGGGCCAGATGCCATCCTCGATCGTGGCGGAACGCGAAAAGTCGTTCAAGGTGAGCGTGGAAACCGTGGTGCCGTCCGTCGGAGTCCCGCTCGCGGTGGAACAGGTGGCCCTCGTGAAGGGCACGGACAAGAAGGAACAGGCGCAGAAGTTTATCGACTGGTTCGGGAGCGCGGACGTGCAGGGCGAATGGGCGCAGCAGTTCAATTCCATGCCTGTGAACAAGGGCGCAGCTGCCAAGGCCAAGCCCGAGGTGGTTGAGTTCTTCGACGGGCTCAAACAGCAGGACATCGACTGGAACTTCGTCCAGGAGAACATGGGCGCCTGGGTGGAGAAAATCGAGCTCGAGTACATGACGTAGCCCTCCCCTCAACAGCCCACAGACAGGTTTCCCATGATCCGCTTGGACAACATCGAAGTTTCCTTCGGTGATTTCATTGCCATCCCGCGCCTGGACCTCCACGTCCGGCCGGGGGAATTCTTCACCCTGTTGGGTCCGTCGGGCTGCGGCAAAACGACAGCGCTGCGCACCCTGGCCGGCTTCATCGAGCCGTCCGCCGGAACCGTCCATGTCGACGGCAGGAACGTCACGCGCCTGCCCAGTGACAAACGCCAAGTGGGGATGGTGTTCCAGAATTACGCCTTGTTCCCCAGCATGAGCGTCCGGGAAAACATCGCCTTCGGCCTCCGCGTCCGGAAGGAGAAGTCCGCCGAGAGTGACCGCCTGGTGCGCGATATCGCACGCCGCGTGGAGCTCAGCGACGAGCAGCTCGACAAGAACGTGGCGGAACTGTCGGGGGGCCAGCAGCAGCGCGTTGCAGTTGCCCGCGCCCTGGTGCTGCGGCCCAAGATCCTGCTGCTCGACGAGCCGCTCTCCAATCTCGATGCCAAACTGCGGCACCAGCTGAGGCAGCAGCTCAAGGACCTGCAGAGCGAGTTCGGGATCACCACTGTTTATGTGACCCACGACCAGGACGAGGCGCTGGCCATGAGTGACCGCCTGGCCGTCTTCAACAAGGGCGCGGTGGAGCAGGTGGGCACCCCGCAGGCTATCTACGACCAGTCCGCCACCGAGTTCGTGTGCAAATTCATCGGCGACAGTTCCGCCCTGACCGCGGAGTTCGTCGCTGAACTGAACCGCCTTTCCGGCGCCGGCCTCAGCACGGCGGCCAATTCCTACCTGCGGGTGGAAAAGGCGTCCCTGACGCTTCCCGCAGCCGGCGGTACAGCACACGGCGGCACGTCCGTCGGGCTTGCCGGAGAGGTGGTGTCACGCACCTACCACGGCCTCCACACCCGCTACGTAGTGCGGAGCCACGGCGCCGAAATCCGGCTGCTGGTCAAGGAGGACGGCAGCGCGCATCCGGAAGCAGGGACGCGGACCACCGTGTATGTCCAGCCGGACCACGTGCTGCAGTACCACCTCGATACCGGAGCCGCCCTGGCCAGGCAGAATCAGGCGGCAGCTATCCGATGAGTGGCACCTCAGCCAAAAGCATGCTCCGCTCCCCGTTCGTCATCATTGTGGGAACGGTCCTGACGTGGTTCATCGCAGCCTTCCTCGTCTGGCCCAACGCCAACGTGCTGATCGAGACGTTCTTCCCTGGCGGGAACTTTTCGGGCCGGGCGGCGGAGAAGCTGTTTTCCTCCCAGCGCGCCATGAAATCCCTGGGCAACAGCTTCCTGCTGGCGGTGGCGCTTTCCATCACGGTGAACGTAGTGGGAATCTTCATCGTCCTGGTCACCCACTACTTCCGGATCCGCGGTTCCAGGATTCTGTTCCTCGGCTACGCCACCACATTCATCTACGGCGGCATCGTGCTGGCGGCGGGCTACAAGTTCATCTACGGCGACAAAGGGATCGTCACAGCTTTCCTGCTGAATGTCTTTCCCGGCATGGAACCCGGCTGGTTTTCGGGATTCTTCGCAGTGTTGGCGGTCATGACGTTCGCCACCACCACCAACCACATGCTCTTCGTCGCGAACGCCCTCAAAGGCGTCGACTACCAGACAATCGAAGCGGCCAGGAACCTCGGCGCTTCAACGTGGACCATCCTTCGCCGCATTGTGCTGCCCACGCTGAAACCCACTCTCTTTGCCGTGACCATCCTGTCCTTCCTCACCGGGCTGGGGGCACTCAGCGCCCCGCAGGTCCTCGGCGGACGCGACTTCCAAACCATCACCCCAATGATCCTCACGTTCACGAACAGCCCCACGTCCCGGGATCTGGCCGCCCTGCTCGCCGTCATCCTGGGCGTGGCTACCATCCTGATGCTCGCCGTGATGTCACGCCTGGAAAAAGGCGGAACGTACTTTTCGGTGTCCAAGGTTTCCTCTGCGCTGCAGAAGCAGAAAATCGCCAACCCGGCAGCCAACGTTGCCGTGCACGCGGCCGCTTACCTGCTGTTCGCGGTTTACACGCTACCCGTGGTGCTGATTGTGTTGTTTTCCTTCGCGGACGGCGCGGCCATCCAGACGGGGCATCTCTCACTGGACAGCCTCACCATGGATAACTACGTGCGCGTGCTGACGCAGCCCTCAGGCCTGCGGCCCTTTGTCATCAGCGTTGTGTACAGCGCAGTTGCTGCGGTCATTGCCGTCGGTGGCCTGCTGTTTGTGGCGCGGATCCTGCAGAAGCACAAGAACTGGGTGACTGCCATGTTTGAGTACCTGCTGCACATCCCCTGGATCCTGCCGTCGGCTTTGCTGGCCCTCGGCCTGATCATCAGCTACGACCACCCAAACCCCCTGGTGGGCGGCGCGGTCCTCACCGGCACCACCGTCATTCTCCTCATCGCCTTCGTCACGGTGAAGATCCCCTTCACGCTCAGGATGCTCAAGGCTTCGTTTGCGTCGGTGAACTCATCACTGGAGGAGGCGGCCGCCATCATGGGGGCCAAGACGCTTTACGTGTTCCGGCGCATTCTGCTGCCGCTGGTCCTTCCCGCCGCCGCGGCCATCGCGGCCTTGAACTTCAACAGCATGCTGGACGACTACGACACCGCCATTTTCCTGGCACACCCGCTGGTCCAACCGCTGGGACTGGTCATCAAAGCCAACACGGACGGCGCAGAAGGCGTGGACGGAGTTTCCAACACGTTCGTTTACACCGTGCTGCTGATGGTCATCACCGGGCTGACGATGTACCTCGTGTACGGGAGATCCGGCGGACGGCGCCGCTCCAAGGGCAGAAAGCCCGTAGCCGCGCCGGGCACAGTGGCCGCCGCTGTTTCACCTAGCCCTGCGCGGACCGGCTGAGCCGTCCGGCGAGGCTGAGAATCCCGTCCCGGAGCGGCTGGGCGGATTCGGTGAGCACGAGCCGGGTCATGGCGGAAGAAGCCACGCGCAGGGCCTGGCTGCGCAGGACGCGCCGCTTGTTGTACGCCTTCAGGGCTTCCGGAAGCGGACGGGAGTTGAGCAGTTCCGCGAGGGTAACGGCGTCAACCAGGGCCTCGCAGGCACCACGCCCGAGGTTGGGTGTCATGCCGTGCGCGGCATCTCCCACCAGCACGGAACCCTCCCGCGCGTAGCGTCCGAGGGCTGGCACGGTCCAGATGCGCTGGGCGAGGGTCCCCTCCGGCGTGGCCGCAACCAGGACGCGGCCGATTCCGGCGGCTTTCCCCGAAAAGCGCCGGCGGGTGAGGTCCAGCGCCGCCGCGACGTCGATGCCGCCCGGGCCCAGGTCTGACCGGTACGAGGCATACCAGTACGTCCGATACCGGGAGGCCGGAGCAATGCCGAACAATTCGCCGCGGCCCCAGTATTCCCCGCCGGCGTCCGCAGGAACAGGTCCGCCGATGACGCCGCGCAAAGCGAGGTAAGGGCTGAGCCGCGCCATGGACCGAGGGCCCCACCGTGCCCGGCGGACCACGCTGTGAACGCCATCTGCTCCGACCAGCAACCCGGTTTCGGGGAGCGATGTTACCGCCCCAAACACGCGGGCTACCGGCTCCGGCACAGCGGCGTCCAGGTGCCGCAGCAGGTCCGCGCGTGAAACACCGATCACGCCGGAAACCTCGGCACGCAACAGTGCTTTCCCGGATGCGTCCCGCAATGCCATGGCTTCGAATCCGGATCCCGCCGCCCGGATTGCCGGCAGGATCCCCACGGAGCCGAGGGCCCGCTGGGCCTCCGGCCACATGGCCAGGGACGTTTCCACCGCTGGCAAGGTGTCCCGCTGCTCGTGCAGGGCCACGTCGAAGCGATCCGGATCAAGCGTCGCGGCAAGGGCCAGGCCGGCGATGCCGCCGCCAACGATGGTTATGGCTTCCATGGACCGATGTTATGCCCGACGGCGGCAGTCGTGTTGTGCGGCTTAGGCGGAAGGCCAGCCGGTGTAGGCCTCGGCCAGGTAGGCCTTGCCGTGGTGGGACGACACTACCGAGTTAAGCTCGCCCAGCTGGCGTGCGCGGGAAAAGTCGTCGGCGTCCGCCGGCGTGTGGAGCATGGACGTCATCCAGTAGGAGAACTGCTGGGCCTTCCAGACGCGCTCCAGGGCGCGGTCGCTGTAGGCGTCCAGCAGCGCCGGGGAGCCGCTCCTGTAGTAGCTTTCCAGCCCCTCGAACAGGACCTTCACGTCGTGGATTGCCAGGTTCAGGCCCTTGGCGCCGGTGGGCGGCACGGTGTGGGCGGCGTCGCCGGCCAGGAAGAGCTTCCCGTGGCGCATGGGGGCGTGGACGAAGCTGCGGAACTTCAGCACCATCTTGTCGATGACCGGCCCTTCCTTGAGCTCGAAGCCGTTGCCGTTGACGCGGCTGCGGAAGGCGTCCCAGATGCGGTCCTCGCTCCAGTTGTTCACGTCCTCGTTGGGATCGCACTGGAAGTACATACGCTGGACCGTCTCGGTCCGCTGGCTGATCAGGGCAAAACCGTTGTCCGAGTTGGCGTAGATCAGTTCGTCGGAGCTGCGCGGCGCTTCAGCCAGGATGCCGAACCAGGCGAAGGGGTATTCGTGGAAGTACCACTTGCGGTCCGCCTCGGGGATCTGGAAGCGGCAGTGGCTGCGGGAACCGTCCGCGCCGGTGATGAAATCGGCCTGCAGTTCGTACTCCACGCCGTCGGCATCCGTGAACCAGACTTTGGGCTTGCCTTCGATGTCGTGGATGGTGGTGTCCGTGACGCTGTAGCGGACGTCCCCGCCGTCGGCCTCGCGGCGTGCGGCGAGGTCCATGAACACGTCGGTCTGCGGGTACAGCCAGACGGACTCCCCCACCAGGTCCTTGAAGTCGATCCGGTGGCTTTCGCCGTTGAAGCGCAGCTCAATGCCGTCGTGCCGGTCGCCTTCCCGCAGCACCCGGTCCGAGACGCCGCTGTCCACCAGCATGTTCACGGTGCCGTGCTCCAGGATGCCGGCACGGACTGTCTCCTGGATGTCCTGGCGGCTGCGGATTTCGATCACGGAAGATTCGATGCCGGCCTTGGCCAGCAGGTGCGAGAGCATCAGCCCGGCCGGGCCGGCGCCCAGAATGGCCACCTGGGTGGTGATGATGGTGCGTGCTGCCATGGTGTTCCTCGCTTCGTTGCGCGGCCCCGGCGGTAGGGTCCGGGGGCCTGTTGGATCGTCTGGCTAACAGTGTGCGCCCCGGTACGTGATCCGCGTTACAGGGATTCCGTTGAATGGAATTAGCGGTTTAGTCCCGCCCCTCGGCAGCGTTTTGGGATTCGCCCAGGCGGCGCCCGATCCCCCGGGCGGCGGTCTGCAACGCGGGCACCAGCGCCTGCAGGCGCACCTCCCGCAGGGGAACCACGACGCCGAGGGCGGCCACCGTCCGCTTCCTGCGGTCCATCACGGGGACGGCGATGCCCCAGGTGTCCGGATCCACCACGCCGGCCAGCTGGGCATAGCCCTGGTGGGCTGCTTCCCCGAGCTGGACACGCAGTTCAGCAACCGTCAGGCGGCCGGCGGGATCCGTGAAACCGTCCAGGTATTCCGCTTGGACGGCGTGTGCCTGGTTGGCCATCAGAACCAGCCCGGCGGAGGAAACATGCACCGGCATGCGTCCGGCAACCTGCGCACGGTTGGCCACCGATCCGCGCCGGGACAGCCGCTCCACAAAGAGCGCCTCCCAGCCGTCCAGCACCGCAAGGTTCACATTCTGGTTCAGGACCTGCTGGATGTCCTCCATGAATGGCATGGCGGCCTGGCGGAGTTCCAGGGTGGGGGAATTACGGTTGACCAGCTCCCACAGGCGAAGCCCCAGCTGCACCGAGCCGGCGGAGCCGACATCCAGCAGGCCGTGCCCGGCCAGCTGCCGGACCAGCCGGTGGGCAGTGGTGAGCGGCAGCCCGGCGCGGGCGGCAAGTTCCGACAGCGGCAGGACGTTGACGCCCTCCGGAAACGCGGCAATAACGCGGACCACGCGGTCCACCACTGAGTCGCCGGAGCCCGAGTTGGCCACACTTCCCCTTCCATTGAATGGTTTGAAGTGTCCCACATAACACCGCGCAGTGGTACAAATCTCAGGGTAGGGAACCTTCGGTCCCGGCCGGTGCCACGGAGAATCAACCGGTAAGCAATCAACGCTGAGGTAGCAAATGTCAACGACGTCGTTGGAAGACAAATCACGCTGGCCTGTCTGGCTTTGCTGGTTAGCCATGGTCCTGGACGGATTCGACCTGGTGGTGCTTGGAACCGTCATTCCCACCCTCATCAAAACGCAGGACCTTGGCTTCGACGCCGTCGGTGCCACCTTCGCCGCAACGATCTCGCTGGTGGGCGTAGGACTTGGGGCCCTGTTCATTGCGCCGCTCTCTGACCGCTTCGGCCGGCGGAACCTGCTGGTTGCCTGCGTTACCTGGTTCTCCATTTTCACAATTGCCGTGGTCTTTGCGCCCAACGTGGCTGTCTTCAGCATCTTCAGGCTGCTGGCCGGCCTTGGACTTGGCGCCTGCCTGCCCGCCGCGTTGGCCTACATGAACGACTACGCCCCTGCAGGATCAGCCGGCAAGTCGACCACCCGGACCATGACCGGCTATCACGCCGGCGCCGTGGCCACCGCGTTCCTGGCACTGATGGTCATTCCGGACTGGCGCATCATGTTCGTCGTTGGCGGCATTGCCGGCTTCGTCCTGGTTCCGTTCCTTTGGTTCAAGCTGCCGGAGACGCTGCCCGCGGTCATTACCTTGCCGGCCGCCTCCAAGCCGGACGCGACGAAGCCCACCGCCGGGCAAGCGGCGAAGGAAGCTGCGCCCGCCGTGGAAGAGCGTGCCAGCTTTCGGGACCTCGGCAGGAAGCCCTACCCCCTCGTGGCTGCCGGTGTTGCCGTCGCCTCGTTCATGGGCCTGCTGCTGGTCTACGGGCTGAACACCTGGCTGCCGCAGCTCATGTCGTCCGCCGGCTACACGCTGAACGCAGGCCTTTCCCTCTTGCTCGTCCTGAACGTGGGCGCAGTCGCTGGCCTGGTGGTGGCCGGCATCCTGGCAGACAAGCACGGAACCAAGAAGATTGTGCTTCTCTGGTTCGCGCTCTCCGCCGTCTTCCTCGCCGCGCTCAGCGTGAAGATTCAGAACGAACTGCTCCTGAACGCTGCCGTCTTCGTGACCGGGGTGTTCGTGTTCAGCTCCCAGGTGCTGGTCTACGCCTGGGTGAGCCAACTGTTCCCGGCAAGGCTGCGCGGCACCGCACTGGGCTTCGCGGCCGGCGTCGGGCGTCTCGGCGCCATCCTGGGCCCGGCAGTGACGGGTACGCTGGTGGCCGCCGGAATCGCCTACCCCTGGGGTTTCTACGTGTTCGCGGCGGCAGCCGTCCTCGCGGTGGCGGCCCTCGTCCTGGTGCCGCAGGCGGTCACCGCAGCGGCCGGCAAGCGGACCGCCGTCGGGCCTTCCTAGCGCCCGCCGTGGAATCTCTCAGGCGGCCACGCGCTGCGCGCGGCTCCCGGCCCGTAGGCGCCGCCAGACGGCGGGGGTGACCACAACGGCGATGCCGACGGCGGCGCCAATGACCGTCTCGACGATCCTGTCCCGCAGCAGCACTTCCGGGACGGCGGGCGCCGCCAACAGCGTGGAACTCAGCGCCAGCGGCGTGACGAACACCTGTGCCAGCACGTATTGCCGCGCGATGAACATTTCGGCGCCGAACTGGCAGACGGCAATCACCAGGACCGTCTGCCACGGGGCAGGGTTCAGCAGGAGGACTCCCGCCAGCAGGATCAGGCCCAGGACGGTTCCGATGATTCTCTGGATGCCGCGGGCCACGCGGTGACGGGTGGTGCGGCCGACCAACGGAACGACGGCGGCCACCATGGCCCAGTAATTGTGGCCGAACCCCAGCCACTGGCCCACCACGGTGGCCAGCGTCCCGGCCAGTCCCGCAGCCACCAGGTAGCCCACGGCCTCGAGCCGCGCTGCCCGCTTTTCATCGGGCGTCAGCCGGGCAGGCTCAGGCATGGCCCACGGCGTGCGCCGGCTCCGAACCACGCGGGACGAAATTCCGATCAGCAGGCAGAACACCGTGGTCACGACCGAGGCAAGCATGCACTGCCATAGCGGCGGCTGGTGCGGAATCGAGGCGATGGCCGCGAAGGCGAAGATATGGAACAACGAACCGGCAGGGCGGTGCCGCCACCAGGCGATCACGAGCGAACACGCCCCGGCGACCACGGTGGTGGCCGCCACCTGCGTCCAGGTGCCCGCGGTGTCCGACAGGCCAAGCGCCTGCCCCGCCCGGGCCGACAACGTGGCCAGCAGGATCACCAGCAGCATGAGGGACCCGGCCCGCACCTGGATGAAGAGCCGCTTGCGGTGCAGCTCCCCGCGCCCGTAGATTCCGGTGAAGGCCCCAAAGGAAGCAAAGATCGCCAGGTCCATCCGGTCAATCAGGACCAGGATGATCAGCGGAATGAAGACGCCCACGGCGCACCGGATCGCGACGTGATGGTCCTTGTTGCCGGGGGCAATCGTGAACATCTCGGCGAACAGCTTCACGTGGGTCACGCCTTTCCAACGGTGCCAGTCTGACGGCGGCAGCGTTGGCGTCCATTCCAAATCCTACGCCCGCGGCCGGACGGCACCGGCGCCAAAGGGGCAGCCACCTACTCAGCAGAACGCACTGCAGGCCGGCGGACTGGTATTGTCTATCGGTTAAATCACAGACCGAAACGCACTACCGGAGGACCCCATGCTTAAAGGATTCAAGGATTTCATCCTTCGCGGCAACGTGATCGAACTATCCATCGCCGTCGTCGTCGGCACCGCGTTTACGGCGCTGGTTGGCGCCTTCACCACCAACATAGTGAACCCGATCATCGCCGCGGCCGGCGGTGTCCAGACCGAAGGTCTCGGGTTCCCCATCTGGCCCGGTAATGATAAGACCTTCGTGAACATCGGCGGGGTCCTCACAGCCTTCGTGACATTCCTCATTACCGCGGCAGTGGTGTATTTCATCTTCGTGGCGCCCATGAACAAGATCAACTCGCTGGTGAAGAGCCGGTTGGCAACGGCGGAACCGGAGGAAGAGCCCATCCCCGCGGACACCGCACTCCTGGCCGAGATCCGGGACCTGCTGACCCAGGTCGCGAGCAGCGACAAGGAACTCATCACCGCCGGCGTCAGCCGTGCCTCGACCGGAACGGCCGCCGGAACCGGCACCGCCGCGAACGGATCCGAGCGCTCACGCTGACGTCCAGGCGGGGGCTGACGTCCCGGCGGGTCAGGCGCTGGCCGCCTCCCCCCGCCGGAACCCGCCGTTCCATTTGCCGCGCCGCACGGTCACTGGGATCCCTGCTGCCGCGAGCCTGACGGAGCGCAGCACCCGGGACTGTTCGCCCGGAGTCAGCTGGTGGTAGACCGGCAGGACCACTGTTTTGTCCGCCAGGCGTTCGGTCACCGACAGATCCGCCGAGCCGTAATCCCGGCCCCGATATTCCGGCTGCCGGTGGACCGCCATGATCCCGGCGCCGGCCGAGATACCGTCGCGCGACAGCCGTTCCAACAGCTCGTTCCGAGGCAGGGCGAACGACGGCAGCACTTCAAGCCAGAAGGACTGGAAGTTGCTGGTGCCGTAGGCGGGGTCCTTGATGAAGCGCAGCCCCTCAATCCGGCCGAGGGCCATCTGGTAGCTGGCGACGATTTCCCTGCGGTGGGCAACGGCTTCCTGCAGCCGGCCCAGCTGAACCTGGCCGATGGCGGCCTGCAGCTCGGTCATGCGGTATTCGAATCCGGGCTCGGTCGCGGCGCCATCACGCAGCTGCCGGGCACGGCTTGCCCAGGTGTCGCTTCCGGTGGTCAGCATGCCGCCTTCCCCGGTGGTCAGGACCTCATATGAGTCGAAGGACCATGCGGTCAGTTCGGCGCCGGCTCCCACCGGACGGCCCTGGTACGTGGAACCCACGCCGCAGGCAGCATCCTCGATGACCGTGACGCCCAGCGGGTCGCACAGGTCCCGGATCGGCTCAAGGTCGACCGGCACGCCGCCCTGGTCCACAACGATCACAGCCCGGGTGGCCGGTGTCAGGGCAGCCTCGATTGTCCTGCCGGACACATTGCCGGTGCCCGCCTCGACGTCGGCAAAGACGGTCCTGGCCCCCAGATGGCTGACGGCGTTGGCAGTCGCCACGGAGGAGAACGAGGGCAGGACGACGTCGTCCTGCGGTGCAACCCCGGCGACCCTCAGCGCCAGAAGGAGCGCCGCGGTGCCGCTGGACACTGCGACGGCGTAGGATGCCTGCTGCGCGGAGCCGAAGGCCTCCTCGAACTGCCCGACGCGTGGCCCTTGCGCCATCCGGCCGGAAGCGAGCACCTGAACAACGGCATCCGCCTCCTCCGGTCCGAGCCACGGCCTCATGACGCCGATGTGACTGACCGTATGGTCTTCGCTGATGGTCACTGGAACCTCCCGCTCCTCAAAACGGCATTAGTTATGCACCTTCCATTCAACGCGCCGTCCTTCTGCCCCGTCACGAGAGTTTTGTACGCGCATTTTCCCCGCAGGACACCGCTGTTGAGGCACGGAATACCCGCTTGGGAATCGTGATCCTGCCCGGGCACCGCGGCGGTACTCGGATTGCTCGCCGCGGAACACCCCTGCATTACCTGCACGGGGCCGGGGCGGGCCGGGCATGCGCGGATCAGGCCGACATGCCCGGAAAAGATTGCCGGCGTGCGCGGATCAGGTCCGGTACTCCCTGTCCGGTACAGGGATCCGGTGGGACCTGCCCAGCAGCCCAAGGTCGACGTCCGCCCCCCCGCTATCCGCCCGTTCCCGTCGGCGGGTCTGGCCTGCCTGGACTTCAGGCAGTTGACGCGCCTCCGTTTCGGGATTTCCGGCGTGCCTTGCGGGCTTTTCCTTCGCCCGCCGGCCGGCCCTGGCCAGCTCGAGGGAACGGGCGATGGAGACTGCTCCGAAGACCAGCACCACACCGCCAACGGCCACAATGATCAACGTCCTCAGCCGGCTCGAGAACATCTCCTCCGCCTGGCCCGGCCCGTCCACAGCGAGCGCGGAATAGAGATAGCTTTCGTCAGCGCCGTTGATTTTCTGCACGTCGTGCAGGGTGGTGGTGAGCCGCTTTCCCAGAGCCACGGCCGTGTCCACAGCCTGCTGGGGAGACGCTCCCGACGCCGATATCTCCAGGAGCATGCCCGAGCCGAAGGTACTCGCCTGGGCCACCGTGTATTCGGCGCCCAGGCCCTGTTCCTGAAGGGCCTCCGCCGTTTCCTGGGCCCCCAGCTTGGTGATCAGCACTTGGGATAACAGGGTGTTGTCCGGGCTCCGGAGGTACGGGTTGTCACCGTTGACCTTGGCCAGCTGAGGGCTGGTCTCCAGCTCCATGGCCGTGGGCACCTTGGGAGTGATCAGGGCATAGGTCATGCTCGCCTGATAGCTCCGCCCGGCAAAGAACATGACGTAGACGCAGGCAGCGATTGTCAGCACAACCACAGGCATCGCCACCCACTTGTGCCGCCAGAGCGTCTTAATAACAGATATCGGATCCATGGCTTCTTCCTACCCCCAGGGGACCTTGCCGGCTTCTGCCCGCGAAGGGGCATTCCGGGCGGGGTCCAGTTGATTCTTAACCATCAGCCAGGTGGCACCTGACAGACCTATGAAAAATGGATAGATCAATGCAAAAACCGGGAACGACATAGAGTCGAAGGTTCCCGACGACACGGTGGCGATCAGGCCGGCAGCGGCTGCGGACGCCGCCAGCAGACGCAGCTCGTTGTCCTTGGCATGCCTAGCCGCGGCCAACGCTGCAAGGGCAGGAACGGCCAGGTACGCGATCATGGCGATCAGCCCGATGACCCCCATGGTCACGGACACCAGCAGGTACTCGTTATCGAAGATGTCCAATGCCTGGGTGGGTATCCACGTTCCGGGTCCGGTGCCGAACCACGGGCGGTCGGCGACCAGGCGCAAGGCCAGGGGGTAGTCCTCCGTGCGGTATGTAATGGATGCGTCCGAGCTGCCCGCTGTGGCGGAATTAAACAGTGTGGAGATCAGGCCCGGCACGCCAACGAACAGTCCGGCCGTACCCACTGGCACAATCACGGCGGCCCATTGTTTGGCGAGCCTGGGCAGGAAGGGCACCGTGATCACGATGGCGATGACGAGGCCCAACAACCCCGACCGGGAAACGGTCATGGTGTTGGCCAGCACGAACAGGCCCACCACCACCCAGTGGAGCTTTTTGCGGCCCGTTGGGTCGTACAGCGCCCGCCAGATGGATAGCGGGAGCAGCATGGCTGTGACCACGCCGAGTTCGATGGGGTGCAGCGTGGTCCCGGCAACCCTCAACAGTGCTCCGCGCGCCTGGAAGGCATCGAAGTCTCCATTTTCGGCGAATCCGACCATGAGCACTTTGAACCACTCCATCGGGTTCGTGTGTGTGGTGAATTGAATGATGGCAATGATGCAGCATGCCGCGCCGCCCGCAAGGACGCACCGGACAACGGCCATGGCGTCCTTGAGGTTTCGGACGGATTCGGTGGTCACGAAGGCAATTCCGGCGGCTGCGAATATCAGGAGCATCCAGCGGTCCGCCGCGGCACGGCCCTCGATGGTGCTGGCCCCGCTGAGGCCGGCAAAGAGGTGTGCATAGCTGAGGCAGGACGCCAGGAGCAGCAGCAGGACGGCGGCCCGTCCAGGATGCCGGAATATCACCGGATCGTGCAGCGCGAGCACCGACGAGGCGGCCCAGAGCCCGAAAAGGCCCAACGCCAGTATCTGCGGCAGGCTGCCGCTGGCCCCGACCGGTGCCAGCACCATATACGGCGGGAAGAACATGACCGAGAACATGGTTGCCTTGAGCAGCCACGGTGGCCCGTTGTTCGTCATCCCCTCTGCCACAGCGAGGCCGGTGTTGTTCATCAGCCCGCTGTTCCTTCCCGTGCCGGCGCACGGCTGCTGTCATCCCGTTCCCACGTCCCCGATCCCGCCGCCCCCTGCCGGCCGGCAACCGCGAATCCCAAATAGACCGCGGCATGGACAGCGGAGAGCGGCCCACGAACAGAGCGCAGCACTTCGCCGAAGGTCTGACGGGCGGTGCTGTGCTGGCCGGCATCGCCGTTCTGCTCGGCATTGCCTCGGTACACGCGGTGCAGTACTGCCAGCTGGTCCCTGGGCGTCCGGGGCGGGCGGATCACCACGGGATCGACGTCGAGGACGGCTTTTTCCGCCGGCTCGAAAAGCCGGTCCACGAACAGGTCATCCGCTGTGAGGTTCGGGAACTCCTTGAACCGCTTGCGCCCCTGCTCCGACAGGCCATAGACGCCCCCGGCCCACAGCCGGTTCCGTGCAGAGGGCAGGCGCAGCCGTGTGCGGTAGTAGGAGTGGATCAGCGGATGGGCGTCCTGAAGGTCGAACTGCACGGCCGGGCGCGCGGCCAGCGGTCCGCCGGTTCCGAGCGCGGTCAACACGTCCCGCACCGCATGCGGGCTGATCTGCACGTCGGCGTCCAGATAAAGCCTGGGCCACTTCGTGGCAGCCGCATCGCCGGCGTTGAGGGCGGCCGATTTGGAGGGCCGCCCGATTTCCAGGACCGTCACTCCTTCAAAGCCGCGGGCGATCGCGGCGGTGTCGTCCGCGCAACCGTTGCAGACCACAATCACTTCGATCTGCCCGGCCGCGGCGAGCGGAGCAAGGGGGGCGAGCGTCCGGGCGATCACGCTGGCCTCGTTGTGCGCCGGGACGATCACCGAACCGGCCGGGAAGAAAGCAGGATCGGGGTCCCTGGTGGCCCCCGGCAGGGCGGTCCAGCTGCCTTCGTCCAGGACTGTCCGCAGCACTCCCCTGCGGTCCGGCTTCCAGCAGCGCAGCACCTCGGACAGGACCACCGCGCCGTGGAAAACCTTGGCGTAGACCGATGAATGGTATTTGCGGAAGTACCGCACACGGTTCACGGCCAGGAGGGCGTTGAGCTGTGGTGAGGTGCCCGAACCGGCACCCGCGTGAATCATGACGGCGGCAGGTTCGTACCAGATGGTCTCACCCATCGTCCGCAGGCCGCGGAAGAAGTCCACCTCCTCTGAGTAGAGGAAGTAGGACTCGTCCCACGCCAAGGCGTCGGCCAGGCTGCGTCGGACCATCAGCGCCGCGCCGGTTGCCCAGTGCACGGTGTGCGGGTGGGCGTAGCTCTCCGGGTTGTAGTCGGTGCCGGCCAGCCAGCCGGACCGGTTGGGGAAACGACGTCCCACCAGCGCGTCTCCCACTGCATTGGCAAGGCTCGGCTCGCGGTACAGGGACGGACTCGTTGTGCCGCTTTCATCCAGGAGCCGGGGAACGACTGCCCCGGCACGGGAGGAACGCAGGCGGTGCATCATGGTTTTCAGGCTTCCGCGTTCCACCGTGACGTCCGGGTTGAGCACCACCACGGTGGCGGTGTCGCCGGCCCGTCGCATGGCGGCATTGATGCCGCCGGAGTATCCCAGGTTGCCCCCGGTGGCGAAGGCGATGACGTCCGGGTGGGCGCTGCGCACCTTGGCCAGGGTGCCGTCGGTGGAGGAATTGTCCGCCACCAGCACGCGCAGGGTGAGGTCCGCTGTCTCCTCCCGCAGGCTCTCCAGCAGTGGCCCCACACCGTGGGCACTGTTGTAGGTGACAACGACGACGGCGGCATCCGCGGCGCCGTCGGGTCCGGTGAAGCGGCCCGGAGTCCGCGGTGCGGGATCGGCCGACGGCACGGACTCCAGCCGGGGGTGAGGTATGGTGCACGACGCGGTCCGCAGCTTCAGGTACGCCGGCGGGCCGTCAATCAGGTAGCGGCTGGCGAGCCGTTTGGGTTCCAGGGCCAGGCGGTAGCCCCATTCCAGCCCGTGGTCGCTGGCCCATTGCGGTGCGCGGTGCACCCTACCGGCCAGGAAGTCCACCGCTGCACCGAAGGCGAGCAGCACGGCGGCGCCGGTCAGGGCGGCGTAGTGGTCGATCCAGAGCTCCTGCCGTGGCTTGCCAAGTCCTACGTAGAGGATCTGGGTGCCCGCGGCCGCAATGTCTGCCGCGATCCGCTCCGAGTCGCGGGCGGAGGCCAGTTCTTCCCGGTCCGGTGACCACATTCCGGCGACCTGGAGGCGCGGATGCTCAACGGCAATTTTTTGGGCCAGAAGCTGCTGGTTCTCCGGTGAACCGCCTAGGAAACCCACCCGGAGTCCCAACTGCTCGGCGCGGTCCAGCAGTGGCGAGGCGAGGTCGCTTCCCGCCAGCCGCGGCCAGCGATGCCCGGTGAGCCGTTGGGATTGCGACACCAGCGGCGCACCGTCGAGCAGATAGAGCCACTCAACCGTGCTGGCAGGGTCTGCGTGCAGTGTGCCTTCCCATCGGCCGCCGGCACCGAAGTGGTGCAGGTGGTCCAGATTGACGGAGGCAACGCCGAGGGGCTTCAGGCCCGGCCGTCCGGCCCGGGCCAGGATGAGCTCCAGGGCCGGCCCGGGATCCATCAGATCAACGGGGGTGCCCCCCAGGATGACTTTGTCGGCGTCCAGGTTTTCCACGTCGCGTCCTCAGTATTTTTCGGCGGGCGCGAGCTGGCCCTTGGTTTCGAAGTAACGGCGCCCCGTGACGGGGCAGAGCCAGCTGCCGCCGTCGTCCTGCTTGAGCGGATGGCCAGCCTCACCCACCCAGCCCATTTGCCGTGCCGGCACGCCGGCCACCACGGCATAGGCCGGGACATCCCGGGTCACGACGGCGCCGGCCGCCACCGTGGCCCACTCGCCGATGGTGACGGGCGCGATGCACACCGCCCGTGCACCGACGGAGGCGCCCTTCCCGACGGTCACGCCCACGGCCACCCAGTCTTCGGAACCCTTGAGTGTTCCGTCAGGGGTGATGGCTCGCGGATGGAGGTCGTTGGTGAGCACCGCCGCTGGGCCAATGAAGACGCCGTCGGACAACCGGGCCGGTTCGTAGACCAGGGCGTAGTTTTGGACTTTGCAGTTGTTGCCCAGCAGGACGGCCGGCCCAACGTAGGCTCCGCGCCCGATGTTGCAGTTGCTGCCCAAGGCGGCGTCTTCCCTGATCTGCGCCAAATGCCAGATCCGCGATCCTTCTCCGATGCTGGCGGACTCTGCCACGTCGGCCGTGGCTGCGATGGTAATCATGTCGTTCCTCCCAGGGATGCTGTCGCCGGACACCGGCGGTTTTGGTATTTGGCTGTGCCGCCGGCGCACCCATACGACCGCGAGTGCACCGAGCAGGGCGCCCAGCGTGTTGCTGGCGATGTCCCGCAGGCTGGCCTGCCGCTGGTCGAGGGCTAGGAACTGGACTGCCTCGATCGCGCAGGAGGCGGCCATGCCGGCGACGGCGGCAAGCCACCATCGGCGCGCTGGGACCATCCGGACGGTCAGCAATCCAAGCGGCACGAAGAGCGCCACATTGGCGGCCACTTCCACGTGACCTGCTCGGATCCCTGCTGTCAGCGGCTGGTCCTGCAGGGTCAGCAGGACGCTGCGAAGGAGCCCGGCCACGGGGCGCTCCACCGGTGTGGGCCAGAAGCCAACGCCCGCTAAGGCCACCAGGTACAGCACAAGCAGCAACAGAACGGTGCTGCGCCTGGCGGCGGCCCTCATCGCTTGGCCTCCGTCCGGAGCGCATCCAGCACCTGCCGCGTGACTTCTTCGCTTGTGACGGAGTTCGACTGGATGTGGACGGCGATGTCGCCGGGGCCGAAATCAGCGATGAACTCCCCGGCCCGCGCCTCCGTTAAGGGGGCAGGGTCCCAGTAGCTGTGGCACAGCGTGGTCGGTTCGGTGAAGGAACGCTGCTGGTCCGAGGCGAAATGCCTCACGAAGGTGCCGTACAGAATGAACTCGCTAAAGTGCAGCTGGGCACCTACTGCACAGGCCCATGGCGTTCCTGTCACCAACTCGATCCTGGCGAGGCACTCAGACAAGAGTTCCGGGTCCCAGGTGACAATGCCTGCGACGTAGTCCGGGTAGGCTGTCGAATCCGGAGCCTGCAGGCCCAGCAGCCGATGTGCCGTCTGCGTCCACAACCGGTGCCGATCCATACCAGCCGTGATGGCCTCAGGCTTTTCATATAGGCGGACGGCGCCGGCCCGGAAAAAAAGATCCGCAGGCATGGGGCGGAGAAGCACCACGTCGGAGTCAATAATCACCACTGAGTCCGCACCCAGCTTGGTGCCGGCTGACAGCTTCAACAATTGCTGCAGAACCCATCCACGCACCGGGGGCCACGGCCGGCGGACATTCATCGCGCTGAACCGCACCATGGCAGGTAGGAACGGTATTTTCTTAACGGCGGCGGCGAATGCGTCCGTGGCGACAAAGCCTGCCGGCAGGAAGTCCGCTTCACTCCAGACTCTGAGCCGGGACGACTCGTGGGGCCTAAACAGCGACAGGTCCCGGCGAGGCACGATCACATGGTGGACAACAGAGTCATCAGTGAATTCCAGAACGGACTGGTGCAGGCTGAGCAACCTCTTGTAGTCCGGCCGGAACGACGGCGTCAGGACCGCGATGGTGTTCATGTTTGCTCCTCCCCCGGTTTCCCGGCAGTAACGGCGGCCAAGGGGCCCGCGCGATGGCGGGCACGGTGGTGGTCGGCGCGGTCAAGCAATCGCTGAAAGTCAACGGCCCGTGCGGCCCAGGTGTGTCCGGTGGCGAATTGCCTCCTCAGCCGCTCCTGCTCCCGGTCGTTCCGTTCCGCCAGGGCAGCCTTGACGGCGAGCGCGAATTCCTCGGGGTCTGAATGCAGCGAGATCAGGCCAGTGTTTAGCCAGCGCGCAGAAGGCATGTCCGTTGAAACCACAGCTAGCCCGGCCGACAGATATTCGAGGGTTTTCAGCGGAAAGCTTGCACGGTTGAAGGACGAGTCTGCATACGGAGTCAGGCCGACTCCGAACCTTGACAACTGGCCACGCAGTTCGTCCGCGGCGAGCTGCCCCATCCAATGGACGTTCTCAGCAGCGAGGAGGGCATCCAGCCGGAGCCCAAATGAGGGGTTGCGGTCCGTACGGGGGCCGATGACCGTCATGGCGATTCCGGCAGCGTGGACGGCTTCAAGCACATCAAGGTCCAGCCGCTCGTTGAGTTGACCGACGACGCAGGCGGCGGGCTCGCGTGGCGCGGAAGGCATGCCAGCCGCAGGCTCCGGGCAGCCATTGGGAATCACAGCGTGAACAGGCCCCTGCGCCGTGGCAGTCCGGGTGGCGGCATCGGCCGGGCGGAAGCCGCCGAGCCGGAACATCAGTTCCTCAGAAACCGCGGCGACGCCGTCTGCCTTCGACAGGTTGGATTCCAGCACGTGACGGATGGCCGTGCGGGACAACCCCATCAAGCGGGAGCCTTCGAGCCAGTCGTCAGTCAGGTAGACAATTTTGAGTCCCGTAGTTCTGCGGGGGAAGCGGGCCAGTGGCATGGCGGTGACAACGGCCGCGGGTTCCCAACCGGTGTGGGCCACCGCAGACCTGATGGCGCGCTCCAGCCACCATGCCGTGATCCGCCGGATGAACGGCCGTGTCACGCCAGGCGGTGCCATCACCTTAAGCCGCAGCACGGACTCGCCTACCTGTTCCAGCTGCGGTGCACTGCCTGCCACCTTGCCTGCAGTCCCAAGGATCCGGATTGCCGTTCGCAGAGGCAGGCGAACCGGGACGGGCGGGTCCACCCACATCACCGGCCGGGTCATGGCAAGCGCCGTGACCAGGCACTTGTCCGTCCCGGCAACTGCATCCCAGTTGGTGCCGGCCATCCAGATAATGGGGCCACCGGCGCTCATGTGGCACCTCCCGCGGAGAATGCCTGCAGCGAAGGCGCCGCCGCGACGGGGCGGGCGTTGAAATCGTCAGCCGTATCCCGGCCGGTCAGGCGCGCCTGCAGCCGGCGGCGCTTGTAGCGGAGGAAATGGCCGGCGGCCTCGAGTTCGCGGGCGTACGCCATGCGGCTGGCGGACGCCGTTTCCAGGGCAGCACCGTAAACGTCCAGCTGGGCCTCCGCGGCATGTGCCAGCGAGTAGCGGTGCACCACGACGCGCCTGCCGAAGGCCCCGAGATCGGCGCGGAGCCGCTCGGCCGGGAGGATCTCGAACAGTACGTGGCGGAGCGCGGAAGCGCCGCCGGCCTGCCCGCTGCCCACGCCGTACCATCCCTGCCATAGAAAGGTATCAAGTGAGGAAGGCGTCAGGAGCTCCCAGAAGCCTGCTTCGCCCTGGACCACCAGCGGCTTGCCGAAGGCCAGCGCCCGCAGCGCGGATCCGCCCATGCCAAGGCAAACGTCGGCCACATCGTAGGCCGCCCGGGGGTCGGCAAGTTCGCCGGTGAGGACAACCGTCTGCCGGCCGGTCCGGATGTTGACCTGCGCCGCACGCGCGGCGACTTCCGTACGCGCCGGGCCGTCGCCGGCAATGAGCAGGCAAACCCGCATCGTGGCCGGGAGGGAAGCCACCGCGTCCATGGCGCTGAGGATGCCCTCCAGCTTGAGCTCCCTGGCCAGGCGGGACACGATGGCCACAACATACGCGCCCTCCGGGACGCCCCACGTCTTCCTGAGGTCTCCCTGGGCAAGGTCAAGGCCGGGGCGGTTCGCGTCAACGTCGACAGGCGGCTCCAGCACCGTAATGGCTGAGCGGCCGAATCCGGCCTCCACCTCCGCGATCTGGTGGGTGCCGACAGTCAACGGGACGTGCTTCGGGATGAACGGGGCGACAGCCATGGACATAACAGTGGACACTGCCGCCGTACGGGGCATCCGCCGTGCGGCCAGATAGCATTCCAGCGAGGGCGGCCACTCATAGCCGTGCAGGATGTCTATCCGCCGGCGTTCGACCAGCCCGGCCAGCGCCCGGCTAACCGCCACCGACGGCCGCCTGCCCGCTTCCGGCGCGGCCACGAATTCCAGCCCCAGCCGCCGGATACTGTCCACGAGCGGCCCGGGGCGCCCGAACACGATGGTCTCGTGGCCCAGCCTGTCTACGGCTCCGGCGAGCTCGATCGCGTTGATCTGGCTGCCGCCGATGCCGAGGTCGTGGGGGTAGACAAGGATTCTCATGGGACAAGCTCTCCAACTTCCGAGCGGGCTTCGCGGCCCACTTCCTTCAGCAGCTTCACGTCATCCCGGCGCCAGTACAGCAACGCCGCGGCCGTGGACGCAGCCAGCAGTGCGCCCGCAGGAAGTTCCAGCCAGGGCACCGGCAGCCAGCTGACCAGGCCAAGCGACAAGGCACCGACGGCAAGGGAAGCCAGCGCGGGGACCAACACCACTGACGAGACGGCCCGCACGGAGATGCCCGCGTTGGCGAGCTGCCATAAACACAACGGCAGCAGGATGCAGCCGCAGACCAGTGCCTGCGCAAAAGCCAGTCCCTGCAGTCCGCCCAGGGCTGCACCGGCAGCGAGTGCGGGCACCAGCACAACCAGGCTGCCGGCCTGGATGGCGAACACCGTGCCCGACCTGCCCAGGACCACCATGAAGTCATAGGCCAGGTCCGAGAAGATCCGGCTGACTGCGGCCGCCACCAGCCAGGAGAGCGCGGCAGCCGCCGGCAGCCAATCCTTGCCGTAGACAAGATCCACCAGCGGCACTGCGCTTCCGGCCAGGAACATCACGGGCGGCAGCGTCGCCGCAGCGAGGACCGTCACCACCGAGACCAGCGCCGAGTTCATGGCTGCTTTGTCCTGCTGGAGTGCCGAAAACGCGGCAGGCGCTACCCTGCGGAGGGGCTGGGCCAGGATGCTGACGGGCCAGTTGGCAAGGTTGAACGCGAGGACGTAGAAGGCAAGTGCCGCCGGTCCCAGCAGGGATCCGGCCGTCAGCTGGTCCGCGTAGCCGACCGCGAAGAAAATGATGCTCGTGCCGGCCAGCGGCAGGCCGAACCGAAGCAGGGGTCCGAGCTGGTTGCGGTCCAGTCCGAAGCGATACGGCATGGGCGACGCCGCCAGGAACATGGCAGCTGACACGAGGCTTCCGGCCACCCTGCCCACCGCCAGCGCCATGGCGCCCATTCCCGTGAGCGCCAGGACAATGGACAGCACAGCTCCCGTCCAGACGTTGACCTGGTCGATCCCCAGCCGGGTCTTTTCCTTGAAGTCGCGCTGGAGAAGGGCCGCCGGAGATGCCACCACGCCGTTGATGAAGACGCTGAGAATGAGGACCCGAACCACGTCCGTGGCCTCGGGGTCGCCCATGGCGGCCGCGAACGCGGGAGCAGCAAGGACTGCACCGGCGCAGAACAGGCCGCTGCCCGCCACGGAGATGCTGTTGACGGTGGGCACTATTTTTGCCGGGTCGCCGGGCCACCGGACGATCGCCAGCGAAACGCCAAGCTCGTTGAAGCTGAGCACGGCCATCAGCGCCACCAGTGCCACCGCATAGGTTCCGAAGGAGTCCGGGCCCAACATCCTGGCCAGGACGATGCCAATCGCGAGCGTGCCCACCTTCGACACCATGGTGTTCAGGAGGCTCCACGCGAAGGCGTTCGAGGCGCCGGGGGCGCTGGTTCCTTGTGTCATGGCCGTTCCATGGCCGCGAGCAGTTGGCCGATGACGTACTCCTGCTGCCGGGCGGTGATATGCGGGTAGATCGGCAGGGAGAGCATGGTTGCGGCGGCTTCTTCTGCCACCGGGAAGGATCCGCGGCAGAATCCGAGGTGCCGGTAGGCGCGGCTAAGGTGCATCGGAACGGGGTAGTGGATGCCGGCGCCGATCCCGGCACCGTTGAGGGCGGCGAGCACACGGTCCCGTTCCAGGATCCGGATGACGTAGAGGTGCCAGACGTCGACGTTGCCTTCGGCCGTGCGTGGCAGCACAATGCCGGGGACGTCCCGGAGCATCTCCGAATAGCGGGCGGCCGCCTCCCGCCGTCGTTCGTTCCAGGCCGCAAGGCGGCGCAGTTTGGAGTTCAGCACCACTGCCTGGATGGTGTCCAGACGGGAGTTCATGCCAATCGCGTCGTGCTCGTACTTGACGGAGCTGCCGTGGGCGCCGAGAAGGCGGACACGGGCGGCTATCCCGTCGTCGTCCGTCAGGACTGCTCCGGCGTCACCGGCAGCGCCGAGGTTCTTGCCCGGATAGAAACTGGTTCCGGCCACGCTGCCCAGCGTGCCGGCGAAGCGCCCGTGCCGGGATGCGCCCTGGGCCTGCGCGGCATCCTCGACGATGACGGCGCCGCAGCCATAGGCAGCGGCCTTGAGCCTCTCAACGAACGCTGCCTGCCCGAAGAGGTGCACCGCCACGATCGCCTGTGTCGCCTCAGTCACGGCCTCACTGACCCGCCTGGGATCGATGAGCAGGTAGTCGGGGTCCACATCGACAGGCACCGGGACCGCCCCGATCCGGCTCACGGCCTCGGCGGTGGCGATGAACGTGTTGGCCGGCAGGATGACCTCCCCGCCGGGCATGACCCCGGCCGCGCGGAGTCCCAGCTCCAGCGCATCGGTGCCGTTGGCGACGCCGACGCAGTGCCGGGCCCCCACGAAACGGGCGTAAGCCTGCTCGAATTCGGCAACCTCGGGGCCGCCGATGAAGGAGGTCCGTGCGAAGACCTGCCTGATGCCGCTCTCCACTTCCTCGGCGATTTCCTGCTGTTGCGCGCCGAGGTCAACGAGGGGTACGGACAAGGGGAAAGTGGGTGAAAGAGTCATTGTCCGCCTCCTGAAACTGCAGCCGTTTGCATGGCATGCTTGATGGCCCGCGCCGGTACGCCGGCCCAGGTCTCGCCGGCCGGAACATCGGCCAGCACTACGGCCCCCATCCCTACGGTGGCGCCGGCGCCTATGACGGTCCGTTCGCGCACGCTGGAGTTCATGCCCAGGTAGGCCGCCTGCCCCACGCGGACGCCGCCGCCCAGCGAAACGCCGGCCGCAAACGTGGCAAAGTCCTCCACCGCGTCGTCGTGCGTAAGGGTCACCCCGGGCATCACCACCACATGGTTGCCAATGGTCACGCCGGCTGTGAGCGTGACGTGGCCCAGCAGGATGTTGCCGCGGCCGATCAGGCATCCCTCCGGGAGCCGCACCGAGGCATCAACCACAGTGGCGTAGCGCCGGTCCGGGAACCCGAGCGCGGCAAGCCTGGCCACTATTACGGCCCGCCCGCTGCCTGCGCCGACACAGACCACCACCTTCGCATCCGGATAATTGAGCGCGTGGCTGACCGGCCCCAGGACGTGCGAGCCGTCCACCGTGGTGCCCGCCCTGCCCGGATCGTCGTCGAGGATCCCGACGACGTCGAACTGGCCGCTGTCGCGCACTGTGGCGAGGACTTCGCGGGCGAGCCCGCTGGCAGCGATCAGAATGAGGTCAGCCACGGTTCCCCTCCCCGCTTGCCAGTCGGATGGACCGCAGCACCCGGGACTGCTCGCCGGCGGTCAGCTGGTGGTACACGGGCAGGATGAGGGTGTTGTCGGTCAGCCGCTCGGTGACGGACAGGTCGGCGGGGCCGGTATCCCGGCTGGCGTACGCTGGCTGCCTGTGCGCGGCCATGATCCCGCGGCGGGCGGAGATGCCGTCGCGTGCCAGCCGCTCCAGGAGCTCTTCACGGCTCAGGGGGAACGACGGCAGGACCTCAACCCAGAATGACTGGAAGTTGCTCGTGCCATAGTCGGGATCGCGGACAAACCGCAGCCCCCCAACCCGGTTCAGGGCCAAGTGGTAGCCGGCCACGATCTCCCGGCGGCGGGCCACGGCCTCGCCCAGCCGCCCCAGCTGGACCAGCCCCACTGCCGCCTGCATGTCCGTCATCCGGAAGTTGAACCCGGCTTCGAGGTATTCCTCTGCCGGGGCCAGGAGGGCGGCATGGCGGTCGTTGGCCGAAACGCTCATGGCGTGTTCGCGCAGCCTCCGCGCCCGGCTGGCCCACTCCGGGTTCAGCGTGGTCAGCATGCCGCCCTCGCCGGTTGTCAGGATCTTGCGCGGGTGGAAGGACCACGCAGCCAAGTCCGCACCGGCCCCGACGGGACGACCTCGGTACGTGGAGCCCGCCCCGCACGCGGAATCCTCGATCACCGTAATGCCCAGGGGGTCGCACAGGGCCCGGATGGGGTCCAGGTCCACCGGCATTCCACCCTGGTCCACTGCGATCACAGCCTTGGTGGCCGGGGTCAGCGCGGCGGCGACGGTCTGCGCCGAGACGTTGCCGGCTTCCGCTTCAACGTCGCAAAACACCGTCCGTGCCCCGACGTAGCCTGCGGCATTGGCGGTGGCGATAAAGGAGAAGGACGGCACCACCACGTCGTCGCCCGGCCCGATGCCCGCCACCTTCAGCGCCAGGTGCAGTGCGGTGGTGCAGTTGGAAACCGCGACGGCGTGCATCGCCTTTTGGGCGGCGGCGAAGGCTTCCTCGAACCGCGCCACGCGGGGGCCCTGCGCCACCCAGCCGGACGCGATCACCTCGGCGACGGCCTCCGCTTCTTCGACCCCGAGCCACGGTTTCATGACATTGATGCGGCTCAGCGCCCGATCCTGGCTAATGGTCACCGCACGCCTCCGACCCGGGTGGCCGCGATCTCGCTTCGCAGCGGACGCCACCAGTCCACGAGTTCCCGAAGGCCGTCCTCGAGCCCGGTTTCCGCCGCGAAGCCAAGGTCCAGCCGGGCGGCCGAGATGTCCGCGAGGCGGCGGACAACGCCGTTGATGGCGCGGTCGGGACCGTGCTCCACCTGCAGGTCGGAATCCATGGCCCGCAACAGGGCCTCGGCCAGTTCCAGGAGGCTGGTTTCTTCACCGCTGGCTACGTTATAGACGCCTTCGCGGACACCGCTGCCGGCGGCCAGGATATTGGCGCGGGCAACGTCCCGGGTGTAGATGAAATCCATGGTCTGCCGTCCGTCACCGAAAATCAGCGGCGGCAGTCCGTCCGCGATGCGCTCCATCCAGCGCACCAGCACCTCCGTGTAGAGACCGTGTACGTCCATCCGTGGTCCGTAGACGTTGAAGTAGCGCAGCAGGACGTAGTCCAGTCCGGTCATGGCCCGGAAGCTGCGGGCCATCCCCTCGTTGAAGGACTTCGCCGCGCCATAAAACGTGTCGTTGTTGTGGTGGTGGTGGCGTTCCGTGGTGGGGAAATCCTCCGCCATGCCGTACACCGAGGCGCTGGATGCCGCCACCAGCTTGCCCACGCCGTGATCGGCGGCGGCCTCGAACACGTTGAACGTGCCGTCCACCAACACTTCCAGGGCCAGCCGCGGCTCCTCGGCGCACTGCGTGATCCTGATGGCCGCCTGGTGGAAGACGATATCCTTGCCGCGGGTGAGGTCGTGGACCAGGTCCCGGTCGCGGAGATCGCCTTCGACAAGTTCCACCCTGCCGGTGGCAACCGCACCGTCGAGATTGGCGCGGCGGCCGCGGACCAGGTTGTCCAGGACGGCCACCTGCTCGACCCCGGCGGTGATCAGGTGGTCCACGATCGTGGATCCGATGGTGCCGGCGCCGCCGGTGACCAGGACCCGCGCGCCCTGGAGCATGCTCATCGCCGTCCCTCCATCTGGGCTTCGTTGCCCGTGACGGCGACCGACTGTCCGTCGCCGCTGAGGCTGCGGCTGACCGCTTCCAGCACGGACAGCACCCTCAGGCCGGATGCGCCGCTGGTCCGTGCAGGCCGGTGATGCCAGATGCTGCTGGCAAATTCCGCCACCATCTGGCCGAGGGCCTCATGTTCCGGCAGCGCCGGAGACCAGGTATCACCCAGCCGGTACGAAATGGCGAATGCCTTCTTCTCCGCCGGTGACCGGTATTTCCGGTCCAGACTGACGCCGCGGTCGTAGACACTGAGCCGCTGCTGCGGGTTCAGGTCGTCCCAGACCAGGGTCCGCTGGGAGCCGCCCACCACCATCTGGCGGATCTTGGTGGGACTGAGCCAGTTCACGTGCACGTGCGCCATGGCGTCGTTGGGCAGCGCAAAGGTCAGGTGCCCCACGCAGTCCCGTCCGGTCCCCAGGGGATCAGCGCCGTGGGCCGCCACTTCCACCGGCCGGAGGCCGCCGGGCAGGATGAAGTCGATGATGGACAGATCGTGCGGTGCGAGGTCCCAGAACACGTCCACGTCCGGCTGGACGAGCCCCAGGTTGATCCGCACCGAGTCAATGAACAGGATCTCGCCCAGGGACCCGTCCGCGATGAGTTCCCGGATTTTAAGGACAGCGGGCGTGTAGCAGTACGTATGGTCCGCCATCAGGACCAGGCCCCGCTTCTCGGCTTCTTCGACCATCTCCACGCCTTTGGCCCTGCTGTCGGCCAGGGGTTTTTCCACCAGCACGTGTTTGCCTGCCCGCAAGGCCGTCAGGGCGATCCCGTGGTGGGTGTGGGCCGGGGTGGCGATGGCCACCGCGTCGACGTCGACGGTGTCCAGCAGTTCGTCGATGGATTCGCAGACCGGAACGCCCCCGTTCGCTGCGGCGAGCTTGACGGCGCGGTCCCGGTCCATGTCCACGATCGCGGACAGTTTCCAGTCGGGGCTGGCCTTGAAGTTGCGGGCAAGGTTGGGCCCCCAGTAGCCGGCGCCGATGACGGCGGCCCGCAAGGGTGCGGCGGAAGCCATCAGGTCAAGCTCCCGGCGGTAGGACTCTTGTGAAGCGTCCATGTCTGTCCCCTCTAGTTAATACGCGCCCGAAGGCATGCACATTGCTTTGAAAGTCCGCCACATGATGATGACGTCCCCCATGATCGACCAGTTTTCGACGTAGTAGAGATCGAGGCGCACGGCCTCGTCCCAGGGCAGGTCCGAGCGGCCGTTGACCTGCCAGAGGCCGGTGATTCCCGGTTTGATGAGCAGCCGGCGGTGGGTGTGCCGTTCGTAGGCTTCCACCTCGCGCTGCAGCGGCGGCCGTGGACCCACCAGGCTCATCTCGCCGGTGAGCACGTTCCAGAACTGCGGCAGTTCATCCAGCGAGTAGCGGCGCATCCAGCGCCCGCAGCTGGTCACCCGCGGATCGTTCTGCATTTTGAACAGCACGCCTGCACCCTCGTTGCGCGCCATCAGTGCAGCGAGTGACGCTTCCGCGTCGGTGACCATGGACCGGAACTTGATCATCCGGAACGGACGGCCGGCTTTGCCGACACGCTCCTGTTTGAAGAACACCGGCCCCGGCCCGTCCCGTTTGACGATGACCGCGAGGGCCAGGAACAGCGGCGACAGCAGGACGAGGGCCACGGTGGCGCCCGCGATGTCCAGGAGCCGCTTGAGCACGTGCTTGCCGCCGCTGTATTGCGGCACATCCACATGCATCAGCGGCAGTCCCTCCACCGGCCGCCAGTGGATCCGCGGCCCCGCTACGTTCGTCAGCGTGGACGCCAGGACCAGTTCCGCGCGATGCTCTTCCAGCCGCCATCCCAGCTCCCGGATGTACTGGTTGCCTCCCGGTACCGGCCCCGCCACGATGACTGCCTCGGCACCGTGGTTTCCCACGGTGCGGACAACGTCGTCGGTGGAGGACAGCACCGGAATCCGGCGGCCATCGACGTCGAGCATCATTCCCCGGCGGGCGCCTGGCAGCGACACCCCCAGAATTTCGTATGCCGCGCCGGTCTTCTTGGCGATCCGCCCGAGGACGTAGCGGACATCGTTCGGCTCGCCAATGACTATCGCCTTCACCAGGAACTGGCCCTCGGCCTGTTTCCGGTTGTACCAGCGGCGGGCGAACCACCGGTTTCCCACCAGTGCCAACAGGCCCAGCGGGAACGACGCGACATAGAACGCCCAGGCCGGTTCCAGGCGGAATACCACCAGGAACACCGCCAGGAGGCCAAAGACCCGGGTGGTGGAGACGGCAACGCGTTTGTATTCGCTGGAACCGACGCCCAGGACCTTCGGATCCCGGGTCCGGTATAAATGGAGCGCGCCGATCCATAACACCGCAAGGCCGGCGGCCAGGAGGGCGCCGAGCGCATTGTCGCGGCTTTCGGCAAAGGAGTGCCCGCCGTCGAACCGGATCACGTATCCGGCGAGCACCGAGACAACCACCAAGAGGGAGTCGGTCAGCCGGAGGAATCGGGCCAGGAAGCGGGCCCACTCACGGCCGGACAGCTTGCGTGCGGACGGCTGCCGTTCCGGGCTGCCGGGGGAACCCCCGACGGCGCCAAGCGGCGGTGCGGCGACGGTCCCGGAGGTCCCTCCGGGATTCAGGAACCTCAGCACGAACGGGCTTGTTTTACCCAGCTGGCTCACTGCAGCCCCCAAACATTAGAGGCGGAGGGGCGCCACGCGCAGGCAGACCATGTCGCCATTGCCTATCCCCCCGAACATTGGTAGGCGGCACCGGTTGATGCCTTCCCCAATGAAAGCCGTGGGCCGGTCCCCGCGTCACGAGCGGCACCTACCCGGCTTTCTATGCATGCCGTTGGAGCTTTATGCGTGTGGTACTCGGACAGGTCGTGGACCCTTAGGTCGGGGTGCCGGGTATTACGTGGACCCACGGCAGCCAGGGACACCCGGGCCTACGCGAATTCGGGACCCGGCGACGGCCTTTCGAAGGCGCGCCCGGGTTGGCAGCCGCCAGCTTCGGAGCGGCTCAAAACCGCGCCAATTCAGGGATGTGGGCGTTCGTGACGCAGCGGCAATCCCCCTGAAACAGGGCCCGGACATGATGTGAGTATGAAGCGCAAGACACAGTCCCCCGAATCGGCCGACTTGAGCTGCGAAGTTTGCGGCCAGATGCCGGAACCGCCAAAAGCCCGGCTGACCCTGGCGAATATAGCGGTGATGCTGCCCATTGAGCTCCTGGTGCATGCCGCCGTGGTGGAGACGCATCTCCCGTATGTGGCCAAGGTCCTGGTGCTTACCCTGACCGCCACAGTGCTGGTCATCTGGGTGGCCGAACCGTCGGCGGCCCGGATGCTGAGGAGCTGGCTGCATGCTCCTGCCCTGCGGCACCGCAAACGGCTGAATACGGCACCGGCCCTGTGGCGTGCCCGCACAGTGCTGCGCGATGAACCCGGGTCCCTTCAGAAGATTACGCAGGCCCTGGCACGGCTGGACACCAACATCCTCAGCATCCACATCCATCCGGTGGCGGGCGGTGTCTTGGACGAGTTCGTCCTGTCCGCCCCGGGGCACCTCCGCGAGCGCGGGCTGCTCGAGGCACTGCGCGACGGCGGCGGCCGGCATGCCCATGTCTGGCCCACCACCGCCCTGGCGATGGCCGACGGCCAGACCAGGGCCCTGAGCCTGGCCGCCCGGATCGCCGGCAATCCGAATGAGCTTCCGCTGGCCGTGGCCGAGCTGCTTTCCGCCAGGATCGTGCCCGTTTCCGTGGAGGGCGGCCAGGAACCTCCGGCCTCAGCCGACGCCGGGACGGTACTGAAGATCCCCACGGCCTGGCACGGCCCCATCACCTTCTACCGGCCCGGCGAACCGTTTACTCCCGCCGAATCGGCGCGCGCGCACCGGCTGGCCGAGCTCGCCGAGATCCTGGCGCACACCGACAGCCGGTAACCGGGGCCGCCAGGCTGCCGAACCGGCGACGGACTGACGAACCGGCGTCAGGCTGCACTGGCGGCAGCTTGGGCAGCTGGGGCAGTCACAATCGGTAAATAAGCGGCCCGACCGGCATTGCCGGAAAAACCCTTGACAGTGGCGGGGGTCACTTCTATCTTTAATTTTGGGATCCCAAATCGGGATCCCAAAAGTGATCACCTCCCGGACCGCCTGCACCAGCAAGGCGCACCCAGATTCAGTCCGGGAAAGCATGGCCGCCGCCGAATCCGGCCGCCGGCCAGCCACAGCTCAGAGTCTTTCCCCTGCCCGCAAATCTTCCCCGTGAAGGAGAAGCTGTGTCTCTTCCAAGTACCGAAACGTCAAGTTCCGAATCCTCCAATACCGAAACCGACCAAGCAGAAACCCAAACCGCACTCGAGGGCCAGACCGGCAAGGACGGCGTGCAACGGCGCACCAACGTCCGCTGGAAGCTCTTCCTGCTGCTCCTCGTCCTGGTCGCCGTCAACTACATCGACCGGGGCTCCATCTCGGTGGCGCTCCCGATCATCCAGAAGGAATTCAACATGGCCCCGGAGCTGGTGGGCCTGCTGCTCTCCGCCTTCTTCTGGACCTACGCCATCATGCAGATCCCGGTGGGCCTGCTCATCGACAAGTTCGGCCCGCGCAAGGTCATGACAGCCTCGTGCGTTGGCTGGGGCGCCGCAACGGCCGCCTCAGGCATGGCCGGCGGCTTCCTGAGCATGTTCATCGCCCGGCTTGGCATCGGCGTCACCGAAGCCGGCGTCATGCCCGCCGGCGGCAAGCTGAATGCCATCTGGATGCACAAGTCCGAGCGCGGCCGCGGTGCCACCATCCTGGACGCCGGAGCTCCCCTCGGCGCAGGACTGGGCGGCATCCTCATCGCAGGATTGATCGCCGCCACCGGCAGCTGGCGCAGTTCGTTCGTCATCGCCGGTGCGGCCACCGTGCTCATGGGCCTGGCCGTCTGGTGGTACGTCCGGGACAACCCGCGCCAGCACCGCGGCGTCAACGCCGCCGAGGCCGAATACATCGAGGCCTCCCACGCGGCGGAGGACGCCGAGGCCGAGCTGGACGGCAGCAAGGGCAAGCGCGCCCTGCTCCCCTACCTGAAGTTCCGCTCCTTCTGGGCCATGTGCTTCGGCTGGCTGGGCTTCAACGGCGTGTTTTACGGCCTCCTCACCTGGGGCCCGCTCTACCTCGCCCAGGCCAAGGGCTTCGACCTGAAAACCATCGGGTGGTCCACGTTCGTGATCTTCGGCGCCGGCTTCGTCGGCGAGATCCTGGGCGGCGCCATCGCTGACAAGTGGCGGGCAGCCGGAGCCTCGGCCAACCGCGTCATGCGCACGCTGCTGGGAACCTCCAGCGTCGTGGTGGTGGGCGGCCTCATCGGGGTGACCGTCGTGGCGGACCCGACCACCGCCGTCGTCCTCCTTTCCGTGGTGATGTTCTTCCTCCGCTGGGTGGGACTCTTCTGGAGCATCCCGTCCATCCTGGGCGGCCGGACCAATGCCGGTGTCCTGGGCGGCGCGATGAACTTCAGCGGCAATATCTCGGGCTTCGTCACCCCTATTGCCGTCGGCCTGATCGTCGGCGCCACGGGCTCCTACACCTGGGCGCTGCTGTACTTCGTGGGATCCGCCATCATCATGGGCGTGTCCGTCCTGATGCTGGACTACAACAAGCGCCTCCCTGTCTAGGCTGGCGCCCTAAGCTGGGCACCGCAGCACATCCTCCCGTGCCGGGAGCGCAATACCGATCAAGAAACCCGAATGGAGCACCATGCTTGCCGCAGAAGAAACCCAGGACAAGGAACGCCCCCTCCGCGAGACTGTCCGGGACGCGCTCCGCACCAGGATCTTCGAAGGGCATTACGCGCCCGGCACACGGCTGGTGGAACGCGACCTGGCAGCCGAGTTCAATGTCTCCCGGCTGCCAGTCCGCGAGGCGCTGCGGATGCTGCGCCAGGAGGGCCTCCTCAGCGACCGGGGAGCCCGCGGCGCGGAGGTCAGCTCACTCAGTCCCAAGGACGTGGAGGATCTCTTCGATGTCCGCCAGTCGCTGGAGGTGCTCGCCTGCCGCCTTGCCGCCGTCCGGGCCACGCCCGGGGACCTTGAGTACCTTGACGGGCTCCTGGACGAGGCCGAACGCTGCCTCGCCAAGGGGGCCGTTATGGAAGCCCACCGGGCCAACAGCGAATTCCACGACGCCATCACCCGGATCGCGGACAACGGCTTCCTCAGGTCCGCCCTGGAACCGCTGCAGGGCCGCATGCACTGGCTGTTCCGCCACGTGAGCGACCTGCCCGAACTGATCCAGGAACACCGGGAACTCTACGGCGCCATCGCCAGCGGCGATCCCGACCGCGCCGCCGCCCAGTCGGCGTCGCACATCGGCAAATACCGCGAACAGTTCCCCGACGATTTCCAGAAAACAGAACCCGCTCTTCACCGGAAGAAGAAATGAAACTCCTTGTCATCAACCCCAACATCAGCGACGACGTCACGGCGCTGATCGAATCGGAAGCCCTGCGCTCGGCCTCGCCGGGCACCGAACTGGTGGTCCGCACTGCCGGGCACGGCGTTGAATACATCGAAACCCGCTTTGAGTCCCTGATCGCCGCCGGCGCCGTGGCAGAGGTCATCGCCGAATACACCGCGGAAACGTCTGACGGCGGCGCTGATGGCGCCTCCCGCGCGGACCGCATCGACGCGGCACCCGTCGACGGCGTCGTGGTGGCGGCCTTCGGGGATCCGGGTATGCCTGCCCTGAAGGAACTCACGGACGTGCCCGTCATCGGCATCACTGAGGCCGCACTGTGCGCCGCCGCCCTGCAGGGCCACCGCTTCTCCATCATCGCCATCTCGGACCGGATCCGGCCCTGGTACCTGGACTGCGTGGAACGCTTCGGCCTCGGCGGCCGGCTGGCATCCATCCGCTCCATCAACGAAAGCCTCAACGGCATCGGTTCCGTGCAGCACGACTTCAAGGAAACGCTGCTGGCACTCAGCCGGCAGGCCGTCACGGAGGACGGGGCCGACGTCGTGATCCTCGCCGGGGCGCCCCTCGCCGGGCTGGCCCGCGAACTTCGGGGCCAGATCCCGGTTCCGGTGGTGGACGGCATCTCCGCCGGCATCCGCATGGCGGAGGCCGTGGTGGGGCTCCAGTCCGGCCCGCACCGGGCCGGTGCCTTCGCGCCGCCGCCGCTCAAGGCCCGCAGGGGCCTCTCAGAAAACCTCGACGCCGCCCTGGCCGCCGCCCAGTCTGCACAAACCGCATCAAAGAACTAGGAGGACAATGATGTCCCGCATTCCAGACCTCGTCATCGCCAATGGCACCGTGGTGAACAGCTTCGGCCGCCGGAACGCCCACGTGGTGGTCCGCGACGGCCGCATTGAACAGCTCATCGACGCCGCGGAACCCGTCCCCGAGGCCGCACGCACGGTCGACGCCACCGGCCTGCTGGTGATCCCCGGCGGCGTGGACGGACACTGCCACGTGGCGCAGGTGACTGGACGCTTCCGCACCCCTGACGATTACCGCACCACCTCCACCGCAGCGCTGTGGGGCGGCACCACCACCATCATCGACTTCGGCATTCCCCGTGACGCCCAGGAAACCCCGCTGGCCGCTGTCCTGCACAAGAAGGAACTCGCGCAGGAGTCCCGCTGCGACGTCGCCCTGCACGGCTCCGTCGTCAGCTGGGACGAGACCGTGCCCTGGCAGCTGGAGCAGCTGGCAGCCGAGGGAGTGCGTTCGGTGAAGATGTACACCACCAACCGCGGCAGCACCATGGCGGACGGGGACACCATCCTGAAGGTCATGCGCGAAATGGTCCGGCTGGACGGCCTAACCTACATCCACGCCGAACACGACGCCATCATCAGCGACTGCACGCAGCAGCACGCCGACGACGGCAGGATCGGGATCGAGCACCTGCACCGGACCCGCCCGGAGCTTGCCGAGGAAATCTCGGTCAAGGAAACCCTGGCCATGGCCGAGTACACCAAGGCCCCCGTGTACTTCGTGCACCAGTCCACCCCGGGCGCCGTCGACTTGGTCACCGAGGCACGTGCCCGCGGCCAGGAGGCCTATTCCGAGACGTGCCCGCACTACCTCACCCTCGATGACACGGTGTACGGGTCCACGTTCCCCGAGTGGTACGCCTGCTGCCCGCCCATGCGCAGCCCCGAAACCGTGGCCGCACTCAAGGATCGGCTGGCCGGCGGCGCCATCCACACCGTCGCTTCGGACCATTCCTGCTACGACCTGTCACAGAAACGCGAGCGCACGGACGACGTCCGCGCCATGCCGCACGGCCTGCCCGGGGTCGAAACCCGGATGCCCGTCACCTTCACGGCCATGGCTTCCGCCGGCAGCTCGGTGGAGGCCTTCGTGGAGGTCTTCTCCGCCGGCCCGGCCCGCATCAACGCGGTCCCCGGCAAGGGGACCATCGCCGAGGGCTTCGACGCCGACCTGGTGGTCTTCGATCCCGCCGAGGAACGGACGGTGGACGGCGGTGCGCTGCACATGGGCACTGATTTCTCGCCGTTCGACGGCCGCACGCTCACCGGCTGGCCCGCCGTCGTGGTCTCCGCCGGGCGGGTGGTGGTCGACGGCGGCGGCTTCCACGATCCCGGCGCCGTGGGGCGTTTTGTGGCCCGCAACGGCTTCCGCGAACACCACTCGTCCGCCGCGGGTTCCGCCGCCACCACGACCCTCTCCGCAGCAAACTAGGAGCAGCCATGCCATCCCCCGCACGCAAGACCCGCATCGGCATGATCGTGCCGTCTTCCAACACCTGCCTTGAGCCCCAGAGCTACCGCATCCTGGGCGACCGGGACGACGTCACCATCCATTTCACCCGGATCCCCGTCACCCGGATCGCCCTGGATGACTCCTCGGACAAGCAGTTCGATCCGGCTGTCATGCGCGCCGCCGCCGAGCTGCTGGCGACGGCCGATGTGGACGTCATCGCCTGGAACGGCACGTCCGGCTCCTGGCTCGGCGCGGACCACGATCGTGAGCTGGTCGGCAAAATCGTGGACGCGACGGGCATCCCGGCCACCACGTCCACGCTGGCCTACCTGGAGGCCTTTGAGTCCTTCGGCACGGAGCGGATAGGGCTTTTCACGCCGTACACGGAGGACGTGAACGGCGCCATCATGGCCTCCTACGAGAGACACGGTATCAAGACCATCGGCCACCGTGCCCTGGGGTTGCGTGACAACGAGTCGTTCGCCCGGGTCACGGACGACGAGATGCGGCCCGGGTCCCTGGAGCTTGCAGCAGCCCGCCCGGACGCCCTGATCTACCTGTGCACCAACCTGTACGGTGCCGACATCGCAGCGGAAGTGGAGGCAGAAACCGGCGTTCCGGTGCTGGACTCCGTGGCCGTGACGCTGTGGCACTGCCTCAAACTTGCCGGGTCCCCCTTGCTCGCACCAAGGTGGGGCAGGCTGCTGGCCGGCTAAACGCCAAGCAGTCCAGTCAAGAACCGACGGCGGCGCGCCCCCGGGAGCGTGCCGCCGTCGAACCTTAATTCCCGGTGCCCAGCCGCCGTTCAGGCGGCCGGCGGAGCGGTCATCCTGATCTTAAGGGCGCCGGGCTCCACGCTGATGACAAGATGCTTGCCCGTGCCCACGTGGTCGCCGTCCAGCTGGAATTCCTGTTCGTGCTCCAACGTGATCTCTGCGGTCTTGCCCTGGAAATACTCCACGGATTCCATCTCATCCTTTCGCCTGCCAAAGATGCCCGCCACCACTCCCAGCCACCCCAGCCGTCCCCTCGGGGACATGATCAGGACGTCCAGCACGCCGTCGTCGATCTCTGCGTCAGGAAAGATTTCCACGCCACCCATGATCCGGCCGCAATTGCCGAACATCACGCTGCGGATCCGCCGTCCGATGGGGCGCTGCCCGTCAACGCTGATCTTTGCCTTCACGGGCTTGCCCGGCAGTTTGCGGATGCCTGCCTCGACGTAGGCCAGCCAGCCCATCCGATCCTTGAGGACGTCCACCGTGTCCGCCATGATGGCGGCGTCGTAGCCCACGCCGGCCATCACCAGGAAAACCTGTTCGTCGTCCGAATGGTCCAGCTTCGCCTTGACCACGTCCACGGTGATCTCGGTGCCGTTCAGGACGTCGAACGCCGCTGCCACGGGGTCCGTGATGTCGACGCCCAGATTGCGGGCCAGCAGATTGCCCGTGCCCAGCGGGACGAGGCCCAACGGAACTCCGGTTCCGGCGAGCGCTTCGGCCACGCAGCGCACGGTGCCGTCGCCGCCGGCGGCGATGACGACGTCGACCCCCGCCTCCAGTGCTTCGCGCGCCTGCCCTTCGCCCGGGTCTTCAACGGTGGTCTCGAGCCACAGCGGCTCGGCCCAGCCCTGCGTTTCGCAGAGCCGGACCAGGGCGGCGCGGAGATCGGGGCCCACGGCCTTGGCAGGATTGACGACGACGGCGGCGCGCCGGGTGCTGTCGCCGGCCTCGGGTGCCGGGGTGCTTTCGGGAGCGCTGGCGTTCTCCGGCGCAGTGGTTTGCTGGGTCATGGCGTCCTTCACGGGCGGAATGTTCGGGGGTATTCCCATGGTGAATCGTAACCGTGATCGGCCTGTTTTGGTCAGCATGCTGAGCTTTCGGTGGCGGGCCCGCCGGCTAGTGCTTGGCTGAGAGATCCGCGGAGATCAGCCGGGCTGTCTCCACCGTCGCCGTCCGCACCATGTCCAGGTAGCCCTTGGGGTCCGGCTTTGCGGCCACCGACTGGGCCTGCAGGGAGACGTTGATGGCCGCAACCACCTTCGTGGGGCCGTGGTAAACCGGCGCGGCAATGGACATCAGCCCCAGTTCGAGTTCCTGGTCCAGCAGGCACCAGCCCTGCGCCCGGACCGTGTCCAGCACCGGCACGAGGTCCTTCTTCGTGCCGATGGCCCGGGGCGTGAGGGGCTTGATCTCGGCCTCCGCGAGGTACTCCTGGAGCTTGGCCGGCGGCAGCGTGGCGAGCAGCACGCGGCCCATGGACGTGGCGTACGCCGGGAAACGCGTGCCCACGGTGATGCCGACGTTCATGATCCGGCGCGTCGTGACGCGCGCGATGTAGGCGATGTCCTGCCCGTCCAGAACCGCGGCCGACGTCGACTCACCCAGCCGGAGCGAGAGCTCCTCCAGGTGCGGCTGCGCGAGCTGCGGCAGGGACAGCCCGGACAGGTACGCGTACCCGAGCTGCAGTACCTGCGCCGTGAGGCCGAACGTTTTGCCGTCGGTGCGGACGTAGCCCAGCTCCACCAGAGTATGCAGGAAGCGGCGGGCCGTGGCGCGGGTGAGGTCAGTCCGGGCTGCCACCTCGGTGAGGGTCATCACCGGGTGGTCGGTATCGAAGGCGCGGATTACGGCCAACCCGCGGGCCAGGGATTGGACATACTGGTCGCTGGCCGGGGGCGCAGAGGACGGCCTGGGCGCATTCGCTGCTGCTGCGTCGGTCATGGATACCAATCCTATTTGCCGCCCGGTCCCCTGAAGCGCGAACTGGCAGCTAATGACCCCAGATCGGGGATTTGGGGTCATCTGCTGCCAGTTCGCGCCGTAGGTGGGGTTAGCGTTCGACGGCGGGGGCTGCTGTGAGGGGGACGGGCACCAATTCCTGGAGCTCCTCGAGGGTGCAGCCGAAGGTTTCGCGCACCTGGACGCCGTCCGGACCCGTGAGGAACACGGCCTTGTCCGTGTACACGCGGGTCACGCAGCCCACGCCGGTGAGCGGGTAGGTGCAGGCGTCCACGATCTTCGAGGCGCCGTCACGGGCCAGGAGCGTCATCATCACAAATACGTCCTTGGCGCCGGTGGCCAGGTCCATCGCACCGCCCACGGCAGGGATGGCGTCCGGTGCGCCGGTGTGCCAGTTGGCGAGGTCACCGGTGGCGGAGACCTGGAACGCGCCGAGCACGCAGATGTCCAGGTGCCCGCCGCGCATGATCGCGAACGAGTCGGCGTGGTGGAAGTAGGACGCCCCCGGGAGCTCGGTGACAGGGATCTTGCCGGCATTGATGAGGTCGCCGTCGATCTGCTCGCCGGTGGCTTCCGGGCCCATGCCGAGCATGCCGTTCTCGGTGTGGAGCGTGATGTTCTGCTCCGGCTCGAGGTAGTTGGACACCAGGGTGGGCTGGCCGATGCCCAGGTTCACGAACGAACCTGGCTTGATGTCCTTCGCCACGAGCCGGGCCAGGTCGTCGCGGCCCAGGGGCGTCTCGCTGGTCTGGATGGATGCTGTCTGGATGCTCATGTCAGGCCACCTTCACAATGCTGTTCACGTAGATGCCGGGGGTCACGATGACCTCCGGGTCCAGCCCACCGGTCGGGACGATTTCCGAAACCTGGACCACGGTGTGCTTGGCCGCGGCGGCCATGATCGGGCCGAAGTTCCGGGCCGTCTTGCGGTACACGAGGTTCCCGACGCCGTCGGCCTTGAGCGCCTTGATCAGGGCAACGTCGGCGTGGATAGGGGTCTCGAAGACCTGGCCCCGGCCGTCCAGGATGCGGGTTTCCTTGCCCTCGGCCAGCATGGTGCCGTAGCCGGTGGGCGTGAAGAAGCCGCCGATTCCGGCGCCGGCGGCACGGATGCGTTCGGCCAGGTTGCCCTGCGGGACGAGTTCCAGCTCGATCTCACCGGCCTTGTATTTGGCGTCGAAGTGCCAGGAGTCGGACTGCCGCGGGAAGGAGCAGATCATCTTCTTCACCCGGCCTTCCTTGATGAGCAGGGCCAGCCCCTGGTCGCCCTGGCCGGCGTTGTTGTTCACCACGGTGAGCTCGCGGGCTCCGCAGTCCATCAGCGCATCGATCAGTTCGAACGGCTGGCCGGCGTTGCCGAAGCCACCGATCATCACGGTGGAGCCGTCCTTGATGCCGGCGACAGCCTCGCCAACAGTGTCAATGAAATTCAGCATGATCCTAGCCCTTCACAGAAACAGTAACGTTTTCGAGCACCACGGCCAGGCCCTGCCCGACGCCGATGCAGATCGCGGCGACGCCCCAGCGCTCCCCGGAGGCCTGCAGGCTGCGGGCCAGGGTGCCGAGGATGCGGCCGCCGGAGGCGCCCAGCGGGTGGCCCATCGCGATCGCGCCGCCGTGCCGGTTCACGATGGAGGCATCGATGCCCCAGGCGTTGATGCACGCCAGGGACTGCGCGGCGAACGCTTCGTTAAGTTCGACGGCGCCCACCTGGTCCCAGCCGATGCCCGCCTTCGCGAGGGCCTTGCTCGCGGCCTCCACCGGGGCGTAGCCGAAGAACTGCGGGTCGTTGGCGTGCGCGCCGCGCCCGGCGATCCGGGCCAGCGGTTCCATGCTGAGCAGCCCGGCGGCGTTCTCGGATCCGATCCAGGCCGCGGAGGCGCCGTCGGACAGCGGGGAGGCGTTGCCGGCGGTGACGGTGCCGTTCTCGGTGCGGAACACTGTCTTCAGGCCGGCGAGCTTCTCGGCCGAGGATCCGGCGCGGATGCCTTCGTCGCGGACCAGGTCGGTGCCGGGAACCGGGGTCACCAGGTTGTCGTAGAACCCTTCGTCCCACGCCGCGGCAGCGAGGTTGTGCGAGTTCGCGGAGAACTCATCCTGCTGTTCGCGGGTCACGCCGTACTTCTCGCGCAGCCGTTCGGTGGCCTCGCCCAAGGAAATCGTCCAGTCCTTCGGCATGGCCTTGTTCACCAGACGCCAGCCCAGCGTGGTGGACGCCAGCGTCATGTCCCCGGCCGGGTAGGGCTTCTCGGTCTTGGGCAGCACCCAGGGGGCACGGGACATCGACTCCGCCCCGCCGATCAGCATCAGCTCGGCGTCACCGGCGTTGACCTGGCGGGACGCGATGATGGCCGCGTCCAGGGACGATCCGCAGAGCCGGTTCACCGTGGTGCCGGGGATCGAGACCGGCAAGCCTGCCAGCAGGGTGCCCATCCGGGCGATGTTGCGGTTCTCCTCGCCGGCGCCGTTGGCGTTTCCGAAGACCACTTCGTCGATCCGCTCGGCGTCGAGCTTCGGGGCGCGCTTCACGATCTCGCCGATCACGTGCGCGGCGAGGTCATCCGGGCGGACACCGGCGAGGCCGGAGCCGAACTTCCCGAACGGCGTGCGTACAGCGTCGTAAACAAATGCTTGGTTCAAAATGCTCCTCTAATTCTGTGGGTCCCAACTAGGTAGCAGCAGGTGTCGTTATGAGGGCTCAAAACGACATCTAGTGCTACCTAGTTGGGCGGGGTGGCTGCGTCCGCTGCGGTGTTATCCATTGCTGCTTTGTCCATTTCATGGAAGACCTGCTGCGCGGTTTTGAATGCGGTGTTGGCGGAGGGAACTCCGCAGTAAATGGCGGTCTGCAGCAGGATTTCCTTGATTTCGTCCCTGCTCAGGCCGTTGGTGATGGCGGCGCGGATGTGCATCGCCAGTTCTTCCCAGTGCCCGTGGGCCACCATGGCGGTGATGGTGACGGCCGAGCGCATCTGCCGCGTCAGGCCCGGGCGGGTCCAGATGCCGCCCCAGGCGATGCGGGTGATCATGTCCTGGAAGTCCTCGGTGAAGGAATCCTTGTTTGCGTTGGCCCGGTCCACATGCGCGGCGCCGAGCACTTCGCGGCGGACCACCATCCCGCCGTCGTAAATCTCCTGGCTGGTGGCGTCCGGCTGGACCACGCCATGACGTTCGGCGCCGGATGCTTCGGGGCCGGTCATTTGGCTGCTCCGCGGGTTTCGCTCCAGGCGATGAGGCCCTTGAGCAGTTCGGCAACGTGCGCGGGCGCTTCGGCCGGAGCGAGGTGCGCCACCCCCTCCAGCGTTACGGCACTTGCGGTGCCGCCGCCGGCTGTGATGCCCTTCGCCACTTCTTCGGCGAACGACGGCGGCGCGACAGCGTCCTCCGCACCTGCCACGGCCTGGGTGGGGACGCGGATGCTGCCGAGCTCCTCGCGGACGTCGAAGCCGGCCAGGGCTTCGCAGCAGAATGCGTAGCTGAAGCGGTCGGCGTCGCGCAGGGAGTGCAGCAGCCGGCTGCTGAGCTCGGGCTCGCGTTCCATGAATCCGGGCGCGAACCAACGTTGCGCGGAACCCTGGATCATCACCGGGGTGCCCTGGCTGCGAACGGCTTCGGCCCGCTCCAGCCAGCCTTCGGGAGTGCCCAGCTTGGCCCCGGAGCACTGCACGGAGAGGCTCTTAAGGCGTTCGCCGTGCTTGATGCCCAGCTGCAGTCCGGTGGCCCCGCCAAGGGACACTCCGGCGTAGTGGAACCTCTCGCCCGGGGCGATCGAATCAACCAGTTCGACGACGGCGTCAGCCAGTTCCGCGACGTCGAACGTTTCCGTCGCGGCCGGCGAGACGCCGTGGCCGGGCAGGTCCCAGGCGACGACGTCGAAGTCGTCCCCGAGCAGGGCGCCGGCCTGGGTCCACAGCACTGAGGACGTCCCCAGTGAAGGCCCCACCACCAGCAGGGGCTTGTCCCCCAGCGGGCGCTGGGGGGAGAGCAGTACAGCCTTGACTGTTGGTCTAGCCACGGGAAACTCCGTTCAGGTCTGTTTGGATGGGGGTATCTTCGGTTGGATCCGCCGGTGTCGGGCCGCTGCTTCCGGCAAACTCGGGGAAGGCGGCCAGGATGCGGCGGGAGATTTCGGTGGCCTGACCCAGGTAGCTGGCCGGGTCCAGGAGTTCTTCCAGCCGTTCGTCCGAAAGGGCACTGGCCGGTACAACGTCGCGCAGCAGGCGGCGGTAGGTTCCGGACTGCTCCGCGGCCGGAACCTCGAGCGTCCGGTCCACCACGGACTGGAGCTGCTGCTTGCCGGTCCGGCCGGCGGCACCAGCGTTCTGCTCTGCCGGCAGCGCATCGAGCAGCGGCGCCACGGCGGCGGACACTCCTTCGCTGAGCAGCAGCGGCCCGGACAGGTCCAGGTTGCGGCGCATGGCATCCGGGAAGACCCGCAGGCCTTCGGCGAGCTCCCTGAGCTGGCCGGCGGAGCCGAGTGCCAGGCGCAGCAGCTGCCGGAAGGCCGGCCATTCACTGTGCCACGCGCCGTCGGGCCGTTCGTCGTTGAAGTTGGCCGCCGCCAGATGCAGCTGCGCGGCCAGGTAGGGGGCCTGCAGCGCCGCGCTGCGGACCAGGACCGACAGCACGGGGTTCTGCTTCTGCGGCATGGCCGAGGAAACTCCGCGCCCGGCGGCCCGCGGTTCGGCGAGCTCAGCCACCTCCGGGCGGCTGAGGAACAGCACATCGGAGGCGATCTTGCCCAGTGCATCCGTCACGCCGGCCAGGGCGTCGCCCAGCGCGGTGACGGCCAGCCGGTTGGTGTGCCACGGTCCCGGCGTGGCCGCCAAGCCAAGGTGCGCCGCCAGGTTGCCCGAGAGGTCGAAGGGCGTGTCCACCGAATCCCTGGTCAGGACGGTTCCGGCGGCGAGTGTTCCCGCGGCGCCGCCGGTCTGCAGCGGCAGTTCGACGGCTTCAAGGCGGCGTGCGGCGGCAGCGAGCCCGTGGAACCACTGCGCCGCCTTCAGGCCGAAGGTGAACGGCAGGGAATGCTGCGTCAGGCTCCTGCCCACGCAGAGTGTGTCCGCATGGTGTTCCGCCAAGGAAGCCAGCGCCGTCGTGACCCCCTGCACTTCTGCCAGGAGGGCAGCAACGGCGTCGCGGGCAAGCAGCATCAGGGCCGAGTCCAGCACGTCCTGGCTGGTCAGCGAGGTGTGCACGGCACGCCCAGCACCCACGTGCTCCGTGTCCAGGGCATTGACCTCCGTCCGGAGGTCAGCCAGCAGCGGGATGACCGGGTTCGCGCCGCCCTGCGCGCGGACGGCAATGCCGGCCACGTCGTAGCGGTCGACGTCCGCGGCTGAAGCCACGACGGCGGCTGAGCCGGCCGGCGCGAGGCCGGCCTTCTCCAGCACCGAAGCCCAGCCGGACTCGACGGCGAGGATTGCCGCGAGCACCGCCCGGTCCCCTGTCAGCGCTGCCACGGCAGGCGACGCCGATACGGGGCTCAGGAGCCCGACGTCGCCGTCCATGCCGCCCGCGGCATATTCGCTGGTGGCGCTGGCTGAGCTGTCCGCGCTGGCTGCTCCGGAGGTGTTCACTGTGCGGCGCCCCCGGCAGCCGCTCCCTCGACAGATGCTCCCTCAAAGTCGAGGAACACGGTTTCGCCCTCGCCCTGCAGCCGGATGTCCCAGGTGAGTCCGCCGTCAGCATCACGGCGGGCGATCAGCGTGGAGCGGCGTTCCGGATCCAGGGAGGACAGCAGCGGGTCGGCCGCCAGCGCTTCGGCGTTCTCGGGCGGGTAGACGCGGGTGAAGAGGCGGTTCATCAGGCCGCGGGCAAACACGGCCACGGAGATGAACGCCGCCGCGCCGGGCTTGGTGGCACCGGGGTTCACCGTGGTGAAGGTGTACACGCCGCTGTTGCCCACGGAGCTCCGGCCGAAGCCGGTGAACGTGTAGCCGTCGCGGACCAGCGAGCCGGTCCGGTGCACGATGTTGCCTTCGGAATCCGGCTGCCAGATCTCCAGGATCGCGTCCGGGATGGGGTGGCCGGCGCCGTCGTACACGGTGCCCTGCAGGCGGATGGAGCCGGGCGATCCCGGGGCCAGCAGTTCGCGGTCCTTCTCGTACGGCAGGGCGTAGCCGTAGAAGGGGCCTACGGTCTGGCCGGGTGTGGGGGTCAGCTTGGTGGTTGAGCTCACGCTATTCCTCGTCTCCTTCTGCGCCGAATGCTTCGTTTTCGGTCCAGGTCCGCTTGGACCCCGTCAGGACAATGTCCCACTTGTAGCCCAGTGCCCATTCGGGCTGGGTGAGATCGTGGTCGTAGCTCGCCACCAGGCGGTTCCGGGCATCCTGGTCCACGATGGACTGGTAGATGGGGTCGAGCGGGAACAGCTGGTCACCGGGGAAGTACATCTGGGTAACGATGCGCTGGGTGAACTCCTGCCCGAACAGGGAGAAGTGGATGTGTGCCGGCCGCCAAGCGTTGAGGTGGTTCTTCCACGGGTAGGCGCCGGGCTTGATGGTGGTGAAGCTGTAGGAGCCGTCGGCCCCGGTGATGCAGCGGCCCACGCCCGTGAAGTTGGGGTCGAGCGGTGCCGGGTGCTGGTCCCGCTTGTGGATGTAGCGGCCGGAGGAGTTGGCCTGCCAGATCTCCACCAGCTGGCCGGCGACGGGCCGGCCGTCACCGTCGAGCACGCGGCCGGCGACGATGATGCGTTCGCCCTGGGGCTCACCGCTGTGCTGGATAGTCAGGTCCGATTCCAGTGCGTGCACGTCCTGGTGGCCGAAGGCAGGCGAGTACAGCTCGATGGTTTCCGGATCGGCGTGGTGCAGGCTCTTGGTGGGGTGGCGGAGAATGCTGCTGCGGTACGGCGCGTAGTCCAGCCGCGGCTGGATTTCCGGAGCCTTCCCGGTTTTCAGGGCTGCGGCGTACGCGTCCCCGATTGCCTTGATCTCCGCGCTGAGGTCCTGCTGGGTTTCCACGGCCTTGGGCTGGTTCTGGGGCGCGGCCTCCCACCCGGCCTGCGGGGCGGCTCCGGTTGCGGCTCCGGTTGCAGCCTGGGGTGCCACGTCCGACACGTCTTCGGTGATTGGATCGGCATTGAATGTTTCAAGGTTGATTTCTTCAGGCACGGCAGCCTCCTTTCGGTTGATGGTGTTGAGGGTTGGACTTAGGTTCAGGTGGTGCGTTTCAGCTGGTGCAGGTGGTCGTACTGGACGGCGTGCCGCACCGGGGCGTTGGGGGCGCCATAGCCGTCGTAACCGCCGCGGCGTTCCACCATTTCGAAGAACACGCTGCCAACGGTGGCGGTGTAGAAGTGCAGGAATTCGCCGTCGGCGTCGCGGTCGTACAGGAGGTTCAGCTCCCGGAGGGTGGCCAGGAACGCAGGGTCCAGGTCGAAGCGGGCCTCCAGGTCCTCGTAGTAGTTCGCGGGGATCTGCAGGAAGTCCAGGCCGCGGTCGCGGGCCTCGCGGGCGGTGGCCACGAGGTCGTCCACGGCAAAGGCGATGTGCTCCTGGTACGTCTTCCGGTGGGCGGTGCCGGTGTCCGCGCCGTCCTGCTGGATGACGGGAGCCAGGTTCAGCACCAGGCGCACGGCGCGGTCGGCGGTAAGCATCACCTGGGAGCGGACCAGGCCGCTGGGGCTGGGCACCTCCGCGAACGGCTGCGGCTCCAGGGCAAGGGCGCTGCTGTAGAACAGCACGGCTTCGTCAAAGTGCTGCCACGGCTGCGCGAGGTTCACGTGGTCAATCACGGCCCTGCGGGCGCCGGCAGGGACTTCGTGCCCTGCGCCGAACTCGTGGGTCCAGGCGGCGGTGCCGTCCGGGCTGCCCTGGCAGAGGAAGATCTCGGTGGAATCCGGTGCGGCGAAGCCCTGGAACACTTCCTCATTGGCCTGGCTCTTGCGGGGCACGGCGGGTGCCTTGAGCTGCTGGGCGCGGGCTGCGGCAATCACCGGCGAATCGACGTCGAAGCCGAGGGCGGCGATGGCGGGCGCGGAACCGGCAGGCACCCCGGCAAGTGCTGCCGCGTCCGGCCCGGCCGGATCCTGCTCGTTGATGATCACGCGTGCGTGGCCCATGGTCCACAGTTGCACGTCCTTGGTGCGGTGTCTGCCGTTGAATTCGAATCCCAGCTGGCCCAGCAGCTTCTCCAGGCCTGCAGTGTCCGCGGCCTTCACCTCGGCGAAGTTGAAGCCTGCCGGTTCGGCAACCTGCGGGAGGGTGGCCAGTTCCATCGGATAACGACGGCGGGCAGGGGCCGCAGGCCCGCTAACAACAGCGCCCGCGCCACCTGCACCCGCAGGGGCGTTGGCGTCCAGCCATTTGGCGCTCTGTTCCTCGAGCCAGATCAGCGACCGCATGGCGTCCACGGCGGTGCGTTCGACGTCGGACTGGCGGAAGACGTCGTTGAAGACCTCCAGCGAAACCGGCCCGGCGTACCCGGCGCGGACCACGTGGCCCATGAATTTGGCGAGCTCGAACTGGCCCTCGCCCGGGAAGACCCGGTAGTGCCGGCTCCAGGACAGAACATCCATGGAGAGCTTGGGGGCGTCGGCCACCTGGACGAAGAAGATCTTGTCCGCGTTGAAGGACTCGATGGGCGCGGTGTCCCAGTCGCGGGACAGGATATGGAAGGAGTCGAGGCAGGTGCCGAGGTTCGGGTGGTCCACGGTTTCCACCAAACGGTGGGCGTGCTCGTAGTCGTTGACGTACTTGCCCCAGGCCAGTGCCTCGTAGGCCACCTTGACGCCGTGGTCACCGGCGAGACCGGCCAGCCGGGACAGCTGCTCGGCGCGCAGGGAGTCGTCGTCAACGGTGGCGGTACCCACGTTGGAGCAGACCAGGATGGTGTCCATGCCCAGGCGGGACATCAGCTTGAACTTGGCCTCGGCCCGGCGGAGATTGGCGGCGAGGAGGTCCTCGGGAACGCTGTCGAAGTCGCGGAACGGCTGGTAGAGGTCCAGGGTCAGGCCCAGGTCCGCGGCCATTTTCCGGACGTCCTCCGGGCTCAGGGACGACGTCACAAGGTCCTGCTCGAAAATTTCAATGCCGTCGAAGCCGGCGATGGCGCACGCCTGCATTTTTTCCTTCAGCGTCCCGGACAGGCACACCGTGGCGATCCCGGTACGCATCAGGCGGCCACCTCTTCCGCGGCCACGAGTTCCAGGAAGTGGGAGCGCATGCGGTCCGCGTCGGCTTCCAGGCCGGTGAAGATCCTGAAGGCGTCCGCCGCCTGGCCCACGGCCATGCGGCCGCCGTCCAGCACCTCGCAGCCCCTGGCGCGGGCTTCGCGGACCAGCTCGGTTTCGATCGGGCGGTAGACAATGTCCGCCACCCAGTGCCGGGATTCCAGTAGGGACAGGTCCAGCGGGACGCCGGGGTGCGCGGCCATGCCCACGGGGGTGCAGTGCACCAGACCGTCGGCAAAGGGCATCAGCTGCGGCAGCTCCGCCGTCGTCCGGGCCGTGACGGTGCTGTCCGGGAAGAACCCGGCCAGTTCGGCGGCGCGCGCGGCGCAGCGGGCAGCGTCCGTGTCCACGAGGTCCAGGTGGCGGACGCCCGCGGTGAGCAGGGCGTAGGCGACGGCGGAGCCGGCGCCGCCGGCACCCAGCTGGACCACTCGGTCAAGTTTTGCGCCGGGAAGGCCTGAGGCGAGGGCGGCCGCGAAGCCGGAGAAGTCGGTGTTGTGGCCGATGAAGCGGCCGTCCCGGATGGTGACGGTGTTGACGGCTCCGAGGCGGCGGGCGTCCGGCGAGATTTCATCGAGGTGGTCCAGGACCAGCTGCTTGCACGGGTGAGTGATGTTCAGTCCGTTGAAGCCGAGGCGGTGCGCGCTCTGCAGGAGCTCTCCCACGGAGGCGCCAGGCAGGCCCAGCTCCAGGAGGTCGATGGGGCGGTAGAGGTACCGCAGGCCCTGCACGTCGCCTTCGCGCTCGTGCATGTGGGGCGTGAGCGACGGCATGACGCCATCACCTACGAGGCCCACCAGAAAGGACTCTGCTCGATTGCTCATCCGTATAGCTCCTTTGACAACGGCATCCGGCTTGCCGGGGCGCCCTGGGCGCCGGCGGCTGCGTGCCGGGTGATATGGCTTACAGTACAGGAAATGTTCACATCTTGCACTGATGTTCTTATTGCGAACAAATAATGACGACGGCGGGCAGCGGCCGAGGCAGCACGGCTCATCGCTGCGGCAGCCTGGCGGAGAGTTCGGCGGCGGCCTCCTGGAGTGCCGGGACAAGCGCCACCAGGTTCTCCAGGCTGAGCCGGAAGACCGGAACCGCCGTGGCCAGGGAAGCAAACGCGAAGCCCTGGGCATTGAAGACAGGCACCGCAACGGCGCGCATGCCCAGCTCGTTTTCCTCATCCATGACGGCATAGCCCTGGCGGCGGACCTGCTCGATCTCGGCCCGGAAGGCCCCCCGGTCTGTGATCGAGAATTCCGTGAGCGGCTCCAGCTCCAGCTCCTCCACGAGGCGCTGGCGTTCGGCATCCTCGGCAAAGGCCACGAGCGCCTTGCCCACGGACGTGGTGTGGAGGGCGCCGAGGTGCCCCGGATCGCTGGTGACGCGGAACGTCTGGGGGCCGTCCACCTTGTTGACGGTGAGGTGGTGGTGCCCGTCGCGCACGGAGAGGATGGTGGCCTCCCCGGTCTTCTCGGTGACGCGCCGGAGGATGGGCAGGGCGGTGCCGGCAAAGCCGTGGTGGTTGGATACGCGCTGGCCGAGCTGGAAGACGCGGAGCCCCAGGTGGTAGCGGCGGCCGTCGGGTTCATAGTCCACAAAACCGTCCCGCGTGAGCGAGCCCAGCAGCCTGTACGTGGTGCTGAACGGCAGTTCCGCGCGGCGCGACAGCTCTGCCGCGCTGGCGCCCCGGGGCTCATCGCCCAGCAGCACGAGCAGGCCCAGGGCCTTGCCCACCATGTCCGTCCGGGAGTCCTCCTTGGGAGCCTTGGGCGCCTTCGTTGCCTTCGTTGCGGCTACTGCATCTTCAGCCGCGGCCGGTTCTGTGTCTTGATTCACACTCATAACCCGATATTGCCACATCGTGAGAGCTATTTCTAGATGGTGATTATTTTTCTTGACAGGTGATAGTCCTCACAGTCATCATTGCTGTATCGCAAAAGCAGCTCCCACCATGTGGCTACTACCCCGGGGTCTTCACAAGGACCTCCAGCCGCCGCCAGCTGAGCCTCCATTGGGCCTCCAGCTGGGTCTCCAGAAATGAAGGGCGGCAGCTGCGAACATCCTGATCCATCCGCGACAATGTCGTCACACAAAGGAACACCATGAGCCAGACACTCCCGTCCACGACGCCGGGCACCGTTGCACCGGCCGGGACCCCGAAGAAGGCGGCCCTCGCCAGCTTCCTGGGAAGCGCCGTCGAGTACTACGACTTCTTCATCTTCGGTTCCGCCGCCGCGCTGATCTTCCCGCACGTGTTTTTCCCCAATGCTGATGCCAACGCCGCCATCATGTCCTTCGCCACGTTCGGTTTCGCCTATGTGGCACGCCCGGTCGGCGCCGTCATCCTCGGCCACTTCGGCGACCGCGTGGGCCGGCAGAAGGTCCTCATGTTCACCCTGGTGCTGATGGGCGCGTCAACCTTCGTCATCGGCTGCCTCCCCGACTTCAATACGGTGGGCTGGTGGGCTCCCGCCCTGCTGGTGCTGGCACGCCTCTGCCAGGGCCTCTCCGCTGCGGGCGAGCAGGCCGGCGCCTCCTCCATGACCCTGGAACACGCCCCGGACAACCGGCGCTCCTTCTTCACCTCCTGGACCCTCACCGGCACCCAGGGCGGCCAGATCCTCGCGGCCCTCGTCTTTATCCCCGTGCTCGCCCTCCCTGACGAGGTCAAGTACGGCATCGGCTGGCGCATCCCGTTCTGGCTCAGCGCCGTGGTTGTCCTGGTGGCGTTCTTCATCCGCCGCACGCTGCACGAGCCGCCGGCATTCGCCGAAGCCCAGAAGTCCGCTGCAATCTCCAAGCTGCCGGTGGCCGATCTGCTGAAGCACCACTGGCGCGACGTCCTCCGCGTGGTCGCCTGCGCCTTCATCGCCGCCGTGTCCACAGTGTTCGGAACCCTCGCCATCAGCTACGCCAAGACCGTCGCAGGGGTGGACGGCACCACCACCCTGTGGCTGGTGGTCGGCGCCAACTTCGTGGCCCTCGGCACCCAGCCCCTGTTCGGCATGCTGTCAGACAGGATCGGCCGCAAACCTGTCTTCATCTACGGTGCAGTGGCCAGCGCGGTCCTGACTCCGGTGTTCCTGCTGAGCCTCGAATCCGGCAGTGTTCCGCTGATGTTCCTCGCGGCCATCGGGTTCTTCTCCTTCGGTTACGCCGCCTCCAACGCCGTCTGGCCGTCCTTCTACGCCGAGATGTTCAGCACCAAGGTCCGGTTCTCCGGCCTGGCGATCGGCACCCAGCTGGGCTTCCTGATGGCCGGCTTCGCCCCGGCGATCGTGGCGGCGATGGGCGGCATCAAGCCCGGCGGCTGGGTCCAGATCAGCATCTTCACTGCCGTCATCTGCGGTGTCGCCGCAGTATCGGCCCTCACTGCCAAGGAATCCTTCAAGACCCCCACCCGGGAGCTCGGCCTGAAGTAGCCGCTGCCCGGTAAAAGTACGACGGCGGCCCGTCCCCTCTTGGGGGCGGGCCGCCCGGGTTTAAGTACGCGGGTCAGGTTGCAGGTTTTCCTGTGGCCAGCACTTCGGCGAGGTCGAAGCTGACCGGCTCTTCCAGCTGCCCGTAGGTGCAGGATTCCGGGTCCCGGTCCGGCCGCCAGCGGACGAACTGGGCGGTGTGGCGGAACCGGTCGCCTTCCATGTGGTCGTACTTCACTTCCAGCACGCGCTCGGGGCGGAGCGGGGTGAAGGACAGGTCCTTGCCCGCGCTCCAGCGGCTGCCCTCGGCATTCCGCGGTGTCCGTTTGCCTTCCTCCTGCTTGGCCCAGGCCCAAGGGTGGTTGTCGAAGTCCGTCACCAGCGGCTGGAGTTCTTCAAACAGTTCCTTGCGGCGCTGCATCGGGAAGGCGCCCACCACCCCCACACTGGCCAGCCCGCCGTCGCCGTCGTAAAGCCCCAGCAGCAGGGACCCGACCCGGTCCGGTCCGCTGGTGTGCACGCGGTAACCGGCCAGGACGCAGTCCGCCGTGCGTTCATGCTTGAACTTGAGCATCACGCGTTTGTCCGGCTGGTAGGTGCCGTCCAGGGATTTGGCCACGATCCCGTCGAGGCCCGCTCCCTCGAACTGGCGGAACCACTTCTCGGCGGTGCCGTTGTCCCGTGTGGTGGCGGTCAGGTGGATGGGCGCCGCGCTGCCGGCGAGGGCCCGTTCCAGCATGCTCCGCCGCTCGGAGAACGGCCGCCCGGTGAGGTCCTCGTCGTCGAGGGCCAGCAGGTCGAACGCCACGAAGCTTGCGGGTGTCTGGGCTGCCAGCAGCTTCACCCGGCTGGCCGCAGGGTGGATCCGCTGCTGGAGCGCGTCGAAGTCCAGCCGGTCACCGGAACCGCCCACCAGGACAATCTCGCCGTCCAGCACGCATCGCGGCGGCAGGTTTGCCTTCAGGGACTCCACGAGCTCGGGGAAGTAGCGGGTCATGGGCTTGCCGTTGCGGCTGCCGATCTCCACCTCGTCGCCGTCCCGGAAGATGATGGACCGGAAGCCGTCCCACTTGGGTTCAAAGCTCCACTTCGGGCCGGAGTCCGGCGGGTCGGGCAGGGCGCTGACGGCTTTGGCGAGCATCGGCGCAATCGGGGGCATCACCGGCAGTTGCATACCGCCCATTCTTGCCCGGCGGTCAACTTCGCACCACCCCCGGAAGGGAATGGCCCCGAACGGCCCTGCTGAGCCAACCCGGCTGGCCTCCCGCCTACAGGGCCTTGACCGCGCCGAGCACCTTCGTCAGCGAGTCCTTGGCGTCGCCGAACAGCAGCGTGGTCTGCGGCTCGTAGAGCAGTTCGTTCTCGATGCCTGCGAAGCCTGGCCGCATGGAGCGCTTCAGGAACACCACCTGCCGGGCGTCGGCCACTTCCAGGATGGGCATCCCGAAGATGGGCGACCCCGAGGACGTCTTCGCGGCGGGATTGACCACGTCGTTGGCGCCCACCACGAGTGCGACGTCGGCGGTCTTGAATTCCGAGTTGATCTCGGTCATTTCCTTGAGTTCCTCGTACGGCACGTTGGCTTCCGCGAGGAGCACGTTCATGTGCCCGGGCATGCGGCCGGCCACGGGGTGGATGGCGAAGTCCACCTGGATGCCGCGGAGCTGCAGGGCCTTGGCCAGTTCCGCGGCGGTGTGCTGGCCCTGTGCCACGGCCAGGCCGTAGCCGGGAACGATGATCACCCGCTGTGCGTAGCCCAGCAGCACGGCGACGTCCTCCGCGCTGGAGGAGCGCACCGGCCGCTCACTGACCGCGGTGGAGCCCGCCGTCGAACCTCCCCTGAAGGCGCCGAACAGGATTCCCGCCACGCTGCGGCCCATGGCGGCAGCCATGGCACGGGTCAGGATGGTACCGGAGGCGCCCACCAGGGTGCCGGCCACCAGCAGCAGCACGTTGCCCAGCACCAGGCCTGACGCCGCAACCGCCAGGCCGGTGAAGGCGTTCAGCAGCGAAATGACGATCGGCACGTCCGCGCCGCCCACCGGAAGCACCAGGAGGACACCGGCGGCGAGGCCCAGCACCAGCAGCGCCAGGGCCAGCGGCAGCGAACCGGTCAGCACAACGGCGACCGCGGCACCCACCGCGGCCAGCAGCACCGCCGCCATGATCACGGGCAGCCCGCGGAAAACCACCGGCCGGGTGGTCATGAGTTCCTGCAGCTTTGCGAACGTGATGGCGGAGCCCGCGAACGACACCGCGCCCACGAGCAACGTGAACGCAATCGCCAGGCGGACCCAGGCGTCCCCCGTGTGCGCCAGTTCAAGCAGCGCTACCAGTGCGGCGGCACCGCCGCCCACGCCGTTGAAAGCCGCCACGAGCTGCGGCATCTGGGTCATTTTGACCCGTCGGGCCACGGGGGCGGCCACGGCCGAACCCACGGCGATCGCGCCCAGGATCCAGGGAATGTTGTCCAGTCGCGCCGACAGGAACACCGTGACGACGCCAAGCGCGGCGCCGGCGGCGCCAACGAGGTTGCCGCGTCGTGCGGTGCGCGGCGAGTTGAGGCCCATCAGGGCAAGGATGAAGAGCGCGGCGGCCACGAGGTAGAGCAGCCCCGTCCAGGTCGGATCAAGGAAGCTCATTGCGGACCCTCCCGGTCCCTGCGGCCGCGGAACATCTCCAGCATGCGGTCAGTCACCACGAATCCGCCCACCAGGTTCGCGGTGGCCAGCACGACGGCGAGCAGCGCCACGGCGAGGACCCACGGGTCCGCAGCCTGGCCGGCCACGATGATGGCACCCACCAGGATGATGCCGTGGATGGCGTTGGCGCCGGACATGAGCGGCGTGTGCAGGGTGCTGGACACTTTCGAGACCACTTCAAAGCCCACAAAGACCGCCAGCACGGTAATCGTGACCAGGCTGATGCCGTCCATCAGACCACCCCCTCGTTTTCGGACTCGCGGTTCCCGGGTTCATCGGACAGCGCGAGGGCCTCCGCCGTCGGCGCGTGGCGCACCTCGCCGTCGTGCGTCAGGCACGTGCCGGCCACCACCTCGTCGCTGAAGTCCAGGGCCAGGGTTCCGTCCCGGACCATCAGGGCGAGCAGGTTGGCCACGTTCTTGGCGTAGAGCCGGGAGGCGTCCGCGGGCATGGCCGAGGCCGCGTCCTTCATCCCCACCAGGGTGACGGTGCCCTGGCCGTCGGCGGTATCCACCAGGATGTCCTGGCCGGGAACTGATCCCTCCACGTTTCCGCCGGACTCCGCGGCCAGGTCCACCACCACCGAGCCGGGCCGCATGCCCTGCACCATCTCACGGCTGACGAGCAGCGGGGCGCGCCGCCCGGGGACGGCCGCCGTCGTGATCAGTACGTCGGCCTGGGCCACGTGCGGCGCCAGGAGCCGGCGCTGCAGGGCACCTCGGTCCGCGCTGAGCTCCCGCGCGTAACCGCCCGAGGCTTCCGCCGTCTCCAGGTCGAGCTTGATGAAGGTTCCCCCCATCGAGGTGACTTCGTCCGCCGAGGCCGGCCGGATGTCGTTCGCGGAAACCCGGGCGCCCAGCCGTTTTGCCGTGCCGATGGCCTGAAGGCCCGCCACGCCGACGCCGAGGACCAGCACGCGGGCCGGCGGGATGGTCCCGGCGGCCGTCATGAACAGCGGGAAGAACCGGGGCAGGCGCATGGCCGCTTCCAGCACACAGCGGTAACCCGCCACGAGGGCCTGCGAGGACAGGGCGTCCATCGACTGTGCCCGGGAAATCCGCGGCACCAGTTCCAGCGCGAAAGAAGTCACCCCGGCGGCGGCCAGCGCCTGCACGGTGGGCAGTTCGGTCGACGGCGACGCAAGGCCGGCGGTGATGGCCCCGCGGCGCAAAGCCGCCGCCGTCGCCGGTTCCAGCGGCCGCACGTGGGCGAGGGCGTCGAGTGATCCCGGATCCAGCTCGGGGACGATCCGCGCGCCTGCCCGGACGTACGAGTCGTCACTGTGGCCTGCCGCGGTTCCGGCCCGGGATTCGACCAGGACCTCGAGCCCGAGGCCGATCAGTTGCTGCACCGTCTCCGGCGTCGCGGCCACCCGCCGCTCGCCATCGCGGCGTTCCCGCACTATGCCTAACTTCACCCGCCACTCCCTTTCCAGCGTCATCGCTGTCCCGGGCCATCGCTGTCCCGAGTCGGTACTGGCTAGAGTCTATGCAGAAAGATCCGGCTCCGCCGGAGTGCCGCGGCACGATCCCCCGCACAAGCCGGTTCCGGGCGTGGATAGTTTCAAGCCGCCCCCCAGTTTTCCTCGACACTCCCCCACGCCGACGGTAGACATTAACGATGGCTACTATCGGTTTTCACGCATCGCATGAACAGATCAGCCCTGGCCAACTGCTCCACGACGTCCAACTGGCGGAGCAGGCAGGCTTCGACGCGGCCATGTGTTCGGACCACATCGAGCCCTGGTCCGCCCGGCAGGGCCATTCCGGCTTCGCTTGGTCCTGGCTGGGCGCGGCACTGGCCACTACGTCCCTCCGCTTCGGCGTGGTCACGGCTCCCGGCCAGCGCTACCACCCGGCCATCATCGCGCACGCCTCGGCCACCCTGGCGGACATGTTTCCAGGCAGGTTCTGGATGGCGCCGGGCAGCGGGGAGAACATGAATGAGCACATCACGGGCGACGCGTGGCCGGCCAAGGAGACCCGCCAGCAGCGCCTGGAGGAGTGCGTTGACGTCATCCGCCGCCTGCACAACGGCGAGGAGGTGACCCACCACGGCCTGGTCACCGTTGAACAGGCCCGCATCTGGGACGTTCCGGAGACCAAGCCGCCGCTGATCGCACCGGCGATCAGCGTGGAGACCGCCCGGCGCGCCGCGACATGGGCAGACGGGCTGGTCACGGTAAACCAGCCGCACGCGAAGCTGACGGAAATGCTCGCCGCCTACCGGGACAACGGCGGCCGGGGCAAGGCAGTGCTCCAGATCCACCTGTCCTGGGCGCCGCGGGAGCAGGATGCGATTTCCATTGCCATGGACCAGTGGCGCTCCAACGTCTTCGCCCCGCCCATCCCCTGGGACCTGCCCACCGCCGCCCACTTTGACGGCGTCAGCACCGACGTCGGCGAGGACCAGGTGCGCAAGGCAGTCAACATCTCGTCCAGCTTCGAGCAGCACGCCATCTGGCTCCAGGAATACGCGGAGCTGGGCTTCGACGAACTGTACCTGCACTTCGTGGGGCAGGAGCAGAAGCCTTTCATCGGGGCGTTCGCTGAACACGTTCTCCCCCGGCTGCGGGAGAAGTCTTCCCGCGAGGTGACAGCGTGAGGATTGCGGAGACCTCCGACCTGTGGTGGAAGAACGCTGTGATCTACTGCCTGGATCCGGAAACCTTTTTCGACGACGACGGCGACGGCACCGGGGACTTCGGCGGCCTGATCCAGCGCGTGGATTACCTGGCGGCCCTGGGTGTCACGTGCATCTGGCTCATGCCGTTCTACCCGTCACCGGACCGGGACGACGGCTACGACGTGACCGACATGTACGGCGTCGATCCCAGGCTCGGCACCCTGGGCGACGTGGTGGAGTTCATCAGGACGGCCAAGGACCGGGGAATGCGCGTCATCGCGGACTTCGTCATCAACCACACCTCGGACAGGCACCCCTGGTTCAAGGAATCCCGGAAGTCGGTGGACAACCCCTACCGCGATTACTACGTCTGGCGGAAGGACACTCCCCCGGACACCTCGGAACAGGTGGTGTTCCCCGGTGAGGAAACATCCATCTGGACCCAGGACAAGGCCACCGGCGAGTGGTACCTGCACATGTTCGCCAAGCACCAGCCGGACCTGAATGTCGCCAACCCGAAGGTCCGGGACGAGATCGCCAAGTCCATGGGATTCTGGCTCCAGATGGGGCTGGACGGCTTCCGGCTGGATGCCGTGCCGTTCTTCCTGGAGCTGCAGGGCGTGTCCAGGAAGGATGCGGGAAAGATCGACCCGCACGACTATCTGGCAGCGCTGCGCAGCTTCATCAACAGGCGGAACGGCAGCGCCATCCTGCTGGGCGAGGTCAACCTGCCGTACAAGGACCAGCTGAAGTACTTCGGCGGGCCGGACGGAAACGAACTCAATATGCAGTTCGACTTCCTCTCAATGCAGAACATCTACCTCTCGCTGGCCAGGGAGGATGCGCGGCCGCTGGCCAAGACCCTGGCCGGCAGGCCGGCCATCCACCCGGACAACCAGTGGGCCATGTTCGTCCGCAACCACGATGAGCTGACGCTGGACAAGCTCAGCGACGAGGAACGGGCGGAAGTCTTTGCCGCCTTCGGCCCGGACCCGGACATGCAGATGTACGGACGGGGGCTCCGGCGCCGCCTGCCCCCGATGCTCGACGGCGATCCCGCCCGGATCCGCATGGTGTATTCGCTGATGTTCTCCCTCCCCGGAACCCCGGTCCTTTTCTACGGCGAGGAAATCGGGATGGGAGAGGACCTGCGGGCCAAGGGCCGCTCCGCCGTACGCTCCCCGATGCAGTGGAATGACACGGAAACCGGCGGATTCTCCACGGCGCCGGCGGACCAGCTGGTGGCCCAGGTGGTCGACGGCTACTTCGGGCCGAAGAACATCAACGCCGCCCGGGCCAAACGTGACCCGGACTCGCTGTGGAATTTCATCGCCGCGCTCATCCGAAGCTACCGGGAAAGTCCCGAGCTCAGCTGGGGCGACTTCGAACTCATCAAGCAGCCCAATCCGGGCGTGCTCCTGCACAGCTGCACCCGCGCCGGTTCAACTCTGGTCCTGGCCCACAACATGGCCGCACAGCCGGCCTCCGTCACCGCACGGGTTTCGTCGCCGGAAGATCCGGAGGAGACGTTCGGCGCAGCCATCCTGCTGGACCTGCTCGACGGCGAAAACATCGCGTTGGCGGACGACGGCGGATTCGAGCTGGAGCTGGAACGCTACGGTTACCGCTGGTTCCGGATCCAGCGGCCAACGGACCGCCGGATCTGACACCCGACAGCCGGCTCTGGCCAGCCTGCTGAGCGGCGGTTTCTTTGACGGCTGCAAACCCCGGGCAGCCTCCGCGCACTTATTTCAAACCATTTAATAAGAGCTATTGAAAAGTGCGGGTTGTCCGAATAGTTTGGATTCCAGCCCGGTTCCCCAGCCCGGGACGCTAGTGGAATCACACCCAACTTCACCTCACCCTTGGAGAACCGATGATGCTTCGCCCGAGACTCAAGGCTGCCCTGGCAGCCCTGGTCATCGCTGCCACGAGCCACATAGGCGCCGGCGCCGCGACTGCCGGCGACATGCCGGCGCCAGCGCCTTCCCCCACATCCGAACCCACGTACTTGTTTGCCTTCGGCGCCAACACGGCAGGGCAAACCACCCTCCCCGCCGCTTACAAGAACGACCCCGTCGTGCAGCTGGCGGCGGGCAACGCCCACACAGTTGCCCTGACGCAGCCCGGCCGGCTCCTCGCCTGGGGCTCCAACACCGCCGGGCAGACCACGCTCCCGGACACCGGCAAGACACGATTCAAGGCCGTTGCCGCCGGCGCCACCCATTCCCTCGCCCTGTCCGACGACGGCCGCGTGGCCGCCTGGGGCGGCAACTCCGCCGGACAGGCAACCGTTCCCGCCGGCGCCCAGGCCGGCGTCCAGGGAATCTCCGCCGGCGGCAGCAATTCCCTCGCCCGCAAAACCGACGGGACCCTTGTCGCGTGGGGAGACAACGCCTTTGCCCAGAACCACGTCCCCCCTGAACTGGCGGGCAAGCAGGTCAAACAGACCGCAACCGGCGCCGGTTTCAACCTGGCCCTCACCTCGGACGGCAAAGTCACGGCCTGGGGCCGGAGCGATTTCGGGCAGCTCGAGCTTCCGGAGGCCGTGAAAACCGCCACCATCGGTGCGATCTCCGCAGGCGTGAAGCATTCGCTCGCCCTCAGCGCCGACGGCAAGGTCCTGGCCTGGGGCGACAACACGTACGGCCAGCTCAACGTGCCGGCGGAACTCGGTTCCGAGAAAGTCACGGCGATTGCGGCCGGCGGCTTCCACAGCCTGGCGGCCACGGCGTCCGGCAAGGTCTTCGCCTGGGGCGAGAACAATGCGGGCCAAAGCACGCTCCCCGCCGGCCTGGGCACCAAGGTGGTGGCGCTGGCTGCCGGCGAGGCGCACAGCGTGTTGTTCACCCGGCCCGACGACGGCGGCGCTGCCGCCGCTCCGATGTCCGGCCCGGCAGCAGCCCTTCCGCCGCAGCTGACCGCGGCTTCGTTCCTGTCAACGGCTGCCTCCGGGGCAGCCCTGCCCGCCGCCGGAGTCCTCGGGCTGGCACTGCTCGGGGTGGCACTGCTCGGAGTGGCACTGCTCGGGGCAGCCGGCTTCGCCGCCTTCCGCTCCTCGCGCCTGCGCGGCACAGCAGCCTGGATCCCGAGCCGGGCCGGTGCCCGGCGCGCAGCAGGAGCAACACTGGCTGCCGCCGTCGGCGCTTCCCTCCTGCTCCCGGTAGCCCCCGCGGTGGCGGCCGAAGAGGCTCCGGCGGGATTCCCGGAACCGACCCTCGCGCAGCTGGTCGCCACCAACGGCGTGCTCTATTTCGCCAACAGCGGCGCAGCAGTGACGGAGACCGTGGCCGATGGGGACACGCAGGGCATCTTCCAGTCCCGCTCAGACCAGCCGCTGGGAACTGACGCGAAGACCGGCGGCAGCTGGGGCTACGTCTCCGACGCGTTTTCCAACCCGAAGGCCAATACCAACAGCAGCACGGGAAAGTACGACTCCATCCTGTACGACGCCCCGCCTGCCGGTTCCGTGCTGGACCAGCGCGCGGTGAAGTACAACTTCGACCTGCCCAACGGCAGCTACGACGTCACGTTCGGCTTCAAGCTGCCCGGCGGCTGGGGCGGCCGAACGATGGACCTCATAGCCGAAGGCGCAATCGTGGGAACCGCCGCCGCAAGCAACACCGCGCTGGAAAAGACGGTCACAGTGCAGGTTACGGACGGCACCCTGAACCTGCAGGCCCACAGCCAGGCAGGCCGCACCAACACCTTCCATGACCCGGCCCTCAACTTCGTCCTGGTCCGCAAACCCCTGGACTACACCACGGAACTGCTCGCCGAAAAGATCCGCCAGGCCAGCCTGAGCCCCGAACAGGCGTCCCTGTACGCGGCCGACAGCGTTGATGCACTCAAGCAGAAGACCGCTGCGGCGCAGTCGCTGGTGGACGCTGCGTCCACGGATGCGGCCGCCGTCAAGGCGTCCTACGAGGCGATCGACGCCGCCACCAAAGGCCTGCGCAAACTGGTCAACTACGATTCCTTCCGGCCGGGGCAGCCCTGGCTGGACAACAACGCCAAGGCCATCCAGGCCCATGGCGGCCACGTCATCCCGACCAAGGACGCCAACGGCAGGACCGTCTACTACTGGTACGGCGAAGACCGGTCCAACGGCTACCAGCCCATGCCCGGAGTGCACGCCTACTCCTCCTACGACCTCTACAACTGGAAGGACGAAGGGCTGGCCCTGAAGGCCCTGACTTCCCGCGCGCAGTTGGACAATGACCCGTACTTCACGGCCCTGTACGCCGACTACACGGAGCACGAGAAGGACGCCGTGTTCCGCGATCTGGACAGCAACGGCTCCGGCAACTCCGAAGGCCGGGCAGTGGTCCTGGAACGCCCCAAGGTCATCTACAACAAGGCCACCAGCAAGTGGGTCCTGTGGGTCCACGCCGACGGGCCATCCGCCACCTCCAACGCGCAGTATGCCAAGGCCCAGGCCGGCGTCGCGGTGTCCGACTCTCCGTTCGGGCCGTTCCGCTACGTGGACAGCTACCGCCTGGACCAGATCCCTGCGGACGATCCGGACAACCAGCACCCGTCCCAGCTGGGCATGGCCCGGGACATGAACCTCTTCCAGGATGACGACGCAGCCCAGACCGGGTACATCGTCTACTCAAGCGAGGAGAACCGCACCATGTACGTTTCGCGGCTCAACGCCAGCTACATGTACCTGAATGTGCCGCCGTCGCGGTCCGTGAACGGGGTGGACTTCAGCCGCAGCTTCCAGGGCCAGCAGCGTGAGGCCCCTGCCATGTTCAAGTACGACGGCACGTACTACATGATCACGTCCGGAGCCACGGGCTGGACAGCCAATCCGGCCCGCTACGCCACGGCGGCGTCCCCCATCGGGCCCTGGACGCAGCACGGCAACCCGGCCGCGGGTCCGAACGCCAACACCACGTTCTCCTCGCAGAGCACCGCCGTCATCCCGGTGGACGCGGCCGCCGGAAAGTTCATCTACATGGGCGACCGCTGGACGCCGTCGGACCTTGCCAATGCACCCCAGGTGTGGCTGCCCATGACGTTCGACGCCAACGGCGGACTCACCTTCGACTGGCACGACACCTGGAAGCTGTCCGACCTCGAGAACCGCGGAAAATTCAGCGTCCAGATGGACGTCCCGCGGCAGGTGGCACTCGGGGCCGGCCCCGCGGCGCTGCCCGCCACCGCCGCCATCACCCAGAACGGAACAACGACGACGACGGCAGTCACTTGGAGCGGCGCGGCGTTCAGCACGCCGGGCACAGCCACTGTCACGGCGACCTTCGCCTCCAACGGCAGGAGCACCAACTACAGTGTCCTGGTGGTGCCGGCCGGCACGGTCTACCTGGCCGATCCCGGCGGCGCCGACACCGCTGACTACGCCGAACTGCGGGACGCCGTGTCCGCCCTCGGCCCGCTGTCCAACTCGGTGAAGGACCAGCCGCTGGGCGCCGATCCGGCCACGGGCAAGTGGTGGGGCTATGACAACCCCGGCACCGCCACGACGTCGGGAAATTCGATGTTCTCCACCCTGCGCTACGTCACCAGGACGGCCACCCGAAAGGACCTGTCCTACGTGTTCGGAGCGCTGGATCCCGGCCAGTACACGGTGTACGTGGGCCTCTTTGACCCGTGGGCCTCGTCGGCACCGACGCGTGCGGCCAGGATCAGCATCAACGGCACGGTGGTGTCCGCCAGCCAGCGGATCGGCGGAACGGACACCACGGTGACCTATGCCGGCCAGTCCCCGGACGCGGCGGGAAAGCTCAACGTCAATCTGGCGCCGACCACCGCCAACGACGTCCAGTTGAGCTGGATCATGGTGGTCAAGAACTGAACCAGGAGCGGCCGCCCGTCAGTCCTTCTGGAGGACTGACGGGCGGACGTCCGACGACTACGAACATGGCTGGCATGAGGCGCGGCAGGACGAATTCTCGATGGTGGTCGACCACAGCTGAACCTCAAGGAGAGACGGAAGCCGAAGGTGTCGTTCGCTCGACGTAGATTAGGACCGGTTCACCAGCCTTCACATCAACGCTCTTTCCGGGGGTAGGCAGGGTCCCTTGGATCTTCCACCCTTGAAGGCCCGCGCTGATGTCCACTTCTTTTCCGCTGCCATAACCGCTACCGGGGCCAAGGGACTCCAGCACACGGTACTTTAGGCCCCGTTCTTCCAGAAGCCTGACTCCGCCTTCGCCATCCAGGTCTCCCCACAGGCCAGGAACGTATCCGGGGTCCATTGTGAAGGATGTGGGTGTCGGAGCGGCCGTAGTGGATGATGATCCACCGGTCCGTAAAGTCTCATGCGGGGCAGGATTTTCATACGAGCAGCTGCACAGGCTAAATCCAAGAGCCAGGAAAGCTACATAGGACGTCGGCGTGCGCACTTGTTGACGACCTCCGCTCGTGATGGTGCCATCGCTTGTGATTCACAAGTTACGCCCTTCACAACAACGAGTACATGCGTGTGTATTGGGATCGTCGGCCCCTTGGGCTTCCGCTTCCCTTCCGCAGGCCGGGCTGACCGCGAAGCCTACTTCCCGATGGCCGCGTGGTAGGCGTACGCGGCGTTGCTCCAGACCACGAAGAGCAGCGGCGCCGGTGCCAGCGCGACGCCCATCACGGGCTGGAGGACAGCAGCTGAAACGATGATGCCCAGCAGGACCAGCATGGCCAGGCTCAGGTACCAGCGCTGGACGGCCAGATACAGGGATGCCTTGAGGATGCTTTTCAGCGTCGCCTCCGGCAGGAGTACGACGCCGGCGATCGCCGTCACGGTAAGGCTGACCGTGACGGCGGCCGCTACGACGATCAGAGGCACGAGGACCGCCGCGGCCGGCATGGCCTGGACAACCGCCAGGTCCACGCCGAGGAAAACAAGGGCACCCAGCGCTGCCAATCCAAGGGGTGCGGCCCGCCGGAAACTGCGCTGGTATCCCCGGAGGAAGGCGGCAACCGGCTTGACCGCGCCGCCGTCGTCGTTCAGTGCACGGAAGGCGGCGAAGATGCCGGCGAGCGACGGCGCCACCGTGACCGAGAGCGCCAGGAAGAACGGCCAGGCGGCTGCGGGGTCGGCCACGAGGGCGAGGCAAAGCACCAACGGTGTGTTGGCCATGGCCAGCAGGACGTTCCCGGCCAGGAACGTGTAGATGAACCCGAAGATGCTTCCGAAGGTTTCGAATCCCGGCCCGGAAAAACGTCCGGTCCGGCTCCGCCGGAGCGGCTTCTGCCCTGCCAAGGAGGTCACCCCTTCATCCCGCTCGTGGCGATGCCCTGGATGAAGTAGCGCTGGCCGATCAGGAAGATGATGAGGATCGGGATCACGGAGATCACGGAGCCGGTCATGATCATGGCGTACTCGGCATCGAACTGGCCCACGAAGGAGCGCAGGCCCAGCTGGACGGTCCAGAGGCGGTTGCTGGTGAGGTAGATGAACGGACCCATGTAGTCGTTCCACGTGTTGACGAAGGTCAGCAGCGCCAGGCTGGCGAGGGCCGGCTTGGACAGGGGCAGGATCACCCGGGCCCAGATGCCGTATTCGCTGAGTCCGTCGATGCGTGCGGCCTCGCATAGTTCATCGGGAATGGTCATGTAGTACTGGCGCATCAGGAACACACCGAAGGCGCCGAACGCCTGCAGCAGGATGAGCGAGTTGAAGCTGTTGGTCAGTCCCAGCTGCTGCATCATGATGTACTGCGGCACCATGTAGGCCTGCCACGGCACGGCGATGGTGCCGATGTAGCAGAGGAAGAGCACGTCGCGGCCCGGGAAGCGGACCTTGGAGAATCCGTAGGCCGCGAGGGACCCGGTGAGGACCTGCAGGCAGGTGATGATCACCGCGAGGTACAGCGAGTTCTGCAGGTAGCCCATCATCGGTATGCGGGTCCAGATATCCGTGTAGTTGCTCCAGACGAACTCGGCCGGGATCCACTGGATGGGGACCGTGAGGACCTGGTTGTTCTCCTTCAGGGAGGAGGAGAGCATCCAGATGAACGGCACCAGGAGCGCCAGGACCAGCACCGCCAGGACGCCGTAGATGATGACGTTGGCGGTCCGCTTCTTCTGTTCGCGCGTGGAGCGCTTGCGCTGGGTACGACGGCGGTCTTCCGGAGTCTGTGCCGGGCCGGGCCCGATGAACGGCGCCCCGGCCCTGAGCTCATCGGCTTTGAGGTCTTCGGCCATGTGGGTCATCAGCGTTCCCTCCGCTGTTGGATCTTGAACTGCAGGACGGTGACCGTCAGGACGATAAGGAACAGGACCAGCGAAATGGCCGATGAGTAGCCGAATTTCCCTTCCCCGATGCCCTCCTGGTAGATCAGCTGTGACAGCACCGTGGTGGAACGTCCGGGTCCGCCGTTGGTCATGACCACGATCAGGTCGAACACCTTGAAGCTGGACACCGTCAGCATGACCACCACGAAGAAGGTGGTGGGCCGCAACGACGGAATGGTGACGTTCCAGAAGCGCTGCCAGGCGCTGGCGCCGTCAACTTCGGCGGCCTCATAAAGCTCGGCGGGGATGGCTTGCAGGCCGGCCAGATACAGGACCATGTAGTAGCCCATGTCGCGCCACACGCTGGTGATGATGACGGCGGGCAGGGCCCAGTCGGAGCTGGAGGTCCAGCCGGGTGCCTCTGCGATGCCGATCCCGTGCAGGAACTGGTTGATGGGGCCGCTGTCCGGGCTGAACAGCATGTTCCAGACCACCGCGACCGCTACCAGTGAGGTGATGTACGGGAAGAAGATGGCCACCCGGAAGAAGCCGATGCCCTTGAGCTTGCGGTTCAGCAGCATGGCCAGGATAAGTGCCAGCGCCATGGTCAGCGGCACGTGGCCCAGGGCGTAGACCACGGTGTTGCGCAGGGCCACCCAGAACGAGTCGCTGGCGATCATGCGTTGGAAGTTGGCCAGGCCCACCCAGCGGGGAGCACTGAACGAGGTCCATTCCATGAAGGAGAGGGCGAAAGCGGCCAGGACGGGGATGAGCGTGAAGGCCAGGAAGCCCAGGAAGTTCGGAAGGATGAACGTCCAGCCGATCAGCGTGTTGCGCCTGGCCTGCTTCCTGTTGCCGCGGCTGTGCACGGGGGCAGGAGCCTGGGTGATTGTTTCTGTAGTCATGATTACTTCAGGACTTCGTCCTTGACGCGCTTGCCCATTTCAGTGATGCCGTCGGCAACCGAGCGTTCGCCCACCATGACCAGGTCATGCTCCTGGTTGAGGATCTTGTCCGTGGCAGCGGACTTGTCGCTGACCGGCATTTCAAGGGCGGTCTCGTCCGGGGCGAAGGCTTTCTTGGAGAGCTCGTCGGTGGGCAGCCCGTCCAGCTTGAAGTACTCCGCCGTGACGGACTCGTTCTGCAGGGCCGGCACAACGCCGATCTTGGAGATGGCCTTGGCGCCTTGCTCGCCGGCCGCCCACTCGATGAACTTCTTGGCCTCATCCGTGTGTGCGGCGTTCCTGTTCACTGCGAACGCGGTGGGAGACCCGAACGTGGTGACCTTGCCGTCGGAGTCCTTCTGCGGCAGCGGCGCCAGGCCCCAGTTGACGTTGGTCTTGCCGTCCTTCTTGGCCTGCAGGATGCCGGCGATGTACCAGGTGCCCATGGGCATCATGGCAGCCTGCCCGGTCTCGAACATGGTGCGGTAGCTGGTCTTCTGGCTCTTCGCCGTACCGAAGTCCAGGGTGGCGCCGCTATTCTGCAGGTCCAGGGCAGTGTTGTACTGCTCCTCAAGGAAGCCGTAGTCTCCGCTGACCTGGTCCCCGCCGTTCTGCGCTGCCGCGATGGCCTGGACCACCGAACGCCAGATGTGGTGATAGGTGCCATACACCTTCTTGCCGTCAGCAGTGGTGGTCAGCTTGTTGGCGATCTCCGAGTACTTCTCCCAGGTCAGGTCCTTCGGGTCCTCAAGTCCGGCAGCCTTGAACATGTCCTTGTTGTAGTACAGCAGCCAGAAGTCCTGCCGGTACGGTGCGGCGAAGTACTTGCCGTCGATGTCGAACGCGTCCAGGCCCGCGAGTTTGTCCTTGCCCACCGTGTCTACCACGCTGTTGATCTCCTGCAGCTGGCCGTTGCTGGCATAGCGGGAGTAATCGATCACGTTTTTCATGGTGAGCACGTCGGTGGTGTCGCCGCCGGCAAGCATGGTGGTGACCTTCTGCGGGTAGTCGTCTGCCAGGATGTCGACCGGTTCGATGTCGATGTTGGGGTTGGCAGCTTCGTAGCCGTCGAAGAGGGCTTTGAACTCCGGGGTGCCCTCGTAGTTCCAGACCGAGACGGTCAGCCGGGTCTTGCCTTCGGCGGCCTGGGGTTCGGCGGGACCGGCGCAGCCGGTAAGGCCAAGCCCTGCAGTCACCGCCAGGGCGATCGCGGCGAGGGTTGTGCGCTTCATTGCGTTCTCCTTTTGAGGGGGTTGGGTCTGCCGCACGTGCGGCTGGGTGGGGCGGGGCCTAGGCGCTGAGTCCGAGGTCCTCGTGTACTACCTGGGCCAGGAGGTCCTTGCCGGCGAGGTACCGCTCGAGGTCATCCAGGGCGGCATCGGACATCCTCCGGGTTTCGGTTCCGAGGGAGCCGGCGATGTGGGGCGTGATAATCACATTCGGGAGGTTGTACAGCGCAGAGTCCGCGGGCAGGGGCTCGGGCTCCGTGACGTCCAGCAGCGCAACGATGCGTCCGGTGGCGCACTCGGCTTCGAGAGCTTTCGTGTCAACCAGCGAGCCGCGGGCGGTGTTGATCAGCGTCGCGTGGTCCTTCATGGCGCGAAGCTCCCGTGTGCTGATCATGTGGCGGGTTTCCGGCAGTGCCGGTGCGTGAATGGTGACGACGTCGGAAACCGGCAGGAGTTGCTCAAGCGTCACCAGCGTGCCGCCGGCTGCCGCCACCTCAAACGGATCCGCGTGGGGATCGCTGACCAGGCAGGTCACGTCCTGGAGTTGCCGGACCAGCTGGACCACCCTGCGGCCGATGCGGGAGAAGCCGATGACGCCCACCGTGCGGCCGATGTTGCCAAGCTCGCCGCGGGCCGTGGTGTAGCTCCAGTCAGTACGGAAAGTGCGGGCATCGTTGGCCAGGACGTGGGCCTTCTTGCCTGCGAGGACGATCGAGGCGAAGGTGAATTCGGCCACCGGGATCGCGTTGGCGTCCGCTCCGTTCGTCACCAGGATGCCGCGCTCCCACAGCTCGTCGCTGACGAAGCTCCGGACTGTTCCTGCACAGTGGAAGACGGCCCGCAGCTTGGGCATGCGCTCCAACCGCTCAGCAGTGAGCCGGGGAACTCCCCAACTGGTGAGCAGGATCTCCACCTCTTCCAGGCACCCGGCAAGTTCCGGCGCGTCCAGGGAATCCGTCCATTGCTGTCCACCGAGGTCGACCAGTCCTGCCAGCCGCTCCAGTCGCGCGGAATCGAACTGGTCGGCAAAGGTTCCGCTATTCATGACCAGCAGTGCCTGGGGCTTGAGCGACATTGAGGGGATCCTCCCTTCGGGTTCTCGACCGGCGTGTTCGACCGGTTATTTATGTGTTGCATCACATCTAATAATCGGTACATACTCATAAACAAGACGGTTCATTCAATTCAGTCGAACTCGATCTAAAACATTCAGATTCGAACACACGAGGGAAGAATCCGCATGGCAAAACCCACCGTCACCGCCGCCGTGGAAGCGCCGCCTCAGTCCCGTGCGCATCCGCTTCGCGCCGGTTGGGGCAGCAACGCTTCCGGCCCCGCGCTGACCAGTGCCCTGCAGGGCTCCAGGGACCGCCTCACCGTGCGTCCAGCGTCCGACGGCGCGTGGCAGCGCGCCGCTGCAAGCCCGCTGGGGCAGCTGATCGCCCAAGCTGCCGAGGAGAAGGGGAGCCCTTGGCCGCAGCCGCTGGTGTCCCACTACGCGCGGTACTTCCGCGACGGAAACCGCACAGCGTACGAGGGACTCGTGGCGGCACGGCAGCAGCGGCTGACGCGCGCCGTCGTGATGGCTGCATTGCCGCACGGGGCGGACGGCGAGGCGGACGCCTGGCTCGATGAAGTGATCGACGGCGCGTACCTCCTGTGCGAGCAGAGCTCCTGGAGTTGGGCCGCGCACGACGACGTCTTCACCCGTGCCGGCGACGTGGTCCCGGACCGCACGCGGCCATACCTGGATCTCGGTGCCGGCGAGGTCGTAGCCCAGCTTGCCTGGCTGGACCTGGTCCTCGGCGAGCAGCTGGACGAGCGGGCACCCGGGCTGCGGAGGCGCCTGCGGGACGAGACACAGCACCGCGTGATCCGGCCCTTCCTGGACCGGCTCGACTGGCACTGGCTCGGACTCGACGGGGATGTCCACAACTGGAACCCCTGGATCCACTCGAACATCATCGCCGCCGCACTGCTGCTGGTGGACGATCCCGGTCTGCAGGCCCGCACCATCGCCCGCTGCATCGAGGGCCTTGACCGCTTTCTGGCCTCGATCCCGGCCGACGGCGCCATCGATGAAGGCTTCGCCTACTGGTGGAACGGCGCCGGCCGGGCACTCGAAGGACTCGCCGTCCTGGAACAAGCCACCGGCGGGATGCTCGACGCCGACCTCCCGGCCATCCGCGCGCTGGTCGCCTTCCCGCACCGCATGCACCTGGGCCACCGGTGGTTCCTCAACGTGGCCGACGGCCCGGCACGCGCCGCCGAAGGGCTCCCGTGGGACATGCTGCACCGCTGGGCCGTCCGGCTGGGTGACGCGGAAGCCGCCCGGCACGCCGCCGCCTTCGCCAGCGCGGAAACGGATTCGACGGCGGGACTCGGCCGGGTGCTTCACTCTCTGCTCTCCCCCTCCCAACTAGGTAGCAATAGTGGTCGTTTTGAGGGCTCAGAACGACAACAATTGCTACCCAGTTGGGGAACGTACCTCCCGTCAGTGCAGATCATGGTGGCGCGGCAAACCCCGGGCACCACGGAGGGCCTCACCCTGGCTGCGAAGGGCGGGCACAACGGCGAGCACCACAACCACCGCGACGTCGGGTCGGTCGTGGTCGCCGTGGACGGCGTGCCCCTGCTGGTGGATGCCGGGCAACCCACCTACACCGCCAAGACGTTTGGACCCGATCGCTACGACATCCGGGCCATGCAGAGCGCCTGGCACAGCGTTCCTGCGCCCTTCGGCTTGGAACAGGGAACCGGTAAAGGGTTCGCCGCCACGGTCATCCAGGAGCCGACGCCGGAGGAACCGACGCTCGCGCTCGGACTCGGTGGCGCCTACGGACTCGGCCACGCTGAGCAATGGATCCGCACGGCGCTACTGAACCGGGAACTCGGGACTGTGGTGATCGATGACCGATGGAACCTGCCGTCGTCCCCGCCCGGGGGGATAGCTTCCGGCGGGACGGACGACGTCGACATCACCTTCCTCGTCGCCGGCACCTTGAGCATTGGTAATGACGCCACGGCGACCGTCATGCCGGACGGCATCCCGACTGTGGACGGAGGCAAGGGCGTGCGCCTGCGCTGGAAACCGGCCACCGCCGTCGTCCTCGTGGACGAATGGCACCTCGACGATCCGCTGCTGCGCGATGTTTGGGGCCAAAAACTGACTCGCCTGCGGTTCCGCATGCCCGCCGAAACCCGCGCCTCCGGCGCATTCACCCTGACCGTGGAGGCAACGAATGAGTTCTGAATCCAGCCCGGAAGCGGGCGGCAAGTCGCTGTTCTCCCTCCAGCGCCGTGAGCGGCTCATGGAGGAGCTGCGCGCGCACGGCGCCATCACCGTCCGCGACATCGCCGCCAAGCTTGGCGTCAGCGAACTGACCATCCGCCGCGACGTCAACATCCTCGCCGATGAGGGATTGGTGTCCCGCGTGCACGGCGGCGCCACACTGCGGAGCCCGCTGGACCGTTCCGCGGTTGCCGGGAAGCCCGCATCGCACGGCTACTCCATCGGCATGGTGGTGCCGTCGCTGGACTACTACTGGCCGCAGGTCATCGGCGGTGCGCGGGAGGAAGCCGAGGAGCAGAACCTCCGGATCCTGGTCCGCGGCTCCGCCTATGACGCCGCCGACAACCGCCGGCACGTCCAGGCCCTTCTGGACACCCAGAACATCGACGGGCTGATCGTGGCACCGGACATGTCGGGCGAACACGGCCAGGAGCTGCTGCGCTGGCTCAACGCCCTGCCCATTCCGGTGGTCCTTACCGAACGCCGGTCGCCGTCGGAGGTCCCGGCACACCGGCTGGAATGGGTGGCAACCGACCACGCGTTCGGGGCGGGCATGGCCGTCCGCCATCTGTGGCAGGAAGGCCACCGCATGATCGGATGCCTCACGGACTCCACGAGCCCCACCAGCCCGCACGTGGTCCGCGGCTGGCAGCAGGCGATGGCCGCCCTGAAAATCCCGGTCGAAAAATCCGTCCACGAAGACTCCGCCAAGCTGGACAACGACCACCGCGCCAAGCATTTCGACCACGTCCTGCGGCGCTGCCGGGAGACGGAAACAACCGCCATGCTGGTGCATTCGGACACCCAGGCCGTGGCGTTCGTCCAGCACTGCGTGGACCGGGGGGTGGACGTGCCGGGAAGCATGGCGATCGTGGGCTACGACGACGAGGTGGCCTACTTGGCGGAACCGGCCATTTCCGCCGTCAGGCCGCCCAAACGCTACGTCGGCAAGGTGGCCGTGCAGCTCATGGCGGCACGACTGGCCGAGGGCCGGATGCGGCCCGTGCACCGCATCGACCTCAACCCGGAACTGATTGTGCGCGACTCGTCGTTGGGTGCGCCCCGTCAGCAGTCCGGAAACGCCCTCCAGGATTCCCTGTGACGGCGGGCAAGTTGACGACTGCCAGGGCCCTGCTCCTGAGCGGCACCGGCCGCTACGCGGACCCGTGGCATCCGTTCGCCGACACGTCCGCCGCACTGGCGGCGCTGCTGCAGGAAGGGGGCTTCGAAGTGGAGGCAGCGGACGACGTCGATGCCGCCCTGGCGGGGCTGGGCACCCACGCGGCCTGGCCGGATCTGCTCGCCGTCAATGTCGGCCTGCCCCGCGACGGCGGAACATCCCCCGGCACGGCGGCCGCGGCGCGGGGACTGGAGGCCTGGGTGTCCGGCGGCCGGCCGATCCTGGCCAGCCACGTCAGCTCAACGAGTTTCGTGGACTCCCCGGCCTGGGAGGACGCGCTGGGCGGCCGGTGGGTCCGCGGAACATCCATGCACCCCGAGTACGGCACCGCGCACATTCTGGTGGACCCCGGATCCGGCGCGGTGACAGCCGGAATTCCGGACTTCGAACTCTCCGACGAACGCTACAGCTGGCTGCGCGTCAACCCGTCCGTGTCGGTTCACGCCCGGCACCGGCACGACGGCGCACTGCATCCCGTGGCCTGGTCCCACGTCCGCGGCGAGGCCAGGACGTTCTACGACGCGCTGGGCCATGATGCGGCCTCTTTCGAGTCCCCGGAGCACCGGGAGCTGCTTCGGCGCGGCATCGCCTGGCTGGCCGGCGGCATCACCGCGGACTAACGCCCCGGCCGGCCTACTTCTCGTCCGGGCCCAGGTCCGGGCTGTCCACGAAGCGGACCTCCCGCGTGACGCTGCCGTGGAGTTCCAGGACGGCGAGTTCATTCCGGCCGGCGCGGATCAGCGGTGCCGGAATGTACAGGGTGCGCTGGGGGCCGCGGCTCCAGTACCGCCCCAGGTTGAAGCCGTTGATGAAGGCGTTGCCCTTGGTCCAGCCGTCCAGCCGGAGGTACCTGTCTTCCGGGCCGTCGGCTTCAAAATCGGCGAACGAAACGGACGGTCCGGCCACCCCGCCACCGCCGGGCCCGAGGGCGCCGGCGGCCCCGCGAAGCTCCTGAAGTGCCGCGAAGTCCAACGGGCGGATTTCCCACCCGAGGAGTTCCTCGCCGTCGAGCTTTACCGGGGCAATCAGGCCCTTGACCTCGCCGATCCGCTGCCCGTAGTTCACCCGTCCCTGATCTTCCACCAGGACCTGCAGCAGACCCCCGGACGGCAGCGCAATGGCACGCTCACCGAGGTCGCGGCTGAGCACGCCCACAGGGACGCCTGCCAGGAAGAACTGGGCGCGGTCGCGGACTTCTCCGACCGTCAGAACCCCGCCGCGCTCCAGCACGGTGCTGTAGAGCGTGAAGCCCCGGTAGTGGGCGGCGTCTTCGGTGGTGGGCGCCGGACCGGGCGCGTCCAGGGCGGCACCCAGTGCCGGCAGGACGTCCAGGACCGGGACTGAAGCGTGGACCATTACCGTTGAGGCGACGGCCTGCGGACGGCGTTCCGGCAGCTCGTCCGGAACCGGGAAGTACTTCGAGATCACCTCGCGGAAGGCGAAGTACTTCTCCGTGGGGTAGCCGTCCTCGGTGAGCGGGGCGTCGTAATCGTAGGAGGTGATGGTGGGTTCATAAATGCCCTTGTCGTTGGCGCCGTTGGTGAAGCCGAAGTTGGTGCCCCCGTGGAACATGTACACATTCACGGACGCCCCGGCAGCCAGCAGGGCATCGAGCTCGGCTGCGGAAGCGGCGGCGTTGGTGGTGTGGTGATGCGTTCCCCAGTTGTCGAACCAGCCGTTCCAGAACTCGGCACACATGAGCGGCCCGCTCGGCTGGTGGCGGCGCAAAACCTCGAGCCGCTCAGTGGCGCGTGAACCGAAAGTGCCTGTTTTGTGCAGCTCCGGAAGGGACCCGTCCTCGATCATGGTGCCGAATGGCTGGTCGCACGTGAAGAGCGGAACGTCGATCCCCTCGCGTTTGACCAGGTCCACGAGGTGCTGCAGGTAATGCTTGTCGTTGCCGTAGGCGCCGTACTCGTTTTCGATCTGGACCATGATCACGGGCCCGCCGCGGCCGATCTGGCGCTCCGCTACCGTGGGCAGGATCGCTGCAAAGAAGGAGTCGACGGCGGCAAGGTAGCCGGGTTCGCTGCTGCGGATCCCCACTGTCGGGTCGCTGAAAAGCCAGGCCGGCAGCCCGCCGTTGTCCCATTCGGCACAGATGAAGGGCCCCGGCCGGACGATGGCCTGCATCCCCTCGGCCGCAACCAGGTCAAGGAAGCGGCCCAGGTCCAGCTGGCCCTCGGCGGTGAAGGCGCCGGGGTGGGGGACGTGTTCGTTCCACGGGACGTACGTTTCGATGGTGTTGAGGCCCATCAGGCGGGCCTTGCGGATCCGGTCCTGCCACAGGTCCGGGTGGACGCGGAAGTAGTGGACGGCGCCGGACAGCACGCGGAACGGCTCGCCCCGAAGCAGGAAGTCTTCCTCACCTATGGCAAAGGGTCCCATCTTGGTGTCTCCTTCGACGTCGAGCCACGTAGGCGCCGACATAATTCAACTCTTATTTCAGCCATTAGAATAACTCGCAGGACTGCGGTTGGGAAGACCCACCGCCGCCTCCAACCGTGGAGGGATCACCCGCGGGACCACACGGGCGGTCAGAGATTCTGCGCCGGAAATTCTGCGCGCAGCCTACCGAGCCCTACCGACCGCGCCTGCTCCGCCGCTCCGGCTGACTCGCCAACAGACTCGCTGCCGGTGAACCCGGCGCCGCAGAATTCGAACCTGGCGCCAGCCGCATCCTCCACGTACCGGACTGTCAAAGACGGCGCAGCCTCAGATCCGAATATAACCACTGCGGCATATATGCCGTCGGCCGCCGGTCCGGACGTTCCCGCCCACGGGATGTCGTGCCCGGTGCCGACAGGCGAGGGGCGCTGGTCAACATGGTGGCCGCCGTCGTCGAGCTCCCTACCAAAGCCAGCCAGAGGCACTACGGAGCTGTGGAGCCCGGAACCGTGAAGCATGCCGGAATCCGGAGTAACGGGCCAGCCTCCGATCAGGAGCCGGACCGGAGGAAACTTGTCCGCGCCCGCCAACCGCACGATCCGCACCTCCGCGTTGCCGCAGCTGATGGACAGCACGGTAAGTTCGGGGCCGGCGGTCGATTGCCCGCGTGCACCGCTGCCGTGGTCCGGTCCGCCGTCGGGGTCCGCGTCGATCCAGTTCGCGGACCAGCGCGAGGCACCGAGGAGCACACCGTCAGCATCCGCCTGGCCCAATACTTCGAAGCCGGTCCGGTGCGTGTGTCGGCCGGTGCCGTCAACCAGGGTCACGGCGTTGTCCAGCGACTCCGGTTCCAGGTCCGGGAAGCTGTGCGTCGAGTATCCCAAGCGAGCGTACAGGGGCGAATCGGCGGTGATGTCCCCCTTGTTGGCGTGGTCGGTTCCGTGATTGTGGATGCGGACCACGCCGTCCCGGGCCGTGCCGCTGACCTGCCAGCCGGGGGCCGCGATCAGCCGGGTGGTGTCGCCGGTCTCCACCGGCAACGGTTCCTCCACGGCAGTCCACACCCGGTGATCGGCCGGCAGGGCCAGCCCCATCATTCCCTTGGCGGCCCAATAGGGGGATCCGGCTCCCGAATAAGACTGCTTCATGCCGGGGAATTCGCCGTGCCAGCCGATGGACAGCAGGCCGTCCTGGCCCATGGCGCCGTGGCCGGCGAAGTAGTTCAGCATCCCGGAGGCCGCGCGGCGGCTCAGGCCCGGCGACAGCCGCGTGTGGCCGGCGAGTTCGCCGGCCCAGAACGGCGCCGCCGCGGCGAAACGGTAAATCAGGCTGCGGCCCTGGACCAGCGGGGCGCCGTTAGCACCCACCAGGTGGGCGGCATCGTCCAGGAAGTCCGCCAGCCGAGCGCCGTCCGTGGCTGCCCGGGCCTGCACCCTGGGATCCTGCGGAGCCATCAGTGCCCAGAGCTGCGGATAGACCTGGAAAGCCCAGCCGACGTAGTGGTCGTAGGAACGCTCCGGGCCGTCGGCGAACCAGCCGCCGCCCTGGTAGAGGGAATCATGAACAGCCAGGCCGGCTTCTATATCCGCGTCGGAGTAGCGTCCGCCCACTGAGGCGAGGAACTGCTCCACCACAATCTGGAACCAGACCCAGTTGATGGGCGGGTATTCCTCCCCGATGACTGTCTCGAACCAGGCGATGAGCTGTTCCTGGACGCGCTGCGGAAGCCGGTCCCACAGGTGTTCGCGGGTCAGGGCCAGGCCGACGGCCAAGGACGCGGCTTCCACCTTGGCCTGTCCCAGTTCGTCGGGCCGGGGCCACCTCTCCGCCGAGTACGGGTCGGTCCCCGCATCCAGTCCTTTGGCGTACCAGTCGGCCAGCCAGCCTGTCCCTTCGGGATCGCCGGCTATGCGGAAGGACGCCAGCAGGAAAGTCCTGGCGAAGGCTTCGAGGGAGTCGCTGCTGCGGCCGTAGGCGCTCACGGCACCCGGCAGGTGGATGTTCGCGTGGCTTTCGGTGCCGTAGACATGGACGGCACGCAGCAGATGGTCGGCGTAGCCGGTCCAGTGTCCGCGGGTCAGTCCCGTGTAGGGGGAGAGCGTGTAGTCCGGTTCCGGCAGGTCCAGGCGGGGCCGGTTCATGCGCCCGCTGCCGGCGATGTGGCCTTGCGCACCGCGGTCCGGTTGGCGGAACCGCGGCTCGGCAGCCCCACCTGCTCCAGGAATCCTTCGAGGGCAAAGGTGGCCATGCCCAGGGTCACCGAATTGCCGGCCACCGTGGACAGGCCCACGCGGACGGCAGCGCCGGCGCTGGGCAACATTTCGTTGGGCAGGTACTTTTCGGTGACCTGGAGGAGTTCAGCGCCGATGCTCCCGGCCGTCCAGCCCAGGATGCTGACGTGATCCGGGTTGATGAAGTTGATCAGGTTGCCCAGGGCGGCGGCGAAGTAGCGGCCCGTGACTTCAATCAGCTCGATGCAGTCAGGATCGCCGTCGGCCAGTCCCTTGGCGACGTCGGACACGAACTCGCGCTGGCGGTCGCCGGTCAGGAGGTCATGGGCGGCGTTGATCTCCGCCATGGTCATCTGCAGCCCGGGGACACCGAGGTACGCTTCCACGCAGCCATGACGCCCGCAGCGGCAGAGGCGGCCGCCGAAGACCAGTGTGGTGTGTCCCCATTCACCGGCGGTGTTGCTGGTGCCGCGGACAAGGTCTCCGTCAATGGCCAGGCCGGCGCCCACGCCGGTGCCCAGGTTGATGGTGGCCACGTTGTTGACCAGGCGCCCCGCGCCGAACCACAGTTCCGAAATGGCGATGGCCCGCAGCGGGTTGTCGACGTCGACGGGAAGCCCGATGGCCTCGGCCAGCATCGACTGGATCCGCACTTCGTGCCAGTCCCAGTTGGGGGCGAACACGGAAACCCCGCGTTGCGGGTCCACCTGGCCGGGAAGGCTGACGCCGGCACGCAGCAGGCGGTCCCGGGAGATGCCGGCGTCGGCCATGGCCTCGTCAATGACGCCGGCCACGCGGCGCACCAGCGCGGCGGGTTCGTTTTCTTCGATGGCCAGCTCGCTTTCGGCCTGGCCGATCACCCCGAGGGCGAGGTCGTAGATGTCCACGTGGATGTAGGTCTCCGCGATGTCCACCCCGACCAGGGCGCCGCGGTCCGGCGAGATCTTCAGCCGCGTCACGGGCCGGCCGCCGCCGGAGTCCTCCCGGCCGGCTTCCACGAGCACGCCGACGTCGATCAGTTCGCCGACAATGTTGGAAATGGTGGCAAAACTCAGTCCGGTTGAAGCTGCAAGTTCCTGCCGGGTCGCGGTGCGCAGGGAGTAGAGCCCGCGCAGCAGGGCAAAGCGGCTTTCGTTGCGGATGTCCTTGGACGTTCTCTTCGTCATGGTCTGCTTCTACGTTCGCTTCGGTCGGATTGTCAGCTGTGCGCCGGTTGGCACAGCAGGGATTCGAGCCGGCCCGCGGAGGTGCCGCGGCTTTCCAGCAAAAGGGTGAGTCTGGCCTGCGGTTTCATCATAGGCGCCGGGAGCCAGATCACACCGGGGTCGCCGCCCCGCATTGGCGGCGTTCCGTCCGTGCCCGGCGGATCCAGCAGGAGCCGGCCAAGCCGGGTGCCGTCCAGCCAGGCGCTGAGCATCAGCCCGGAGCCGGCAGCCTTCAGGAAATACCCCCGGTCGGCGGGCAGTTCCGCCAGGTCCGGCCACAGCCATCGGGCCGCACCGGCAGGAACGTCGAGCGGTACCGCTCGGCCCGGCGCCGAACCCGGCACGGCACGGTCAGCGAGCTCATCGAGCTCATCCTGCGGCAGGGGCTGGACCGACCAGTCCTGCAGTCTGGAACCGGACAGGAGGGTGACGGGGCCCGGGCCATGGGAAGGATCGTGGGGGAAGGAGACTGCCACGTCCCATCCGGCAGCACCGGATGGCAGGAGGCCGGATGGCAGGAGGCCGGATGGCAGGAGAAGGTACGGATTCTCCGGCGTCACCGTCACCTTTAACGGGCTCCCCACCGAAACCGACACGGGGCACGGCAGGCCGGCGAAATGCAGGTAGTTCCGGTCCTCCGGCCCCGCGGGGATGGTCTTCCGGTACTCGATGCCCACGCCAAGCCGCGTGCTGCTCCAGCCGCCAAAGCGGCGAAGGGCCCGGCCGGGTTCCGCCCACTGGCCGCCGCCGTGGACGTGCCAGAGGCCGGAAACGTCGGCACGCCGGGAAACAGCCATGACCGTTCCGGGCCCGCGCAGGGAGCCCAGGGCCAGCGCCGGCAGCCGTGCGTCATCGAAGTTCGAATGACCCCAGATTTCGACGTCGGCGGTGAGCTCGCCGCCGTTGCCGGACGGAAGGTCGACGACGGCGGCAGCACCGAACGGGGTCAGACTTCCCAGTGCTTGGGGCGCCGAGGCGGCGTCCGCAGCGAAGGTCAGCGACAGGATGTCCGCGGCTCCGTCGACCAGAAGCTGCGTGCAGCCGGCCGGCACCGCGGCCCGGTATCGGCCGCGGCCGGCGTGGACGCCGAGGGCCTCGAGCGGCGGTGCGGTGGAATGCCCGGCTGACGGCACGTCCGCGAAGAGCTCCGCCGTTGCTGTGGCGGCCGTGGAAAGCACGACGCCGGCCAGGTTCGCTGGCTCGTCATTCATCCCCGGGGTCCCAACGGTGGCATCCGCCGTCCTCCACACAAGTCGGGGCCCGCCGTCGAACACCACCGAGCCGGAACCGGCTGACAGGTCCGCTACCAGGCGGCCGTCGCGGATCTCGGCCTGCCCTGATTCGGTTTCCAGTCCGCCGTCGGGCGCCAGCAGCAGCACGGCGCCCGGTGTCGCGGTGAAAGTGAGTTCGAGCCCGCTTGCGGTCGGCTCGACGGCGACCAGTTCCGCCGTCGCCAGTTCCAGGGTTGCGGGCACGCCCCACTCCCCCAGCGGGAGGTTCACGGGCAGCAGCGGGCACTGTCCCGGCCGCACCGCCACGGAGGCGAAGGCGCCGGCGTCGGTTTTGATCTGGAGGGTGCCGGTGCAGTCGGAGAGGTTGGGCAGGCCTGCCAGGTGGCCGCCGCCGGCCAGGGCCAACGCCGGACGGATGCTTGACGTTGGGAAGTCCGGCACCAGTTCCACAGGGGCATCCAGCACCGGGACGGAAGCTGCGAGTCGGGTGCCCAGTGCTTCGATCACGCCGGCGAGTTTCTGTCCTTCGAAGAATTCCGGACGCCTGGCACCGTCGGCTGACACGGAGCCGCCGAAGTCGTAGCTGTGGGTCATGAAGTTTCCGGGGTTTCCCCAGTTTCCTGCGGAGGGGTTGAGCCCGAAGTTCCAGCCGGAGCTTTGCAGATAGGGGGCAATAAGCCGGGCGCCGGCGAGCAGTTCGCGCCGCAGCGTGAGGTGCAGCCGGTTGGTCTCGGTCACCAGCAGCGGCAGGCCGCGGGCCTCCAGCTCGCGCTGGTACGCCAGGACCTCGGCCTCGATGTCCGGTGACGAATCGTCCGGATAGAAGTTGGCCGCGGGCACCACGCCCGGCGCTCCGCCCGTTGCCGCTGACAGGTCGCCCTGCCCGGCGCAGGCGATGACCGGCACGGTGATGCCGGCCGCGACGGCCGCCTCGTTCAGTGCCTGCATGTAGCCCGGCCGGTCCAGGCAGTCGAAGAAGTCGAGTTCGTTCTCGACCTGCAGCAGGATGATGCTCCCGTCCCGTCCGTGCTGGCGTTCGGCGAGGAGCGGCAGCACCCGCCGGTACCACCCAAGGGCGTGGGCGAGGAACTTCGGTTCGTTTTGCCGGACCTTCAGCTCCGGGTCCAGGCCGAGCCAGGCCGGGAGCCCGCCGCCGTCCACTTCGGAGCAGATGTACGGGCCGGGGCGGGCCATAACGTACAGGCCTTCAGCCGCTGCGAGGTCCAGGAACCGGGCAACGTCCCGGCCCCCGGAGAAGTCGAACACGCCCGGCGCCGTCTCATGGAAGTTCCACGGAATGTACACGTCCACGGCGCGGTAGCCCGATTCACGGACCAGCTTCAGGCGGTCCTGCCATTGCTCCGGCGGCAGCCGGAAGTAGAACAGCGAGGAGCACAGCAGGAGCTGCGGTTCGCCGTCGATCATCAGCCTGCCGCCCTCGAGCGAAACAGGACCGCCTGAAGAGGAGTTCATGGCTACTTAACCCCCGCGCTTCCGGTGGAGATGTTCATCTCGTACATGTACTTCTGGCCGAAGTAGTAAATGATGATCATGGGCAGCGAGAGGAACAGGGTGCCCACCATCACCAGGTTCCAGGGCGGTGTCTGCAGTTCCTGGCTGGTGCTTGTCAGGAGCTGGACGCCCAGGGCGAGCGGCATCTTGGTGTCCTCGTTGAGGTAGATCAGCGGACCCATGAAGTCGCCCCACGTATAGGTCAGGGTGAAGATGGCGATGGCGATCAGCACAGGGGTCATCATGGGCAGGACGATCCTGCGGAAGATCCCGAAGTACCCCAGGCCGTCAACCATGGCGGCCTCGTCCATTTCCACCGGGAGACGGGTGACGAACTGCCGGATCAGGAAGACGTTGTAGGCGTTGCCAAAGAAGTTGGGGATGATCAGCGGCAGAAAGGTGTTGATCCAGCCCAGTTCCTTGAACAGGATGAACTGCGGAATCATGGTGATCTGCGCGGGGATCATCATGGTGGCCAGGACAACCATGAAGGTGATGTTCTTGCCCTTGGCGCGCAATCGGGCGAACGCGTAGCCCACCAGTGCGGAGGAAAAAACCTGCCCCACAGTGGAGAACACGGATATGATCACCGAGTTCATGACGAAGTTTCCCACGGGCTGCTGAGTCTGGAAGATCCGCACAAAATTGTCCCAGCGGAACTCCGTGGGGAACAGCGAGAAGCTACCCGTGCTGACCGTCTGGTCGCTGCTCAGCGCGATGGACACCACAAAAACAAGGGGTGCGAAGAAGACTGCGGAGGCGATCAGGAGCCACGCGTAGGTGAAGCCCGTGCTCTTGTAGACCTTGAGTGCGGCCATTAGTTCTTGACCTCTGTTTCGTAGAAGACCCATTTGCGTGATGTGACGAAAGCCAGGACGGTCAGCGCCATGACGATCAGGAACAGGAGCCAGGAAATCGCCGAGGCATAGCCCATGTGGTAGTTCCGGAAGGCCTCGTTGAAGAGCAGCGGAACTACCATCTGGCTGGCGTTGTCCGGACCGCCCTGGGTCAGGATGTACACCTGAGCGAAGACCTGGAAGGCGCCGATGATGCCCATGATCAGGTTGAAGAAGATAATGGGGGTCAGCTGCGGGAACGTGATGCTCCAGAACTGCCGCACCGAGGACGCGCCGTCGATTTCCGCGGCCTCGTAGAACTCCTGCGGAATGCCCTTCATGCCCGCGAGGAGAAGGACAGTTGCTCCGCCTGCCTGCCACAGGGAGAGCAGGATGATGGCCGGCTTCACCCAGTCGGAGTCGAATAGCCAGGCCGGTCCGTCGATGCCGAATAGTGCCAGGACCTTGTTGATGGGGCCCGAGTCGGGGGCCAGGAGCATCTGGAAAATCAGGGCCACCGCCACGATCGGCACCAGGTGCGGCAGGTACACCAAGGTGCGGAAGATCTTCCTGGCCCGCATTTTCTTGTTCAGCAGCGCCGCCAGCCACAGCGCGATCCCCATGCCCAGCGGGACGGAGAAGAACGCGAAGTAGAAGGTGTTCCAGAGTGTCTTGTGGAACACCGTGTCCTCGGTGATGAGGCGTGCATAGTTGGCCACGCCCACCCAGTTGGGGTCCGTGAAGGAGTCCCAGTCGGTGAAGGACAGGTACACCGACGCAAGCATGGGGCCGAGGAGGAAAACCGCGAAGCCGAAGACCCACGGCGAAATGAAGAGCCAGAAGAACCTGGCCTCCTTGCGCCGCATGGAGCTGGGGCGTGCTTTTTGTTGGGGCGGGGCGGCCCCCCGTTCCGGCGCCGCGGCCGGAGCGGGGACCGGAGCGGGGGCTTTCTGCTGAACAGTTGTCATTGGTCGGGGCTTCCTAGGCCTTGACAATCGAGTCGAGGCGCTTCTGAAGATCGGCGGCGGTGGTCTTCGCGTCGGACTTGTTGAGCCAGAAGTCTGCCATGGCGTCCGTGATGGCCTTCTGCATTTCGTTCCATTCAGGGATGAACGGCGGCTTGAAGATCGACGGCGTCGAGTCCGGGAACACCTGCATGTCCACATCCCCCTTCAGCCAGGACGGCTTGAGGAACTCCTGGCTTTTTTGCAGGTCCTGGCGCGCCGGAACGTCCTGGCCCAGCTTCAGGATGGGCTGCTGGCCCTCGGCCGAGGTCATGAACTCAATGATCTTGAAGGCATCGGCCGGGTTCTTGCTGCTGCGGGACACGGCCAGGCCGGAGCCGAAGGCTGAAATGGCCTTTTCCTTGCCGCGCCAGATGGGAGCAACGTCCCAGCTGATCTTTTCCTGCTTGGCAAGGTTCCCGATGTTCCAGAACCCGGTGCTGTTCATCATGACCTTGCCCGAGGCAAAGGCCGCGTCGCCGCCGACTCCGGCACCCATGTTGGCGTAGTCCACCTTGGAGGGTGCCACTTTGTGCTTGTAGACCAGGTCCTGGCAGAACTGGAGGGCCTCGATGACTTCAGGGGTGTTGACCGTGGGCTTGCCGCTGGACGGGTCGATGATCTGGCCGCCGTTCTGGTAGGCGAAGGACATCCAGATGGGCCACCATTCAGTGCCGCCGAATCCGAAGACACCGTTTCCGGTCAGTTCCTTGGCAGTGGACAGCAGCTCGTCCCAGGTCCAGTCCGCGGTGGGCGCCTTGAGGCCCTTCTTTTCGAACTCGGCCGTGTTGTAGTACAGGATCATGGCGCCTGCGCGGTCGGGTACGGCGTAGGTTTTGTCCTTGTACTTCCAGTTTTCGGCCACCGGCCCGAAGGTCCCGGAGAGGTCCAAGGAAGCCTTGGAGATGTAGTCATCCAGCGGCAACAGCTGGTTCTTTGAGCTGTAGGCGTTGGCGTCCTCGGCCACCTGCATGATGTCCGGCCCCGTGCCTCCCGAGATCATTGTCTGGACCTTCTGCGCGTAGTCCTTGTTCGGAATGATCTGGAGCGTGATGTTGTAGTCCGGGAACTTGCTCTTCGCCAGGTCAAGCCGGGCCTGGTAGGCGGCCTTGTCCGGATCCCCGCCCCAGACCGTCATCACAAAGTCCTTGGCGCCGGAGGAGGCGGATCCCGAGCCGGAGCCGCAGGCCGTGAGCGTGATGATGCCGACCGCCGTCGCACCGAAACCGGCCAGCAGGCTGCGGCGCGAGACATTGGTTTCAAGAAGCTTCATTGCATTCCCTTCATTGGCCGGCGCTCATTGCCGGACGCGGTGTACCCGAAGATGTGAGCGGGTTCAGCCGGTCGCGGCGAGCCCGAACGGCGCTTACGCTATTGCTTATTCTAACCCTTGTCAATAGTATTTAGTGACGTGCGGCACATGGCGCGAAACAGTGGGGGCGCGGAAAACTAACGCGCCCATTACCGGCATGAAACGCGGCGGCAACAATGGCGCAGGACACTGGATATGCCGGCAATTGCAGGCAGAAGCCCAAGCTCCAGCTCAGGAGGCCACGCCATGTTGAAGGAAGCCAAAGCCCATGTAACCCGTGTTCGCGCCCTGGACCAGTTGCACCGCGGCGACGAGATCGAAGCCCGCCTGTCGGTTGGTCCCAGCTATGACGACGTAGTGATCCGCCGGGGCAGGGTGCAGGATACTGCGCCGGGAATCGGCGTCGTCTGGATCATGGACCGCCAGACCGGAATGCGCAAGGCGATCAATGCGGACGAATGCAGCGTTTGGCGAGTAGCCTGAGCCCCTCAGCCCCCGGCCACGGACTGGATGATCACCACTTCCTGGCCGCCGGCCACTTCAGTTTCCAGCCCCCGCAAGCGCCGGACCTCGTCGCCGTTCACGTAAATATTCACGTAGCGGCGGAGGGCACCGGTTTCATCCCTCAGCCGCCTCGCAAGCACCGGGTAGTCACCGGCCAGCGAGTCCAGCAGGAACCCCACAGTCACCGCCCCGTCGGCGGGCGCAGTCAGGATGGACTGCCCGCCGGCGAGCGGCTGGAGGACACTGGGCAGCACCACGCTGATGTCAGCCATAACGGACCCTTAAGCGGGTACCGGAGCGCCAGGCAGCAGGGACGCGGACACCACAGCGGCGCGGATACACAAAACGTCCGGCAGATGTGAGGCCACTTCGGTGAAGTGCTCGCCCTCGTCCGGGCTGGCGTAGACGGAGCCGCCGCGTGTTCCGAAGTACACCCCGGCCGGTTCCGCGGAATCCACCGAGGCAGCGTCACGGAGCACGGCATTGTATTCACTCTGCGGCAGCCCGGAGTCAAGGCGCTTCCAGGTCTTGCCGGCGTCATCCGTCCTGTGCGCGGCCAGCTTGCCGTCCGGCGGGATGCGTTCGCCGTCGGCCTTCAGCGGGACCACCCAGGCGGTTCCCGCCCGCCGGGGATGCGTCAGCATCACAAAACCAAAATCAGCCGGGAGGCCTTCGGCAATCGACTCCCAGTTCTCGCCGTTGTCGTCCGTGCGGTACACGCCGTGGTGGTTCTGCGCGTAGAGGCGGCCGTCGACGGCGGCGTCCGCCGCGATCTTGTGGACGCACTGGCCGAATTCGGGGTTGGGATCCGGCATGAAGTAGGCCGATATCCCCTTGTTCCGCGGCTCCCAGGAGGTCCCGCCGTCGAGCGACCTGTACACGCCGCCGGTGCTCATGGCGACGTGCACCTTGTCTCCGGTCGGATCCACCACGATTGAGTGCGCGGCCGCCCCGCCGTAGCCGGCACCCCATTCGCTGCGGTGCGGATGGTCCCAGAGGCCGCGGTTCAGCTCGAAGTGTTCGCCGCCGTCGGTGGATTTCCACACAGAGATGGGCTCAGCGCCGGCCCAGACCACACCCGGGCGGGATTCGGCGTCGGGATAGATCTGCCAGATGCGTTCCACGGCGGCGTCGGTGCCCTCCGGGAACTTGATGGCACCCTGTTCCGGTTCGGTCCAGGTCGCACCCAGGTCATCAGAATGCGCAACGGTGGGGCCCCAGTGCTCGGAGCGGACACCCACCATGATGCGGGTCCGGCCGTTGCGGGTATCGATGGCAATGCTGGGGACCTCGCTCATCAGGAAGTGCGGGCCGGACATGGACCATTCGCGCCGGTCCGGGCTGGTCGCCAGCCACAGCCCTTTTTTCGTTCCGATCGCTAGGACATAACTCTCTTCGCTGGCCATGCACCCCATGCAACCACTCCAGCCCGGGGGCCGCAATGGTTTCGGCGCGGCAAAGTGCGTCCCTGGAGGTCAGTCCACGAATTCGGACTGCGTCTCGATAAAGTCCCAGTCCGCGTCCGTGAGGACTCGTGAGGGGGTGTCGGGGTGCGGGCCGCCAGCCTCGGCAATTCCCTGGAGCACGGGCAACGGCAATTCCTCCGTGCGAAGGTTCTCGCGCAGCCATTCCTTGCTGTCCAGATCCAGATCAAGCCACCACATGTAGATTTCCACCGCGGACCACCTCTCCCTATGCCTCAACGTTATTCCGCCCCGGAGGGGTGTACAAGGGTCCAATGGCGGTGTTGCACGCATGCCAGCCGAACGGCAGGCGCCCCTTGTGCCTGCAGTTCCAGTGGGCCAATCTTGTCTTGTAGGGCAGTCCGGCACGCCTGAACTACCGCGACGGACGCCCTCTGTGGAGGCACTCCGCACAGCGATGAGAAGGTTGCCATGGACAGCCCTCGCCCGTTCGCCACTGACTTCCACCCATAGGAGCCTTCCATGAGCACCGAGCAGCTGATCATCATCGGGTCCGGCCCCGCAGGCTACACCGCGGCGATCTATGCCGCCCGCGCCGGACTGAGGCCCCTGGTCCTGGCCGGGTCGGTCACTGCCGGCGGCGCGCTGATGAACACCACCGAGGTCGAAAACTTCCCCGGCTTCCCCGGCGGTATCCAGGGGCCCGAGCTCATGGACGGCCTGCAGCAGCAGGCTGAACGATTCGGTGCGCAGGTGGTGTTCGACGACGTCACTGACGTCACGCTCACCGGTCACCTCAAGCGCGTGGTCACCGGTGCCGGCGACATTTACGAGGCACCCGCCGTCATTCTCGCCACCGGTTCCGCCTACAAGGAACTGGGCCTGGCTGAGGAGAAGAAGTTCAGCGGCCACGGCGTCTCCTGGTGCGCCACCTGCGACGGATTCTTCTTCCGCGACCAGGACATCATCGTCGTCGGCGGCGGGGACTCCGCCATGGAGGAAGCGACCTTCCTGACCCGCTTCGGGA